>CAZUZY010000580.1:0-4003 GCA_964624885.1 uncultured Polyangiales bacterium | reverse complement strand
GCGGTCGCGCCGGCTGCGCCCGTTGTCGTCGTTCCCGCGCCGCAGGCGCCCCTTCCCGCACCGGCCCCTGCGCCCATCACGCCGCCGGCCGTCACGCCAGAGCCCGTGCCTGCGCCCGTCGTCGTGGCCGAGCTCACCCCTGCTGCGGCTCCCGCGCCCACCATCGTCGTCTCGGCGCCCGTTTCCGCGGCGGGTCTGGACGCGTGATGCACGACACCCTTCCGGTGGTGAGCATCGGCTTCTCGGCGCTCATCGCCCTGCTGGTCGCGTTCTTTCGCTACACGATCATGCGCCAGGACGCCGAGCGCGACCGGCGCTTTCGGGAGCTCGAGACCGAGACCCAGGGCCTCATCAAGGCGGTGCACGGTTCGGAGGTCGCGCTCGTGCGCGCCGAGGGCCAGCTCGACGTGCTCCGCTCCGAACACGCCTCGTCTCGTTCGACCCTGTCGGAGATCCGCTCCGACATGCTCGGGCGGCGCGAGTGGGAGGCTCGGATGTCCTCCTTTGAGGACTCGATCCGGAGCATCCGCGACGAGCTCGACACCGTCGTTCGGCTCATCCGCTCAAGCGACAAGGCTCCGTGAGTCCAACGCCCGCGCGTCGAAGGAGGCGGCCAGAGACAGCCGCCCCCTTCGTTCTCGCGAGACTACGAGTGGGCGGGCGGCCAGCCTTCGCCGCCGCTCTGGGCCACGCCGTCGATCGTCCAGTGCCAGCGAAGCGGCGTTCGAATCTCACCGTCACGCTCGAACTCGACGACGAGCTCCCACGGACTGGCGTAGGCGGGGAACTCGAGGTCGACGTTGTTCCCGGTCGTCTTGGCCCTCACGGGCTTCCCCTCCGAATGGGCTCGCACCCCTGCGTCCTGGAACTCGAGGTGCAGGTCGTTGATTCGCGCAGGAACTTGGAAGCTCCGTCGCATGAAGTCGTACGTCACCACCGGGGGCGGCGCCTTCGGTGGCTTCGGGCCAGGCTTCTTCGCGACGCGGTTCTTCTTGCTCTGCCCCTTGATGTTCTTGGTTGCCATGAGATCCCCTCCTGTGAGCTACGCGGTGCGTGCTCGGTGTTGGTGATGGGAATCTCGACGCGCGAGCGAGCAAGACGATCTGGCGCCTCGCACCGAAGTTCGTCCGTGTGATCTGGCGCAAGCAAGCCGAGGGGTTGCCCGCCTCGGCTTGGGTGGAAAAGTTCAGCTCGACGCGAGCCCGAAGAAGAGGAACCGGCCGTCCTCGAGCGCGATGCAGAGGGCAGGCCCCCACTTGTCGCAGGCCCGACGGTCGCTCTTCTCGATCAGACCCTGCGCGAGCTTCTCGGCCTCCCTCTCGGGCATCTTGCGATCCGTGAGCATCTCGAATTCGTGCTTCTCAGCGATCGTGCCGGTGTAGCTCCGGTGTCCGACCTCGTACCGCGTCTCTTCGAGGGCGGCATAGAAGGCCTCCTCTGCGTTCTTGCCCTTGCTCGTGGTGAAGAATTCGTCGGCTCCCATGTTCGTGCTCCTTTCGAGGGGCCTTGTTGCGAACGTCGGTCCAACGCCTTGTCGAGTACATCACCGCAAGAACACGGCCTCGTTGGCGAGCTGAGGGCACGTGCCCTCGGACATCCGCATCAGCCCGATGACCCTGGCGCGGCGATACGCGTCGTCATCTCGCGGAGTTGCGGAGGCTGATGCGCGCATCAGGGGTCCCACACCTCTGCGAGGTGCGGATCCCCTTGGAAAAGAGTCGATCCATCGCGCGATAGGGACTTGCTATTGGCGCTAACGATGCGCTGTATGCCGACGCGCGAGGCCACGATCCGCCGCGCGAAAGGAGCACGCCTGTGAACGTTCGCGACCTGATCAAGAAGCTGTCGTCCTGCGATCCCGAAGCCGTTGTCTACCTCATGAGCCAACCCAACTGGCCCCTCGAGTACGCCGTCCACAACGTCGTCACGCGCGAGGCCATCGACGCAGAGAGCGACGAGGAGCCCTCGCCCGGCGCAGGCACGTCGCCGACCGACGTGTTCGTCGTGGAAGGCACGATGGCGCGGTACGGCTCGAGACACGCCTGGTCCGCGCGGTAGGGCGCGTCCCTTCGTGCGCCTCGCCGGGCTTCTTCCCAGAAGCGCGGCTCGAGGTCGTAGGCGAGCAGGCACAGGAAGTGACAGCGCCCGCCGTTGAAAGAAGGGATCTCATGACCACCACCCCCCGACCGAAGACCAAGGCGCAGCTGGACGCGCTTCGACTGCCCGAGCTCCAGGCCCTGTTCGCCGAAGCGACGGGCGAGGCCACCCGTTGCCCGAACCGCACCTTCCTCGTCCGGAAGATCCTCGAGGCGCGCACGGCTCCGGCGCGCCCGACCCCCACGACGGCCGAGACGAGCGCTGCGCCCGCTCCCGTTGTCGAGAGGATCGAGCCGATTGGCACGATGCGGATTCTGGCCGCTGACGCGCCCGACCCCGTGACGACCGAGACCCCGGAGAGCGCCGCGACCACGGAGACCGAGGGCACCGCCGACACCGCCACGACGAGGCCTGACGCCGCTTCGACCACGGAGAGCGAGGCCACCGCCGCCACCGCCGAGGCAAGGCCCGCAGTCGCCCCTGGACGCCGACGTCGCGCGCCCCGCGGCGCGTACCGGACGATGACCGTGCCCGAGCTCCGCGAGGCCTACGTCGCCATCGTGGGCCGCCCGACGGAGAGTACCGACCGGAACTACCTCATCTGGAAGATCCGCGAGGCCGAGAAGGGGCGCGTTCCGGTGGGCCCACGCGAGGATCGCAAGCGCAAGAACACGCGCGCCGACGACACGATGCAGATCCTCCCGCTCCGCGCCTCGAGCCAGCAGGTGCAAGCGCTCGACTTGGCCTGGAAGTCCGCCGGGCTCAAGAGCCGGATGCACTTCCTCCGCGCCGCCATCAAGCGCGAGCTGAAGCGCCTGGGCGCGCCCGAGGCCGCGGAGTTGTTCGCCCAGTAGAGGTCAGCACCTTCTGCTGACCGACCGTGATGCACATGTCCGGCGAGTTCTTCGAACAACTCGCGCGAGCCCCGAATTTCCGGATGTTCGTATCAGGGCGGGCCGTGTGGGGCTCCGTAGATACGCGCGGTTACGGCGTCGCGCGCGCAGGACCGGAACACGCATGTACACCGGGCATGCACAACGCCGCCGACAAGACCCTCGCCACCATCCAGACCCTCCGCTTCGGCATCGAGCTGGAGACCATCGGCCTCCACCGCGCCGCCCTCGCCCGCGCCATCCACGGCGTCGTCGGCGGCGCGGTCCGCGAGGCCGGCGATCGCTACTCGATCACCGCGCCCGACGGGCGCAGCTGGCAGGTGGTGCCCGACGGCTCGCTCTCCGGCGGCTACCGGAGCGGCGAGATCGTCTCGCCGATCCTCGGCTACGCCGACCTTGAGATCCTCCAGTCGATCGTCCGGGCAGTGCGCGCCGCAGGCGCGAAGACCGACCCTTCGACGGGCATCCACATCCACGTCGGCGCCGAGCAGTTCTCGGGCAAGCAGGTCGCGAGCCTGGTGAAGATGGTCCACAAGCAGGAGCGCCTGATCGAGCACGCGCTCGGGATCGCCCAGAACCGGCTCACCAGCTACTGCCGCCCCATCGAGCCGAGCTTCCTCGCGCGGCTCGAAGCGGCTCGGCCCCGCGACCTCTCGGCGGTTTCGACCGCCTGGTACGGCCGGGTCGGCGCCCTCCCGAACCGCTACGATCAGAGCCGCTACCACGGCCTCAACCTCAACAGCCTCTTCTTCCGCGGCACGATCGAGTTCCGGTACTTCAACGGCACGCTCCACGCCGGGGAGATCAAGGCCTACGTCCAGTTCGTGCTCGCCCTCGCGGCGAAGGGGCTCAACGCCCGGAACACGCTCAGCAAGCGCCGCGAGTTCACCGTCGCCACGGCGAAGTACGATTTCCGGGTCTTCCTCCTCGGCCTCGGCCTGATCGGGAACGAGTTCAAGACCGCGCGCCTCCACCTGACGAAGCACCTCGCGGGCTCGGCCGCCTGGAAGGGC
>CAZUZY010000579.1:0-4004 GCA_964624885.1 uncultured Polyangiales bacterium | reverse complement strand
GCTGGACGCCGCAGGCAACACACGCACGAGCGGTGCGCTCGCGCGCACGGTCGACGGGGGCGTCGTGGACGGCGCGTGGCTCGCGGGCGCCGCAGCGGTCGACGCCGTGACCATCGCGATGAGATCGCTGCGATCGCCGCGGGCGATGGTCGGCATGTCGTCGTCGAGATCGTCCGAAGGCAGCTCGAGCTTGGCGCGCTCGGCGTTCATGCCGAGGAGAGCGCTGTCGATCAGGGAGATCAGGGCCTTGGCGCTCTGGACACGGTCGCTGCGCTCCTTGCGCAGGCAGTTGTCGATGATCTCCGAGACGAACGTGGGCACGGTGGGCACCCACTTCTGCACCGGCGGATGCGGCTCGGTCATGATCGCCACCATCAACGCGTTGTAGTTGGCGGCGTTGAACGGGGCGCGACCGGTGAGGCACTTGTACATGAGCACGCCGACCGACCAGAGGTCGGCGCGCGCATCGATGTCGCTGACGCCGCGAGCCTGCTCGGGGCTCATGTACGTCGGCGAGCCCACGACCGTGCCGGTGTGGGTGGCGTGGTGGTCGATGGCCTCGGGGCCGGTCACCTTCGAGATGCCGAAGTCGAGCACCTTGGGGATGACGTCGAGCGTGATCGGGTCGCGGTGGAGGAAGATGTTGGCGGGCTTGAGGTCGCGGTGGACGATGCCCTTGGCGTGGGCGACGTTGAGCCCCGCGGCGATCGACTTGGCGAGAAGCAGGGTCTGCACGGGCGCGAGCGTGGGCACTCGACGCAGGACGGAGTCGAGTGGCTCGCCGGTGAGGAGCTCGAGGACCAGGAACGGGGAGCCGTCCTCGGCCTGGCCGAGGTCGAAGATCTCGGTGATGTTCGGGTGCCGCAGGCGGCCCGAAGCCTTGGCCTCGGTGAAGAAGCGCTGCAGCGACACCGGGTTCGCGGCCGCCTCCGGGCGCATCATCTTGATCGCCACCTCGCGATCGATGAGCTCGTTGCGCGCCGACCAGACGGTCCCCATCCCGCCCTGACCGAGCTTGCGCAGCAGCCGATAGCGACCGGCGACGATGAGACCCGGATTGATCTGACCCACGGAGGTGCTTTACCTGAACGGAGAGAGGGGAAGGAAAGGTCGGCGCGCGTCACATGGATGGGACGCCGTCGGTGGATCTTGCCACGACTGCCGCAGAAGCGAAATCTTCCAGCGGGGGGGCGATTCTCCGGGGAGTGTCGTCGGCACACTCGACCACTTGCCGTCCGGCAGGCTGGAACCTGGGGAGACCTCCCAGCTGGCCCTACAAGGGCCCTTCTCGGGTTGGCGTCCGCGGCGGAGCCATCTACGGTGAGCCCGTGCAGCTCGACTTCGTCGCACGAGAGTTGACCATCAAGCTCGTGTATTACGGCCCGGCCCTCAGCGGCAAGACCAGCAACCTGCAGGCTCTCCACCGGGTCACCTCGGACTCGTCCCGGGGTCGCCTGATGACCCTCGAGACCCGGGACGATCGAACCCTGTTCTTCGATCTCCTGCCGCTCGCGTTCAAGACCGAGGGGGACCTGTCGCTGCGCGTGAAGCTGTTCACGGTCCCCGGGCAGGTCATCCACGCCTCCACCCGCAAGCTCGTGCTGCAGGGCGCCGACGGCGTCGCGTTCATCGCCGACTCCCAGCTCGCCGAGGCCGAGAACAACCGGGTCGCGTTCCTCGACCTGCGGCAGAACCTGAAGGACAACGGCCTCGACCTGCGCAAGATGCCGCTCGTCATCCAGTTCAACAAGCGCGACCTGCCCGCCGTGCGCAGCGACGAGGAGCTCGCCGATCTGGCCAAGCACGGGCGCGAGCCGGTCTACAAGGCGGTGGCCACCCGCGGCGAAGGCGTCCTCGAGACGTTCCTCGGGTTGCTCGCCATGACCTGGTCGCGCCTCGACGCCGAGCACGACTTCTCCAACAAGTTCCGCGTGCGGAGCGACACCTTTGTGGCGGCGCTCGCCAAGCAGCTCGGCGTGGTCGGAGACCCGCAGAAGCTCATCGAGGCCGCGGTCGGTGTCGACCCCCGCTCGGTCGCCTCGAGCACCCGCGGTGGCGGCAAGGGGGCCCCGTGAACAACCCCCGTGGCCCGGGCGGGCCGGCTGCTGCACCGGGCGCGGCTTCGGCGGCGGGCGCGCAGGGGGCTCGCTCGATCGACGCGCTCACGATGGGGCAGGGGCTGCGGCTCGAAGACCTCGTCGACCGCGAGGCACTCCAAGAGGTGTGCAAGTCGTTCCATGCGCTGTTCGGCATCCCGGTGCGCATCTACGCGACCGACGGCGCCTTCCTCGCCGACTCCGTCCAGGAACAGGCGATGTGTGTCTACCTCCAGAGCCTCCGCGACGGCCGCTCCGCGTGCGCCTCCACCGTGGGCGCCGTCAAGTCCGCCGATCCTGGCCCGACCGGAGAGGCGACCCACCCGTGCTTCACCGGCGCGCTCTACCGCATCGTCGGCCTCGACTACGACGGGCGGCGCCTCGGTCGGGTGATCATCGGACCGTTCCTGCCGGCCGAGGTGCGAGAGGTGCCGCGCTCGCTGCTGCGCATCGACGCCGGGATCGACCCGGAGAAGGCGCGCGATCTCCTGCCGAAGATGCCGCGCGCACGCACCGACACGGTGACCCGCATCGCGAAGCACCTGCAGGCGGTGCTCGACCTCATCCTCTTCAGCGGGCACCGCGCGCTGCTCACGTCGCAGATGCACCTCGCGAGCGTCCGCGAGAGCTACCGCGAGCTGCAGGAGCAGAACCAGAAGCTCACCGAGTCGTACGAGCGTCTCAAGGAGCTCGACCGCCTCAAGTCGAACTTCCTCGCCACCGTCAGCCACGAGCTGCGCACGCCGCTCACCTCGATCCTGGGGTACGGCGAGATGCTGGCCGAGGGCATCGGCGGGCCGCTGAACCCCGAGCAGCTCGAGTTCGTGCAGACGATCCGCGAGAAGGGCGAGCAGCTGCTCTCGCTCATCAAGAGCCTCCTCGACCAGTCCAAGCTCGAGAGCGGCACGCTCTCCCTACGGCCGGCCGACGTCGCCATCGGCGCGGTGCTCGAGGACGTCGCGGCCACCCTCCTGCCCTCGGCGTTGCGCAAGGGGCTCAAGCTCGAGGTCGACGTGGCGCCGCGCATCCCCATCCTGCGCGGCGACGCCGAGCGCCTGCGTCAGGTGTTCACCAACCTCGCCGAGAACGCCGTGAAGTTCACGCCGAGCGGGGGCACGGTGCGCCTCTCCGCGTCCACCGAGGCCGCTGGCGAGCCGGAGGACGACATGGGCTACGTGCTCTTCGCCGCGCGGCCCACCGCCGTGATCGCCCGCGTCGAGGACACGGGCATCGGCATCCCCGAGGCGGAGCACGGCAAGATCTTCGACGCCTTCTACCAGGTCGACGGCTCCTCCACCCGGGAGCACGGCGGCACGGGCCTCGGCCTCTCCATCGTCAAGCGCATCGTCGAGATGCACGGCGGCACCATCGCCGTGGGCAACGGCCGCGGAGACGGCCGCAACGCCCCGTCCCCGACCTCGCGCGGCACGGTGTTCACGGTGCGTTTTCCGCTCGAGACACGCTGAGGCATGGACGAGTTCGCGCGCATCGCGGCCATCGCCGCCGCGCTGGGCGAGCGGGCCGAGGGGCTCGGGGACGACTGCGCGATCCTCGACGGGTGGGTCGTGACGGTGGACGCGTGCGTGGAGGGCGTGCACTTCCCGACGCGCGCGCTCGAAGGCGCGATGCTGGAGGACGTCGGATACCGCGCGACCGTCGCGGCCGCGAGCGACGTCCTCGCGATGGGGGGCGAGCCGGCGGCGATCCTCTCCGCCTGGACGCTCCCCGACTGGCTCGACGACACCGGGATCGCGCGCGTCGCCGCGGGTCAGCGCGAGGCGTGCGCGGCGCTCTCGACCAAGGTTGTGGGTGGCAACCTCGCGCGCGGGCCGGTGCTGTCGCTGACCACGACCGTGCTCGGGCGCGCGAACCGGCCGGTGCGGCGCGGGGGTGCGCGCGTGGGCGACC
>CAZUZY010000578.1:0-4030 GCA_964624885.1 uncultured Polyangiales bacterium | reverse complement strand
GTTCGGCGCCAGCACGCCATGGAACCTTATGAGGTGCAGCCGCGGCCGCGGCACCGAAAACCGCCTGCCGGCGCCTGGCGTGGGGCCGGCTGCCGCCAGCTGCATGTGGGCGCTGAACACGCACCCCTCGCGCGGCACTTCGATCGTCTGCTCGCTCGACATGGGCCGCGAGGGTAACGGCTCGGCGAGGCAGCGTAAAGCGGAAGCATTTCCGCTTTACATGCCGGCACTACGCGGGGCATCGTAGCGCGCGCTGCATCGTGCAGGTCCGCGGCGACTGAACAGGTAGCACCACCCATTCCACTGCGGCAACAGGAGCCAGCACCATGAGCAAAAGCGACGCATTCGAAAACGATCTGATCAAGCTGATCTTCACCAACGCCGATGCAGCCAACATCGGTGACGCAACCGGTGTGCGCGGCTCGACCGCCGCCGGCAGCCTGTACTTCAGCCTGCACACGGCCGACCCCGGCGAGGCCGGCAACCAGTCCACGAGCGAGGCCGCCTACACCGGCTACGCGCGCAAGGGCCTCGCTCGCAACGGCACCAATTTCACCGTCTCAGGCAATCAGGTCACGCTCGCGGCCAACCTCGATTTCGACGCGTGCACGGCCGGCACGGCCACCGTGACGCACTTCGGCATCGGCACGGCCAACAGTGGCGCCGGCAAACTGCTTTACAGCGGCACCGTCACTCCGAACATCAACGTGAGCAACGGCGTCACGCCGCGGCTGACGACCAGCACCACCGTGACCGAGGACTGATCCGCGCCCAGTCAGTCGTCAATCGCGCGCCATGCGCCTCATCTACGCGCGTCACCTGAGCGTCAGCAGCGCGCTCGTGCGCCTGGGCCAGTGGTTCGGCTTGTGGAGCCACGTCGGAATCCTCGACGGCTACGTCGTGATCCACTCGCTCGCGCGCAAGGGCGGCGTGGTTATCACGCCTGCCGAGGATGTGATCCGCGGCGCGAGCGAGTACGAGGTTGTCGACGTGCCGACGCCGGACGACGGGCGGGGCCTCGCCTGGGCGCATGCGCAGGTCGGCAAACCGTATGACTGGACGGGTGTTGTTGGTATCGCACTCGCGCAGCGCGATTGGCAACAGGATGACGCCTGGTACTGCAGCGAGCTCGCCGAGCGCGCGCTCGCCGAGGCCGGCGTGCAGCGCTGGCGGCCCAACGCGCGCGGCGTGACGCCGTGCATGAGCTACTACAACGTGACGAGGTGACGTGATGACACCACAGCAGCAGGCGGCGATCGAGGCCGTCTACGGCAGCGCGCTCAGTGAGGCGCAGGCGCTCGCCGTGGCGCCGATGGTCGACGAGCGCAGAGACAAGGACTTGGCGGACTATCTCTCGCAGGGCCGCACTGAGATTCGGCCGCGCATGACCAGTGCGCGCGGTATCGCAGAGCGCATGAGCGGCGGCCCGCTCGCGGCCGAAGTGGTGCTTATCAAGCTCGAAGGCGCGCGCGATGCGCTGCTCGCGAGCGCGAGCCAGAACGACAAGGTGCTCGGCTCGCTGCTGCGCCGCCAGCTCGGCTTCCTCGCGGGCGAGGGGCTGGATTTCGGTAGCGCCGCTCTGCGCGGCATGCTCGATCAATTCGTCACGGCCGGCATCCTCACGGCAGGCGAAGTCGCCGCGCTCAAAGCGATCGCCGAGTTTGCGGCGCCCATCGAGGTCGTCCGGATCAGCGACGCGCTCAACGCGCTGGGAGCCTGAGCATGGCTAACGCATACGGCTCTTACACGCAGGTCGGGTCCGGATTCAACTCTGCGTCCAACGCCTCGTTCACCCTCGTCGGCACGATCGATCTGACGGCATCGCCGCCGCACGAGCTGTTCCTGATCGCCTCGGCTAAGGTCGGCACGGGCGGCGCGACCGAATACGTGAACATCTGGGTCTCCGGCTCGCTCGACGGCACCACGTACAGCGATGCGCCCAGCTCGACGACCAAGCTCAATGCACGGTTCGTGGGCGCGATCAACACGCAGACCAGCGCGACGCAGGCGATCATGGCGCCGACTGCGGTATCTCCGCTCTTCGGCGGAGCGCTGCCGCGGTACCTGAAGGTCTACGCCGAGAACGCCACCGGCTACGCACTGAGCGCAGCGGACAACTGGGTGTATTACCAGACCGAGACGTTCGGCTGAGGCTCGCCCGTGCGCAGAACCTCCACCTCGCTCGGCGGAACGGGCCAGAGCATCGCGGCGCCAAACCGATCGAACATCTGGGGCCAGCATGTGATCTGCGGCATCGTCGGCTGGACCGGCATCTCCGCCCGACCGTACCTGCACGCGCTGGCTAAACAGTCTCCCGCGAACGGGCAACTCGCCGCAGGAAGCTATTCGAGCTACGGCGTCGCGACACCGGCTAAGCTGCTCGATCCACCGCTGGGCGCTACGGTGCGATCGCTGGTGTGCGCGTTTTCGAGCAGCGGGGTGATGCAAGACGGTACGAGCTTCTTCACCTGGGGGGGCGGCAGTGTCACCTGGGGTACCTCTTCGCGTATATATATCGCCGTCGGCGCCGAGTATTCGATAGCGCCGGCGAACATCCACGTAACGGACGGCACGCTGCATCAATACGCGCTGTCGACCAAAGACGCCAAAGTGCGCGCGTGGCGCGATGGGGCGTACTGGGGCGATGCCGTTTTCACAACCGGCTCCATGCCGGACCACGGCGGCAAAATCACCACCAATATCAACCTGATAAACAACCTATACCAGAACTCATGGCTGACCTACGCCCTGTGGCTCGACTGCGACCTCGATTCCACCGGCCTCGTTGCGCTGCTGCCTGACCTGCACGCGCGGCCGTGGCAGGTGTTCGCCGCCTCACGCCATTGGGCGGGCGCTGCAGCCGCCTACACGCACCCCACGCTGTCCAACGCGCGCATGACGAGCCGCACCAAGGCGGGCGGCTACCCGGCCGTGGACTACACGTTCTGAGGCTGCATGGCACGCACGGCGTACTGGGTAATTTCCGAGGCGATCTGGGGCACGCCGGACAATGCCGAGATCCGCGCCGGACAACTCCCGGGCAGCATCGGGCCGGCACTCGCAGCCGGCAGCGAGAGCTTCGCGGCCGCCTCCGGCGCGGGCAGCATCACCGAGGCGACGCTCGTCAACACGCTCAAGGCCGCGGTGCAGTACCGCCTGTCGTGGACCCTCCATGACGACGTGGCCGACAACTACCCGGCCAGCGCACCGCAGCACACGACCTGGCTGGAGCCGCCGGAGCTGTCGAGCCCGGGCGCCACGGACGTCACCGCCACCACGGCGCGGCCGACGGTGACGCTCGCCTTCTGAGCCGCGGCATGGCGACGCTCTACTACGTCATCATCCCTGTCAGTCAGGCCGCGCCCACGGCCGCGCAGGTCAAGGCCGGGCTCGACTCCTACGGCTCGCCGGCCGTTGCCAGTGGCAGCGAGGCGGCGCCAGGCACGAGCGGGGCGTTCGGATTCACCACGGCGGCCACCGGCCTCACCGCCTCGACGATGTACCGCACCTGCGTGGTGTGGAGCGACGGGACGACGGATTCGGTTGTTGCGTATTCCTGGTCGTGGAGTACGGGGGCTGGTGTGGCCGGCGCCGGCAGTTCTGCAGGGATCGCCACCGCGGCAGCGAGTGGGCGCAGCACGGCTGCCGCTGCGGCCGCGGCGGCTGCAATCGCCGCGGCGTCCGGTGTCGGCGCGAGCATAGCGTCGGCGGCGGCATCGTCTGCTGGCGCAGCCGTCGCGGCGGCGGTTGGCGCAGCCGCATCCGCCGCCACTGCTGCGTCGGCAGGATATGGCAGCGCGGCCGGCGCCGGGCGCAGCAATGCAGCAGGCGCAGGGGCATCAGCCGGCAGCGCCGCCGCCGCCGCAGGATTGGCAGCCACGTCCGCTGCTACAGGCTCGGCGGTTGGTGCAGGCGCAGCCGCAGCGTATTCCAGCGCCGGCGCAGTCGGATCAGGTGCAGGCGCGGCAGCTGGCCTAGCTGCCGTTTCTGGCGCAGGCGCTGGCTCGGCCGCCGCGAGCGGCGCGGCAGC
>CAZUZY010000577.1:0-4045 GCA_964624885.1 uncultured Polyangiales bacterium | reverse complement strand
GGCGGCGCCGCGCTCGACCGCGCGCGAGAGCGCCGGCAGGCCGTCGGCGGCGAGCAGGCGGTCCGCCGCGACCTCGACGTCGCACGACACGTGGGCCGCGAATCGCCCGTCGTGGGTCTTGATGCGCTGCACCCTCGCGTCCTTGGCCTCCACCACGAACAGCGCGACCTTGCCGTCGAGCTTCGCCGACACGACGAAGGCGTCGGCCGTGTGCCCGTCGAGCACGAACCGCTTGTTCGCGCGGAGGCGGTAGCCGGCGCCGGACTTCTCCGCCGTGGCCTCGAGGCGCGAGAGGTCGTAGCGGCCTCGCTGCTCGGCGTAGGCGAGGGCGAGCAGCCGATCGCCGGTGGCGACGCCATCGAGGAACCGCTCGCCGCCGCACTCGGCCACCGTCATCGCCGAGAGCACGATCGACGAGAGGATCGGCTCGGGGACCAGCGTGGTGCCGAGCTGCTCGAGCACGAGCATCAGGTCGACGAAGCTGCCACCGAGGCCGCCGACCGACTCCGGCAGGGGCAGGCCGAGCCAGCCGAGCTCGCCCATCTTGCGGTAGAGGTCGCGCGAGAAGCCGTCGCCCTCGCCGGTCACGCCCTCACCGCTCGAGCGCAGCGCGCGGAACCGCGACACCGGCGACTCCTTGCGCACGAAGGTCTGCACACTGTCCACCAGCAGGCGCTGGTCGTCGTCGAGCTCGAAGTTCATGACAACCCCAGGATCAGCTTGGCGATGATGTTCTTCTGGATCTCGTTGCTGCCGGCGTAGATCGTCGCGGCGCGCACGTAGTCGTAGGTGGGGGCGACCCAGTCCTCGTGGGCCGGCACGACGCCGGGCTCGTTCATCCACGAGAGGGCGTCGTGGCCCATCAGGTCGAGAGCGAGCTCGAAGATGCCCTGGAGCACCTCGCTGCCGCGCAGCTTCAGGATCGACGACTCGGGCCCGGGCGCGTGGCCTTGCTTGGCGCCGGCGATCGCGCGGTAGTTCTGCATCCGCAGCGCCTCGAGCCGACACTCCATGCGCGCGATCTTGGCGCGCCACACCGGGTCCTCACTGAGCGGGCGGCCGTCGTCGCCGATCGTCTCGCGCGCGATGCGCTTGCAGCGCAGCAGCGTGCGCGTGGAGTGGCCGACCGCGGCGACCAGCGTGCGCTCGTGGCCGAGCAGCGCCTTGGCCAGGGTCCACCCGCCGTTGAGCGGACCGACGAGATTCTCCTTGGGGACCCGCACGCCCTCGAAGAAGGTGTCGCAGAACGCGTGGGTGCCGCCGATGGTGAGCGTGGGGCGCACGCGGATGCCGGGGCTCGTCATGTCGACGACGAAGAAGCTGATGCCGGACTGCTTCTTGGCCGCGGGATCGGTGCGCGCGAGGACGAAGATCCAGCCCGCGTACTGCGCGTAGGTGGTCCAGGTCTTCTGGCCGTCGAGCACGAAGAAGTCGCCGTCGGCGCGCGCGGCGAGGCGCAGCGAGGCGAGATCGCTGCCAGCGTTGGGCTCGCTGTAGCCCTGACACCAGACCTCCTCGCCGGAGAGGATCTTGGGCAGGTAGCGGTGCTTCTGGTTGCCGAACTGCATCAGCAGCGGCCCGGCCATGGTGAGGCCGAACGGCGAGAGCTGCGGCGCGCCCGCGAGCTCGAGCTCCTCGGTGAGGATGAAGCGGCGCGCGACGTCGAGCCCCGGCCCACCCCACTCGACCGGCCAGTGCGGCGCGACCCACCCCTTCTGCGCGAGGACCTTGTGCCACTCCATCACCTCGGGCATCTCGAAGTGCCCGTCGACGGCCGCCTTGGCGGCGAGGTGCGGGGGCATGGCGGTCTTGATCCAGGCGCGGACCTCCTCGCGGAAGGCGCGCTCTTCGGGGGAGAAGGACAGGTCCATCGGGGCGGCATCATCGCGCCGCGATCGCCCGCGACGCAAGGTGTCAGACGGCGCGGAGCACCGCGAGCAGCCGCTCGGTCGCGTCTTCGCCGAGGAGCACTTCGCCGTGGGAGAAGCCGACGGCGGTGGGTTTCAGGCGGGTGAGCGTGGCCTCGGCCCACGCGCGGTAGGTGGCGAGATCGGCGAGCGCGAGCCACACGAACGTGCGGCCGAGCTGCAGGCCCGGCACGGTGCGCAGGGCCCGGAGCGCGAAGCCGGTGAATCCGGTGACGGGCTCCACGACGTGGAAGAAGGCGTCGCACACGAGCAGCAAGCGGCGCTCGGGGAAGAAGGCCCAGGTCTCGCCGTTCTTGGTGCCGGGCGCGGCGAGGAGCTCCACGCCGTCCACGCGCACCTCCTCGCAGGCCGCGAGCCCGGCGTGGCCCTGCTTGGCGAGGCGGGGGAGGGCGGTCGTGCTCGCGCACGCGATCGCCCCCGGCGCGGCCGCGCGCGCCTCGGCGAGCCCGAGGTGGTGGTAGTGGTTCGGCGCGAGGATGACGGCGGGCGCGCCGTACTGCTCCGCAGCGCCGCGCACCGGCGCGTACACGAACGTGCCGCCGTTCGGCAGATCGACCACGTGGGCGTCGACGCCCCAGCCCGACCGGTCGCGCTTCGAGACGCGCCGCGCGCCGGGGCTCCAGGCGTCGACGGTGAGGGTCACGCCTCGGGCTTGGGCTTGGGTCGCGCCACCACGACCATCGCGGCGCGGATCAGGCGGTCGTGGAACGAGTATCCCGCCTGCACCTCGGCGACGACGGTGCCGGGTGCGTGCTCGTCGGTCTCGATCTGCTGGATCGCCTCGTGGACGAGCGGATCGAACGCCTTGCCGAGCCCACCGACGCGGGTGATGCCGAGGCGCTCGAGCGTGTCGGTGAACTGCTTGAGGACCATGCGCACGCCGTCGCCGATGGCCTTGGCGTCGGTGCTGCCCTCGGCGTGGGAGACCGCGCGCTCGAGGTTGTCGAACACGGGGAGCAGGGCCTTGAGCAGCTCCTCGGTGCCCTTCTTGTGCGCGTCGTCCTGATCGCGGCGCGCGCGCTTGCGGTAGTTGTCGAAATCGGCGGCCGTGCGCAGGAGCTGGTCCTTCAGGCGGGCGGCGTCGGCCTTGGCTTCGGCGAGCGGATCGGGCGGAGGCGCGCTCTTGGCTTCGACGTTCGGGCTGGGAGCGTCGGCGGCCTGGGTCGGCGCGTCGGTGGCCTGGGCCTCGGCTTGGTCGTTCTCGGTCGCGGTCATGTGGTGGCGCAGGATAGTGCCGCTTCCGAGCCTTTCAACGGGGGGACTTGCTTGACGGTGCCGGCTGCTCGTGCTCCGTCAGCCGATTCCGATGGAGCCGGTCTCGATGCGGCCCTGTCCGACGTGCTCCAGGCCCGTCGATGTCCTCCGCGCGCCCGCGGTGGCGATTCTGCAGGGGAAATTCGCCTATTTCTGCTCCCGCGAGTGCCGGCTCGCGACCGACGCCGTCTCGCTCGCGCCCCCGCCCGTGGCGCCGCGCGCGGTGGTCGATGCGCCCGTCGCGCCAGCGCCGGAGCCCGAGGCCGCGGACGAATCGACCCTCGAGCCGCCGCCCATGACCCAGCGCACGCCCGAGCGCCTCTCCGTGCTCTCGCTGCCTTCGCTGCGCGACGAGTCGCCGGTCGTGGTCGTGAGCCCGCCCGTGCGTCTGCCCCCTGTCGCGCCGATCGTCGCTGCGCCCGTCGTCGCGCCGATCGTGGCGCCGATCGTGGCGCCGATCGTCTCCGAGCGGCCCGCCTCGGTGGCGCCCAAGTCCCCTCCCGCCGTGGAGTCGTGGTCGCCCCCGAGCGCGCGGCTGCCGCCCTCGTCGCCCCGCGACTCGCTGCCGACCTCGCGGCTCGAGCCGCCGCGGCTCTCCACTTCGTCGTTGCCGGCGTTCCCGTCGCTGCCTCCGCCCCTCCGCGCGGAGTCGAGCAAGGGGGCCGATCCGGCGCCGCTGCTGCGCACCCTCGCGCTCGTGTTCTCGGTGGGTGCGTTCGCGCTCGCCCTCATCGACCCGCGCTCCGAGGCGCTCCGCCTCTCGCTCTCCACCGCGGCCGCGGCGGCCCTGGTCGCGCTCGCTTCGCGCGACTGGCTGCGGCCCACCGCGCGCGCGGGCTGGTCACGGGTGCTCGAGCACGATC
>CAZUZY010000576.1:0-4052 GCA_964624885.1 uncultured Polyangiales bacterium | reverse complement strand
CCGCCGACGGTCGAGCAGTCGCAGGCGGCCGCCGCGGCCCTCAAGCGGCGCTACGAGGACGGCGTGGAGTTCGCCCGGCGCACCCAGGCCCGCCGGCTCATCGACGAGGCCATGGCCGCTTCGGACCGCGGTGACGTGCTCGCGGCCGCCAACAACTACCGCCTCGCCGTGCGGTACACGGACGACCCGACGGTCGTCGAGGCGGCCGAGATCGCGAGCCAGCGGGCCAAGGACCTCATGGCCGACACGTACCTGAAACAGGCCAAATACGAGGAGCAATCCCACAAGTTCGGGGCCGCGGCCCTCTCGTATGCCAAGGCCGCCGAGGGCCGCCCCGAGGACGCCCAGCTGTGCGCCGACGCGGCCCGTTGCCTCAAGACCGAGGGTCGCGACCTGCACAAGGCCGCCCGCTACGCCCAGCTCGCCGTGCAGAAGAATCCGTCTCACGCCCCCTTTCGCGTTACCCTGGGGGCGATCTACCTGGACGCGGGGTTGTTCCTGCGCGCCCGATCCGAGCTGGAGCAAGCGACCAAGTTGGACCCGAACCACCGTGAAGCGAAGGAGTTGCTCGCGCGAGCACGGAGGCTGGCTTCGTGATCACCTCTGAGAAAGGCAATCGATGGAACGCGTGATTGGGATCGACCTCGGCACCACCAACAGCTGCGTCGCCGTCGTCGAGAACGGGGCCCCCGTCGTCATCCCGAACCGCGGCGGGTACAAGACCACGCCGTCGATGGTCGCCATCACCGAGGCGGGCAAGAAGCTCGTCGGGCACATCGCCAAGCGGCAAGCCATCACCAACGCCGAGAACACGGTGTTCGCGGCCAAGCGCCTGATCGGCCGCAAGTTCAGCTCGCCGCAGGTCAAGAACGCCATCGCCACCAGCGCCTACAAGATCGTCGAGGGCCCCCACGGCGACGTGCGCATCATGCTCCGCGGCAAGAGCTTCAGCTGCCCGGAGATCGGCGCGATGATCCTCCAGGAGATGAAGCTGATCGCCGAGGACTACCTCGGCGGCAAGGTGGAGAAGGCGGTCATCACCGTCCCCGCCTACTTCAACGACAACCAGCGCCAGGCCACCAAGGACGCCGGCTCCATCGCGGGGCTCGACGTCATCCGCATCATCAACGAGCCCACCGCCGCCGCGCTCGCCTACGGGTTCGGCAAGGACATGGAGAAGACCATCGCGGTCTACGACCTCGGTGGCGGCACGTTCGACATCTCGATCCTCGAGATCGGCGCCCACGGGGTGTTCCGCGTGGTCGCGACCGCGGGCGACACGTTCCTCGGCGGCGAGGACTTCGACGCCCGCGTCATCGACTGGCTCGTCGAGGGCTTCCAGCAAGAGCACGGCATCGACCTGCGCCAGGACCGCATGGCCCTGCAGCGTCTCAAGGACGCCGCCGAGAAGGCCAAGTGCGAGCTCAGCTCCACCCGCGAGACCGAGATCAACCTCCCGTTCATCATCTCGAGCGGCCGCAACGAGGCGCTCCACCTCCAGCGCGTCATCAGCCGCGAGACCCTCGAGTCGCTCTGCCAGGACCTGATCGATCGCACCATCGACATCTGCCAGCAGACCCTCGAGGACGCGCAGCTCGGCAAGGAGGACATCGAAGACGTGGTGCTCGTCGGCGGCATGACCCGCATGCCGCGCATCCAGGAGGCGGTCAGCGGCTTCCTCGGCCGCGAGGCCAACCGCGGCGTGCACCCCGACGAGGTCGTCGCGCTCGGCGCTGCGATCCAGGGCCACGCGCTGCTCGACAACAAGACCGAGATGGTGCTGCTCGACGTCACGCCGCACACCCTCGGCATCCTCACCCACGGCGGCACGTTCCGCGGCCTCATCCCGCAGAACACCACCGTCCCCACCTCGCGCGGCGAGATCTTCACCACGAGCCGCGACGACCAGACCGCGGTCAAGATCCTGGTCATGCAGGGCGAGCACGAGAAGGGCGACCAGAACGAGCTCCTCGGCGAGTTCGTGCTGACCGGCCTGCGCAAGGCGCCCAAGGGCCAGGTCGAGATCGAGGTCACCTTCGAGATCAACGCCGACGGCATCGTCAGCGTCTCGGCCAAGGATCTGGAGACCGGCAAGGAGCAGCAGATCCAGGTCACGGCTTCGAGCGGCCTCACGCAGCAGGAGCTCAAGCAGATGATCGACGCGGCGAAGGACGAGATGCTCGACCGCCGCACGAGCGAGGACGAAGAGGCCGCCAAGCAAGAGGCGCAGCGGCTCATCGCCGAGATCGAGCGCTTGTTCCCGCAGGTCGAGCAGATCGTCGTGTCGAGCGACTTCGGCCGCGACGCCACCGAGAAGGCGCGTGGCATCCTGCAGAAGGCCAAGGCCGCCATGCAGCGCGGCGACGTCCAGGAGATCAAGGACCAGATCGAAGCGCTCGGCCGTACCGCCCGCATGTTCCGTGGGGTGGTGCAGAAGACGAGCTGACCTTGGTCCCGAAGTCTCCGCCCCCGCCGCCAGGTCCGCGCAAGCGGCTCCTGGGCAGCACCGTCGACTGGGAGCCGCCGAAGCCCGGACCCCAGCCGGCGGGCGTGTCGCCCGATCCTGGAGCGGGCTCGCCGCGGCCCTCGCGGGATGTCCCCACGCTGCCGCAGCCCGAGAAGCTCGAGGAGCCGGACATCGACTGGGACTTCATGCAGGAGGTGCCGCTGCAGCACCAGGACACCCGCCGCGGTGTCGCCGACGAGCGCGCGACCATGCCCTTCCCGGAGGGGGCCGCTTTTCCAGAGGCCGAGGGTGGTGGCCGCCCGAACCCCGGGCTCGGGGGTGACACCGACTGGGAGCGCGGGCGCGGCAGCGGCGGGCACTCGCTCGACCTGTCGTTCGACGCGCACCGAGCGTCGGACCCTGGCTTCTCCTCGCCGGGTTTCTCGCTCGAGCTGCCCGATCCCGGCTCGTCCTCCGAGGCGCTCGACCTCGTCGTCAGTCGCATCCCCGCCTCGAGCATCGCCCCGGCCGAGCCGTCCCGCGCGCCCGATCCGCTGGCCGAGCTGCGCGAGCGCTACGCCCTCGGCGATTTCTCGGGGGCCCTCACCATCGCCGAAGGCATCCTCGAGGACGACGCGGAGAACGCCGACGTCCAGCGCTACGCCGAGAGCTGCCGCGACGTGCTGATGCAGATGTACGCGGCCCGCCTCGGCTCGATGGACCAGATCCCGACCGTTTCGGTGCCGCAAGAACAGCTCCGCTGGCTCACGCTCGACCACCGCGCCGGGTTCCTGCTGTCCCACGTCGACGGCGTCTCGTCGCTGGAAGAGATCCTCGACATCTCCGGCATGCCGCACCTCGAGGCCATGCGGATCATCTACGATCTGCTGCAGCAGCGCGTGATCGTGCTGCAGTGACGTGACGCCGCTGGAAAGAGTGAGGGCGACCGCGTGAACGGTCGCCCTCGACGGTCTGTCTGAGATCAGATCAGGTCCAGGGTGCTGCGCGCGACACGACGCCCGGCGTCGGCACGTAGAGCATCTCGAACGGGCGATCGCCCCAGCGGAGCTCGATGCCCGCGATCGACTGCTTGGGCTCGCTCACCACGAGGAAGCGCGCCTGGGTCTTGTCGATGCTGGGGAAGCCCTGCCGACGGGCGGCGTCGATGCCCGCCTGATCCACGCCGACCCCGAACGCATCGGCCGCCTCGATGAACGCCTGCTGCGACTGCGAGTCCTTGCCGAGGTCGGGGAACACGCCGGGCAGCACGTAGGTGAGGACCCACGGGATCATCAGCTCGGGCGGCGCCTTGTTGCCGATGGTCGCGGCGAGCAGCTTGTCGCGGTCGGCGAAATCGCGCGAAGGCCACAGCGGCTGGGCGAACTGTCCACCGGCGCAGAGCACGTGCATCGAGCGGCCGTAGCGGATGGCGACCGCGGCGACGCCCGGGATCGGGCTCGGGAGGATCTGCGTCGACAGGATGGTCTTGGACGCCGAGATGCCGCGCAGCTCGATGGCGATGATGCGCAGGCCGTCGATCATGTGCTGCAGCTCGGCGCCGGTCGTGCCGCCCGAGGGCGCGGCAGGGGCGGCGGCCGGCGGCGGG
>CAZUZY010000575.1:0-4104 GCA_964624885.1 uncultured Polyangiales bacterium | reverse complement strand
GGGGACCGAGCCGGCGGCGCGCACGGCGGTGACGCTGCCGCAGGAGGGGCGAGACCCCCTCGTGCTCGACGTACGCGTGGTGCCGATGCGCGGCGACGACGCCCGCCGCGCGCTGCTCGTGGCCGACGACGTGAGCGAGGCGGCGGCGGCGCAGAAGCGGGCGCTGCAGGCGGAGCGGCTCGCCGCGATCGGCAAGATGGCCGCCCACGTGACCCACGAGATCCGCAACCCGCTGTCGTCGATCGGTCTGAACGCCGAGCTGCTCGACGAGACGCTGGCCAGCGAGCACGCGAGCGCCGAGGCGCGGCGCCTGTTGACCGCGATCGTGCGCGAGGTCGGCCGTCTTTCGGACGTGAGCGAGGAGTACCTGCGCGTCGCACGGCTGCCCTCGCCGCGACCGGACCGGGTGGACCTCGGCGCGCTCGTGCGCGAGGTGGCGGCGTTCGCGAAGCCCGAGCTCGAGCGCGCGCGGGTGCAGGTCGCGCTGGCGCTGCCCGACGCGCCAGCGGTGGTGTCCCTCGACGAGGCCCAGGTGCGGCAGGCGCTCGTGAACCTCATCCGCAACGCGCGCGAGGCGATGGAGGAAGGCGGCACCCTGACCCTCGGCGTGCGCCACCTCGGGACGACGGTGGAGCTCAGCGTGGCGGACGACGGCCCCGGGATCCCGGAAGACGTCCGGGCGCGCATCTTCGACCCGTTCTTCACGACCAAGTCCACGGGGACCGGCCTCGGCCTGCCGTTGACGCGGCAGATCCTCGAAGCCCACGGCGGAGGGATCGCCTGCTTGCCAGGGAACCCACGGGGCACCGAGTTCCGCCTCACGTTTCCCGCGCCGTCGGCGTCCGATCGGCGCCCTGCCGTGGTAGAAGCCCCGGATGAGTGAGAGGCCTGACGGGCGGGGTGCCCGAGACCTGCGTACGCCCACCCTCGACGTCGGCTTCCATCGCCCTTCCGAGGGCTCGGTGCTCTACCGCGCCGGCAACACCGTCGTGCTCTGCACAGCCTCGGTCGACGCGAAGACCCCGCCGTTCCTCGAGGGCACCGGCAAGGGCTGGGTCACCGGCGAGTACCAGATGCACCCCCGCGCCAACCCACCGCGGCGTGAGAGCCGCGACGGTCGCAAGGGCTCGGTGTCGGGGCGCACGCAGGAGATCCAGCGCCTCATCGGCCGGTCGCTCCGCGCGGCGGTGCTGCTCGACCGCCTCGGCGAGCGGCAGATCAGCATCGACTGCGACGTCCTCGAGGCCGACGGCGGCACGCGCACCGCCTCGATCACGGGAGGGTTCGTCGCGCTCGCGCTCGCGCTCGACAAGCTGCGCAAGAAGGGCGATCTCGCGGGCCCCGTGCTGCGCGCGCCCGTGGCCGCGATCAGCGTCGGCTGGGTGAAGACCGGACTCGCCCTCGACCTGGTCTACGTCGAGGACAGCAAGGCGCGTGTCGACCTCAACGTCGTCGCCACCGAGTCCGGCGACATCGTCGAGATCCAGGGCACCGCCGAGGACGCGCCCGTGCCCCGCAAGGACGTGGACACCATGGTCGACCTCGGGCTCGAGGGCATCGCGCGGCTCTGCGCGATCCAGCGCGCGTCGCTGCTCGCGCACGGGGTCGATCTGTCGACGCTGATCGTGCCGGCCGGGGAGGCCTCGTGACGGAGCGCCTCTGGACGGGCTCGATGATGGCCCGGCGCACGGTCGTCGTGGCCACGGCCAACAAGAACAAGGTCCGCGAGCTCAAGGCGCTGTTCGAGGATCTGCCGCTCGAGCTCGTCTCCGTGGCTTCGCTCACCAACCGGCGCATCGAGGTGGTCGAGGACGGCGAGACGTTCGAGGCCAACGCGCGCAAGAAGGCCCGCGGCTACGCGGCGGCGCTGGCGATGCCGGCCCTCGCGGACGACAGCGGCCTCGAGGTCGACGCGCTGAACGGCGACCCGGGGGTGCGCAGCGCGCGCTACGCGGGCGAGGACGTCACCGACGCGGACAACACGAAGAAGCTCCTGCACAACCTCGCCGCGCTCGGCGACGCGGTGGGGCCGCGGACGGCGCGGTTCCGCTGCGTGCTCACGCTGTTCGATCCCACCCAGCCGGACCGCCTCGTGGAGGGCAGCGGCGTGTGCGAGGGCTTCATCGCGCCCGCGCCGCGCGGGCAGGGCGGGTTCGGGTACGACCCGGTGTTCCTGGTGCGCGACGTCCCGGGCGACCGCACGATGGCGGAGCTCTCCGAGGAGGAGAAGAACGTGGTGAGCCACCGTGCGCGCGCGGCGCTCGATCTGCGGCAGCGACTGCGCGAGTGGCTCGGGATGAGCAAGCCGCGAGGCTAGGCCCGTCGGGCGCTCTCCTTCGTCCGCGTGAGCGCGAAGACCTCCTTCACCCACTCCGGCTGACCGGCGACGTGTCGGCGTAGCTTGCGGAGGTCGGGGCGGGGCCAGAGACAACCGCGAAGCGGCGCCGCATAGCGGAGGACGGTCACGCCAGGGGTCGAGAACGGGGGCTCGGCCAGCCGGAGCGGCCGGAAGCCGCCGGGCTCGATGTCGCGATTGACACCGTCCCCCGCCGCGCAATTGGTGGCGAGGACGAAGCGGAACTGACGGAGCGCCAGGACCTCCCCTACGTCGGCGTTCGGGAGGTGTTGCAGGACGTCCTTCACGAGCAACAAATCGGCGCCAGGGAGCGCCTGGTACGACGCGAACACCGCGAATCGCAGGCCGCTCGAGGCGAAGCGGATCTGGTTTCGGCGGACCATCTCCTTGCTCGCGTCGACCCCGAGGTAGTCCACGCCTGACCAGTCGATGCGGGACGAGGTCTGCATGTCGCCGCACCCGAGATCGACGACGGAGGTGACCCCATTGTCACGGAGGAAGGCCTGGACGAAGCGTCGATAGGCGCGCGTGGCGGTGGGGAGCGAGCCCGTCCCCGAGCCGTGTCCCCACGCGTCGGTGGCGTAGATCCGGTCGAAGATCGCCGTGTAAGGATGGTCCACCAGGGAGGAGTGGCCGGTCGGTCCGCCGTCCATTTGCTCCCGACCGTCCGTTTGGGCCTTGGTTCGGACTGGAGGACGAGATCTGGCGACCCCGACCGGGGTATCCTCGCCCGGTGTCGGGCCTCCAGCTGCTCGCGCCAGGGACCCTCTTCGGCGGCGACTTCCGCATCGTGCGCGCGCTCTCCGAGGGCGGCATGGGCGCGGTCTACGTCGCCGAGCAACTGAGCACCGGCAAGCAGCGCGCCCTGAAGATCATGCAGCCGTCGCTGGTGGCCGACGAGCGCCAGCGGCAACGCTTCGCCCAGGAGGCGCGCGTCGGCGCCCTGGTCGACAGCGATCACGTGATCGAGGTGGTCGGCGCGGGTGTGGACGCACCGACCGCCACCCCGTGGCTCGCGATGGAGCTGCTCAAGGGCGAGACCCTCGCCGAGCGCGCGGTCGCCGGGCTCTCCCGCGCCGAGCTCCGCGAGGTGTTCACCCAGCTCGCCCACGCCCTCGGCGCCGCGCACGACGCCGGCATCGTCCACCGCGATCTGAAGCCCGAGAACATCTTCCTCGCGACCCCGCGGAGGCAGGGCGCGCCGTTCGTCGTGAAGGTCCTCGACTTCGGGATCGCGAAGCTCGTGGCCGAGGCGCAGACCCAGCACACCGCGGCGATCGGGACCCCGCTCTGGATGGCGCCCGAGCAGACCGAGGTCGGGGGCGTGGTGAACGCCGCCGCCGACGTGTGGGCCCTCGGCTTGATCGCCTTCCACCTGCTCGCGGGTCGACACTACTGGCGGGCGGCCAGCCGCGCCGACGCCTCGGCGATGACCCTCCTGCGCGAGGTGGTGCTCGAGCCGCTCGTGCCGGCGAGCCAGCGTGCAGTGGAGCTCGGCGTCACCGAGGCGCTGCCGCCGGGCTTCGACGCGTGGTTCGCGCGGTGCGTGGCGCGCACGCCGCAGGAGCGCTTCCCCGACGGGCGACAGGCGCTCGTGGCGCTCGATCCGGTCCTCGCGGAGGGGCCGGCGACGTCGGGGCCGGTGCTCTCGTCGGCGGCCGTGGCGGCCACGCTGGCGGTGACCCCGCCACCACGCGCGCCCACGCCGGCACCCACGCCCGCGTTCGGACCACCTTCGCCGAAGAGGC
>CAZUZY010000574.1:0-4108 GCA_964624885.1 uncultured Polyangiales bacterium | reverse complement strand
GCGAACAGACACGTGCGATCACGCAACGCCGCGAACCTGGCGAAGGTCTTGCGGCCCTGATGGGTCGTGAGCTTCCACGGCCGGCCCTCGTGGGTGAGGCCAAGCCAGGCGCCGAAGCGCCCGAGTTGGATGCTGACCCGTGCGGTCGACGGAATCTCCAGCAGCTCGGGCTCAACCTCATGCCACTCGGTCGCGCCATTGCCGCGCCGGCGGCGCAGCCAGAGCTGTTCGCGTCCGGCGACGGCGCGGTGCCCGGCGGACAGCGCTTCGAGCACCGCCACCGCCTGCACCGCGGCGGGCGGTGCGACCCACTCGTGGGGGCGCCCGTGGTAGCCCGACTGGCGCTTGAAGATCGCCCCGACGATCACGGTCACCGGCTCGCTGGCGCCCTCGGCGCTTCGACGGTGCACGCAGCCGGCCTTCAAATGCAGGATCTCGCTCACGCGAGGGCCGACCAGGTAGGAGATGACGACGAAGCAGCCGGCGTAGAGCAAGTCGGTGCGCCGGACGAGTTCGCGGACCGACCGCACGGGGGAGTCTGCATCGGGCATGCCGGCACTGGCACGTTGCAGCGCGCGTGTCGCCCGTCCGGTGTGCGCGTGATCGGCGCCGCGACCGTCAGCCACAGCCTTCCGATACGTCTCCCAGGCGCGCAGGACAGCGGGAGCGTCGTGCGTGACGATGTCGATCGCCGCCTGCACCAAGGGCACGGCGACGCTGTCGGGCGTGTAGGGCCAAGGTCGGCGCAGCCCGTCGTGATAGCCGGTGGCCCGGCGATGATCGTCTGCGGCAAAGGGGTCGAAGCTCAGGCTGTCGTCGAGTTCGTCGCGGAACCGCTGGAAGTACGCGAGCAGGTACAGGTGTCGTCGCAAGGTTCCCGGCGCGCGCTGTGGCGTACGACCCGCCAAAGGACGCGAGCGCAGCCACTGCTGGAACTGCAGCAGCGCCGGTGGGTCGAGCATCGAGAAGCGGCTGAAACCCTCGCTGCTCATCCATTGGAGCAGGCAGCGCAGCGTCTGAAAGTACTGCGCGACCGTGCTCGGCCGCAGTGGCAGCCCGGTGGACAGCGAGCCTGATCGGATGAGGGCGACGAGTTGCCTGCTGGCCTCCAGCAGCGCGGCGTGGCGCTGATCGGTGAAGCGTCGCCCGTCCTGCAGTTCGAAGTCCCAGCGCAAGCGCACAGGCTGCCGCTCTTCCAGGGCGTTGCCAGGCGCCAGAACCCAGACCGGGTCTTCCCACTTCGACCCCACAAGGAACCACGTGCGATCGCCGGTTCGCGCGGCAGCGCCAGCGGCGGGACTGTCGTTGGTCTGGCGCTGCGGGGCGGGCATGGCGGCGACCTCACCGCAGGTCCGGCAGCGGCGGAAGTTGCGCCACCAGCGGCTCGGCCGCGGCGAGTTCCCGTGTGCTGAAGCGCGGCAGGATGTCCTCTTCGAGGATGCGCAGCTGCGGCGCGTAGAACGCCTGCCAGCGCGCCGGATGCAGCGTCAGTGCCGCGGCGCGCAGGTGGTCGCGCGCCTGAAGCAGGCGGGCCATCGTGCGCGGCTGCGGCGGGATCACTGCGTTGGGGCAGGTGAAGCAGCCCATGAAGTTGGTGCAGATCTCGCCCCGGCGTGTGCCGGGCGCGGTGCCGGCCAGCGGATCCGTGCAGTCGAAGCCGAACATCGACACCGTCTTGCCCGGCGGGACAGCTGCGCTCGACGACGAAATCGCGACCACCGGTGCAGGCGACGTGGCAGGCGAGATGGCAGGCGGTGCGGCGAGATGCTCAATGAAGGCCCCCTGCAATGCGGCAATGCGCGCATGGTTCTGCTGCCGGACGATCGGCGTCTGGACATAGCGAACGGTCGTCGCGATGCTGGCGTGGTTGGCCACTGCCCGCGTTCGAAGCAGGTCGCCGCTGGCGCGGTAGAAGCTGGACAGCACGCTCGGCCGGATGCTCGCCAGCGAGAACGACGCGAGGCCGTGTCGCTGGCAGAACTCGCCGAGCAGGTGGTGGACCGTGATGGTCGACATCGCGTTCACCGTGCGCAGCCCCTTGAAGATGAAGAGGCGGTCGCGTTGTGCCGCTGGCGCCAGGGGACGCAGGCGCTCGTTCCAGCTGAGAAGGTCCCTCACCAGCGCCGGTGGCTCGAACGGCGCGTCGCGCTCGAAGCTGCGTCGCTGCAGACGCCCGGCGCGCGCCTTGAACCAGACCAGCGCCTGGCGGTTCTCCAGCAGCGGGACGTCCTGGAGGCAGTCGCGCCCGAGTTCGGCGATGGGCTCGGGATTGCCGGCCGCGTGGATCAGGATGGCCAGGTAGTACGGCAGCAACGAGACGGCGCGCGGGTACAGGCACGGCTCGATCTGCTTGGCACCACCCCAGCGGCGCACCGCCAATTGCAGCGGATGGTTGCCGCACCGTTGCAGTTCGAGGCTGCTGGGCACGATGCCGTCGAAGCTCTGATCGACCTCCACCAGCAACCATCCCAAGGAGCCCGGCTTGTCGCCGTCCGCAGCGCGTTGCCCGGCGGCCGAAGCGCGGACCTCCCGAACGGCAGCGATGTCTGCCTCGCAGGCACGCAGGATGGCGCGCAGCTCGCGCGCCGTCGGCGTCGCGCGTGGGGGCCGGTCGCTGCCCCGGCCCGGGAAGGGTGTGAATGGGTAGTCGATGCGGCTGACGAGATCGGGACGACAGCGCTCGAGCCAGCGCAGCAGCTGGCGCAACGCGCTGTAGGCCGCGCTCCGCGTGGAGATCGCCCATGGTGCGCCGTCAGCGCGCTGTCGCGCGTTGAGCCATTCGATGTAGCGCAGGAGCATCCGGCGGTCCAGGTCCGCGAGCGATCTGACCGCTCCCGATTCGCGCGCGAAGCGGTCGAAGGTCAACACCCAGGTCCAGCACGACTTGATGCCGCGCGGCGGCCGGGCTCCCAGGTGGCCCCAGAACGCCAGCGCCAGCGCAAGTCGCACGTCTTCCGGCAGGCGCAACGACGAGAAATCGATGACCGTGCGGCGAACCACACGAGGGGCATCGACGCGGGCTTGATGCGCGTCGTGCGCCGACGCTGCTTCGGACCCCTGCGACAGGTTCCGACGGATGCGCTGGTCGGGTGAGCTCATGGCGCGCTTGTCTGGTCAAGCAGCGTGTCGAGCGCGTCCTTGAGGACACAAGGGTCGACCGCCACTGCGCGAAGGTAGCCGTCGGTGGTCTCGATGCGCTCATGCCCGAGCAGCACCTTCACGACCAGCAGCGGGTTGACCTGGGCGCCTCGGGCAGCCATCTGCTCCAGCCGGGCCAGCATTATGCAGGCGAAGGTGGCCCGCAGCAGGTGCGTCGTGGCCTTGAAGCCGCAGACCCGGCCCGCTTGGCTCACGGCTCGCTGGTAGGCGTTCTTGCCCACGGCACTTCCGCGTGAATTGATGAACAGCGCCTTCGGCGTGGCGGTCCGGCCTCTGCGTCGTGCGCGTGCAAGCCAGGCGAGACGATGGCCGCTCACGTAGCCGTCGGTCTCGTCGAGCAGGCTGGCCGGCACGACCACGTAGCCGGGCTTGCGGCCCTTGCGGATGACCTCGATGGCGCGATACGGCGAGGCTGGCGCAGAGCGGGGTTCGATGTCGCCAATGTCGCTGGTGCCGAGGCGCAGCAACTCGCTGATGCGCAGGCCCGTATACAGCTGCCAACGTGCCATCAGGTCGTAGGGTGGCGCGAGCGCCGCAAGCAGTTCACGCGCCTGCCCGGAGACCAACGGCCGCGGCAACGCGTCGTACTGTCGAAGGATGAACAGGCTGCGCTCGTAGGTCGGGGTGTGACCGGCTCGTGTCGGCCGGCGCTGGCGCGCGAGGCGGAGATCGCGTGCCGGCTCCGCCAGCGGCGAGGTGCTCAACCAACGCGCGCGAACCGCCCACGCGTAGAACCGAAGTACGCCGCGAACACGATGGTTGATGGTGGAGGTGCGGTACGGTCGGCCGGTGTGTGCGCTCGGCTGCGCCATCATCCGGTTCCGATAGGCCACGAGGTCGACGGCGTCGGCCGTCTCCCACGGGATGTCGTTCTGCTCGAGTGTCTCGAACCAGTCGTAAAGGATCTCGGCGTAGGTCCTCAGCGTGTCGTCGGTATGGGCGCGCTGGA
>CAZUZY010000573.1:0-4113 GCA_964624885.1 uncultured Polyangiales bacterium | reverse complement strand
TCGAGAAGTGCTTGTTTTGGGTTCGGTCGATGGCCGGACCGTCCGAACGGATCTCCGTCTCAAGGCGCCACCAGCGGTGGCGGTCCAACGCGCCGGTTGGCGGGCGGTGGCGGGGTGCTACGCCAGTTTGCGAGGGGCGCCGTGCTTCTGCACGGCCGAGCCCGTCGAGAGCGGGTTGCGTGCCGCGGTCATCGAGGACTCCATCGGCGTGGGGCCGTCCCCCCGAGCTGGGTGTGGAAGCAGGCGACGGCGTCGACGACCTCACCGGCGTCGGCGCGTGCGCGCGCGTCGGGCTCGTAGCCGTCGCGGAGCTTGGTGAGGCGCCAGGCGCCGTGGGCGGCGTAGAGGGCCCAGAGCGCCGCATCGAGGACGGGGCGCGTGAGCCCGACCGCGCGTTCGGTCACCAGGAGGAGCTGGTCCCAGGGGTGGGCGGCGAGCCGGGGCCGGAGCGTGTCGAGGCATCCGTGGGCGAGGAGCATCAGGAAGCCGTCGCGGGCGAGCCCGATGACCACCGAGGAGTGCTGGCAGAGCGGGTGGGCGAGGGCGTCGCCGAGCCCATCGCGCGGGACGACGACTCCGACGAGCATCGAGAAGCGTCGCTCGAGGACTCGCGGCGTCATCGGCCCCCCTGCAGCAGCACCGCGCGCATCGCCTCGAGCCCCGCCTCGCCCTCTTCGGGCAGGCCCTCGGAGAGCTCGAGGTCGACCCAGGCGACGCCATTCTCGGCCTGGACGCAGACCACCCAACGGGCGTTGCGTGCGAGCGAGGCCAGCTCCACCGCGGCGGCGAGCGTGTAGGCCTTCGCGGCGGCGACGCGGTGCCCGTCCGCGCCGCGGGCAGGGGTGAGGGTGAGGAGGATGCGCGGCCGGGGCGTGCCGTAGGTGCCCTCCGCGCAGAGGAGCTGAGCGGCGGCGCCCGCATAGGTGGTCTCGAGCAGAGGCTTCGCGCTGGGGGGGTGGCGGCGGGGACGGGGCGACGACATGATCGTGAGAAGCCTTTCGGGCGGCGCACGCGATGGCACGCGGCGTGGTCACACGAGTGAGCTCGAATCGCCCGAAGTGAAGTCCCCCGAAGCTGTCTTTCTCCAAGCGGCGCAGCTTGCACGATGGCCTTGCACACGCGATCACGCGCGACCGAGCACGAGAGAGGAGCGGCCGACGAGGTCTTCCGCGAAGCGCGGAGACGTCGTCGGCCTGTGGTGAGGCTGCGCGGTGCTCTACTGCGTGGCGGGCACCTCCTCTTTGCTCGGGGGCGCGTGCTCGGCGAGCAGGCGGGTCTTGAGCTCGAACACCTCGTCGAAGAGCTCGAGTAGCTGGGCCTCGAGCTCGTTGATCTCGTAGAGCGCGCGGAGGGTGGGTTTCTCTTCCATGGGCATCACCAAGCCGTGACTGCCCAGTCAAAGCAACTCCTCTTCGCATCGGGCGCCGTGCGCGGTGTGTGCCGCGGCTGCGGGGCGCGGTTGCCAGCGCGCCTGCTCGGCGCGGGCACACACCACAAGTCGAATCAGGACTTCCCTACGGGGAGTTCGAGCTCACCGTGTCGCGTGCCCAGGCACCCATCGCCTGGCACGGAGCACACCACCATGACGAAGCGCACGAGCTCGGCCAAGCCCGCCACGAAGCCCTCGAAGCCCGCGAAGCCCTTGCAGGCTACCAAGCCGACCAAGTTCGCCACCAAGCGCCCGCCAACACCCAAGGAGGACGTCAGACCGCGCCAGGCCAAGGCCCTGGAGGCCCGGCCGCCCGCGACCGCGCTGATCGCCGACGACGCCGCGATCGCCGAGGCCCTCCCGGTGCCGGCCCGCGCGAGCGCGCGGGCACGCGCACTGGTCCTCGACGAGCGCGACCCGAAGAAGGCCACCGCCGCCCTCCAAAAGTTCGGAGCGACCGAGCTCCAGCGGCTGTTCCAGGAGCTCTTCGACGGCGAGACCCGCAGCACGAGCCTCGTCTTCCTCCGCAAGGCCGTCGCCAAGGGCCTCCACGAGCGCGCCGGGGGACAGCCACCAGCGCAGCCCGAAGCCGAGCCCGGCAAGCCGCAACCGCGCCGCCGCCACGTCGCAGCTGCCGGCGAGCGAGACCCCCGGCTGCCTCCGGTCGGGACGATCCTCGAGCGCACCTACAAGGGCGAGGCGCTCCGCGTAGAAGTCCTCGAAGACGGGTTCGCCTTCAAGGGGGCGACCTTCCCGAGCCTCTCCGCGCTCGCCAAGACCTTCACCAAGTGCTCCACCAACGGTTACCTCTGGTTCGGCCTCGCGCAGCGCCCCGAGCGGTCGGCTGCCGTGGCGGAGGCACAGAGCTGATGGCGACCGCGTCCAACTCGCCCGCCGCGGGGAGCGCCGCGGGTCGCACGATGGCGTCGGTGCTTGGAGAGCTCGCGCGCCTCAGCAAGGCGGCCCTCCAGGCTCGCTATCGCGAGGTCTTCGGCGTCCGGCCCAAGAGCGACAACGAGCACCACCTGCGCACCGCGCTCGCGAAGGTCCTGACGGCGACGTCGGGCCCCGTCCCCAGCCCGAAGAGGCCGACCTACCGCAAGGTCCAACGACGACCCCAACGCGACCTGCGACTGCCGCCCGCTGGCGCGGTCGTGGTGGCCCGCGTGGGAGGACGGGAGCACCTCGTGACCGTCCTCGAGCGGGGGTTCGTCTACGCGGGGCGGCCGTTCCGCTCGCTGTCCGCGATCGCCCGCGCGATCACCGGCACCTCCTGGAACGGATTCCTGTTCTTCGGCCTGGAGCGCCGCCGCCCTCGCCGCGCGAAGGGAGTCGCCGCGTGAGCGCCCAGATGAAGCCGGCGCCGGACGGCACGCTGAAGTGGACCAACGGGCGCTTCGCCGTGCTCGTCACGCTGGCCGACGGCACCCGCCCTTGGCTCCAGCTCGAGCCAGAGGTCACCCACGCCGAGGCGAAGCGGCGCGCGCCCGAGCTGGTCCTGCGGGCACGGCGCACGACGAGCGCCGCGGACGTGCTGGTCACCCCGCCCGCGCACGAGACCGTCGCCGAGTGGGTCGAGCGGTGGCTCCTCTTCCGAGAGGCGAGGGGGCTCGAGTCGGTCCGGGACGATCGCTCCCGCCTCCGAAACCACGCCCTCCCCATCCTCGGCGCGACGCCCATGCGAGAGGTCAGCCCCGCGCAGCTCGAGGATGTGCGCGACCGGCTCGACCAGCGGATCCGGGACGCGACGCTGTCCTGGAAGACCGCCTCCCATGTGTGGGCCACCGTCAAGATGGCGTTCCACGACGCCCACACGGCCAAGGACCGGTCTCTGCGGGTGCGCGACGACAACCCCTCGAGCGGCCTCGCCGCGCCCGACCGTGGCATGGTCAAGGCCAAGCAGTTCCTCTACCCGAGCGAGTACCTCAAGCTGACCGCGTGCCCGGACGTGCCGCTGCTCTGGAAGCGCGTCGTCACGCTCTCGATCTACCTCTACCTCCGCGCCGCCGAGCTCGAGGCCCTCGCCTGGGAGGACGTCGATCTCGTCCACGGCACCGTCCACATCCACCGGAGCCTCCGCCGCTACACGCACGAGGAGAAGCAGACCAAGACGGGCGGCACGCGGAGGTTCGCGTTCGAGCCCACGCTCCGGCCGCTGCTCGAGCAGATGCACCGCGAGAGCGGGGGGCAGGGCCGCGTGCTCGGAGCGGAGGGAATGCCGGACAAGTACGACCTCGCCAACGGGCTCCGGGTCTACCTGGCGATGGCCGGGGTCGAGCGCGACGAGCTCTTCACCAACGACGCCACCCGGAAGTGGATCACCTTCCACGACCTGCGGGCCACGGGGATCACCTGGATGGCCGTGCGAGGGGACGAGCCGCTGCGGATCAAGCAGCGGGCCGGGCACTCGTGCCTCTCCACGACCGAGGGCTACATCCGGGTCGCGGAGGAGCTGCAGGGTGGGTTCGGAGACGTCTTTGGTCCGCTCGCGTCGGGGGCGCTCTACGCACGACCGTGAGCCGGCTGGGGGCCTCCAAGGCGGGCACCCGGAGACGCGGGCCGGCCTCCCTCCGATCTGGCCCAATCGTCGGGGAATCCGGCGCCAAAGCGGCGCCGGCTGTCTCTTACACGGGTTCGAATCCCGTTGGGGACGCTGTGATTGCTCCCGAATTTCCTGGGGATTC
>CAZUZY010000572.1:0-4163 GCA_964624885.1 uncultured Polyangiales bacterium | reverse complement strand
AACCCGCGACCCTCAGCTTGGGAAGCTGATGCTCTACCAACTGAGCTACTCCCGCGTGTTGGTAAGGGCCGTCCACGGTACCCAGTCGGCGCGTCGTGTCAAGCCGATAGGCTCCGCTGGAGGATTCCGCCCCACACGGACCGGGTGACATTTTCGGCACGCGTCGGGTTGACGACGATGGCGCCGGGGTCATACCGTCCGCCGCCTTCCCGGGAGCACTCTGCCCCCAGGAAGGGCCTCCCTCGACAGGGGGGCGATGCAGGGGCGGCGTCTCGGTTCGCACGATCCGGGTTCACCGTCAGGGGCGCATCGGTCCTGATCTTCGATCATGACATGGGCGTCACACCCCCTGTGACCCGCTGGGCACGCGCCGCCGAGCAGCTCGGGCCCCGATTACCCCGCCATCCGCACCATGTGGTCACGATGGCACGCAACTCGCGTAGGGGCTGGACGGGTCGCCGACGACTTGGGCTGCCGAAGGGCCTGGGCGGGATCCTCCCGCAGCGAAACTTTCTCGAGCAGACGTCCGGGCTCGGCCGGACCAGATATCCGAAACTTGGAGGAGCAGTCATGACGAAGCGTGTTCTCGGGGTCCTCGCGGCCCTCTCGATGACGGTGGGCGGCGTGGCCGCGTGTGGTTCGAGCGATCCGGACCCGGTGGTCGCCAAGGACTCGGGCACCGACTCGAAGACCGACGGCGGCACCGACACCAAGCCCAGCGAGGTCTCGGTCGTCGACGGCGGCAAGGACACCGGTCCGACCGTCACCCCCGACAAGACCACGGGCAAGACCTGCACGTCGGACACGGACTGCGACATCACGGGCAACGGCCTCGGCCACTGCACCAACAAGCTGTACATCATCAGCCCGCTGAACCCGACCGCGATCTGCATCCAGCTCGACACGGGCGGCGGCGACGCGTGCGACGCGGGCGACGGCACCACCATCCCGCTCTGCGACGGCGACACCGGCATCTGCACCAAGTCGGGCACCAACCCGTCCACCTGTGAGGGCCTCTGCGTCCTCGACAACACGGGCAAGATGACCACGGCGTGCGCGGGCAAGAACGCCTGCAACCCCGAGGCGATCGGCACCGACAGCGCTGGCAAGAACACCCTCTTCGGCTCCTGCCAGGGTGGCTGCGCGAACGACGCCGACTGCCCGACCGGCTCGGTGTGCGACGAGCTCGAGAACATCTGCACGAGCAAGACCTGCGCGACCGACACCGACTGCTCGAAGCTCTTCACGAAGCCCCCGCCGGGCTTCAAGTGCGTCGCCGACGCGACCGGTGGCACCAAGCACTGCAAGTTCACCTACGCCAAGGCGGTGGGCGACAAGTGCACCCCGGCGGCCGCCGCGGGTAGCTCGTCGACGGACTGCCTCTGCTTCGGCAAGACCGGTGCGGGCGCCGACCAGGGCCTCTGCATCTCGCTCTGCAAGACGACCGCCTTCGGCACCGCCAACGCGGAGTGCGCGACGGGCTTCTCCTGCGACCCGCTCCTCAACGCCAAGGACAAGGACGGCAAGGACATCTACGACCCGTCCTTCAAGCTCCCGGCCGCCATGGCGGGCTACTGCGTGAAGAACTGCAGCGCCGACGCCGACTGCGGCATCACCGGCTGGACCTGCGAGCAGTCCGCGGGCGTCTCCGGCAAGACCTGCCGTCCCCCGGCCTGATCTCCGGGTGGTCTCGCGTGCGGCCCTCGTGCATCCTGCACGGGGGTCGCGCCCTTTTTGTAAAGGATCCCCATGCGGTCGCTCGTCGCCTTCCTCGTCCTGTCCTCGTTCGGCCCGGGCTGCGCCGACTGCAGCCGCAGCAACGAGGCCGTCCCGCCGCCGCCGGCCCAGCAGCAGCCCATCCAGCAGACCCCGGTGACCAATCACCAGTACAAGAAGGTGATGGACCTGCACCCGCCGAACATCCCCAAGCCGTTCACGCCGCCCGCCGGCTCGAACCAGGCGGCGGACGGCGACGCGGGCGCGACGGCCGACGCGCAGTGACCCCTTTCGGCTTGCCGGCGCAGAGCCGTGACGCTGGGGTCGCACTGTTCGGTCCTGGGCAGTGCGACGCTGGGAAATGTGACCGAAGGCGTCACGCAGGCTAGACTCGATCATTCCTTCTTCGGAGGCTGCCATGCGTTCGTCTTCCCGTGTGCTCTGGTCGGTCCTGTTCGCTTCGGCCGTGTGCGTGCCCGTCCTCGGGATGGCTGCGTGTGGTGGCGCCGACGAGGAGCCGCCCGTCACGAAGGTCGACTCCGGCAAGAAGGACACCGCGACCACCGACGGCGTCGTCACCGACGACAGCGTGGACACGGGCACGCCCACCGGTGAGACCTCGACGATCGACACCGGCACCAAGCCCGATGGCACCAGCGAGACCGGGCCCGTCGGCGGCTGCGATCCGCACACCGGCGACAAGTGCGATCTCGTGAAGCAGGACTGCCCGGGCACGCAGACCTGCGCGTACGACGGCACGTCCACCGCGTGCGCCGCCCGCGCGATCGGCGCGGGCACCAAGGGCGACCCGTGCACCGGCGACGGCGACTGCGATCGCGGCCTCGAGTGTCAGAGCAGCAAGTGCACGCCCGCGTGCTGCCCGGGCGACAACAGCGTCTGCGTGGGCAGCTCCGCCGCCTCGAAGGCCGGCAAGTGCAACGTCTCGCTCACCGACTCGGCGGGCAAGACCATCTACCACATCTGCAGCTACAGCAACGCCTGCAACCCCTTCAAGTACGACTGCCCCGCCGACCAGGTGTGCCTGTTCAGCGAGGCCCCCGACGCGTTCAAGTGCAGCAAGCCCACGGGCGCGATCGGCACCAAGCCCGCCATCACCTGCAAGTACGCGAACGACTGCGGTGAGTCGCAGCTCTGCACCGAGCTCACCACCAAGCCGGACTCGGGTACGGGCGTCTCGACCTGCTACCTGTTCTGCTGGCTCACCAAGCCGACCGGCTGGACCTACCCGGGGGCCAGCGCCGCGGGCGGTCGCTTCGCGGCCGACGGCACCTGCACCGTCGGCGGCGTCAACTACGGCACGTGCACCAAGGTCGGCGGCATCGAAGGCGGCCTCGGCCTCTGTGTGAAGTGAGCGTCTAGAACACGCCCGCCACTCCGAAGGTCGCGCCGCCCTGGGTCGGCGCGATCGTCGGAGAGAACTTCGCCTCGTCCTTCGCCTGCGGGCCGTCGTCCCGCGGCATGCCGCTCGTGAGCGCCCACGCGGTGCCGAGGCCACCGAGCACGCCGAGCGCCGTGATGGTGCTGAACCCGGTCGTGCTCGAGGAGCGATACGCGGCCGCGTAGTAGAGACCCCCCGCCAGCAGGCCGCCGGCGAGGGCCCCGAGGTCGAGGAAGCGCACGCGCGCGATCGAAGGGGAGACCGCCTTGGCGGTCAGCAGACCGAGGCCGGCGCCGGCGGCCACGCCGATCGCAGCGGTCAGCTCGAACGCCGCGTCGTCCCCGCGTCCGTCTCCGTGCGCCGCGAGGCCCGCGAGGCCCGCGACGACGCCCGTCCACAGCCCGGTCGAGCCGACCCACGACGCGCGACCCGGCGTCGCCGTGGAGGTGCCCCCGATGATGCCGCCCGCGAGCGCACCGAGCGTCGTGCTGCCCCAGATCACGGTGGCGATGGTGCTGTCCTTCCAGCTGTCTTGGTAGGTGGTGTTCGCTTCGTGCCACAGCGTCCACAGGAGTCCCTGCTCGAAGCCGAGGTAGAGGCCCGTGGTGATCGACTGCGGCACGCCGTAGGCCATGCCCTTGCCTCGATCGGCCGCGTAGATCAGCGCCGAGGCGACGCCCGCGGTGCCGATCATCGGCAGCACGAAGCCGGCCGGACCCTTGGCGTCGACCGCGGCGCCCACGAAGAAACCGGTGCCGACGCCGTAGAGCACCGCGTTGGTGTAGAGGATGGCGAGCTCGTCGACCGTCCGGATGCCGGCGGCCTTCGCCGAGAGGTTCGACTCGCCGAGGTCCTTCTGGTGGACGAACGCGAGGCCCCGCTTGGCGAGGTTGCCGCAGACGTCCGCCATCTCGCTCGCGAGCAGGCGATCGCTCTCGCTCGGGGCCTCGGCGGCCAGCGTCGCGAAGGCGTCGCGGCACGTGTCGAAGTGGCCGGCGAGGAGCGCCTCGCGCGCCTCGATGTAGCGCGCGCGGTAGCTGCCGATGGC
>CAZUZY010000571.1:0-4227 GCA_964624885.1 uncultured Polyangiales bacterium | reverse complement strand
CGCGGCGCACCGCGCGGGCGGCGCGGACGGCGTGCGCGCGGCCGGTGCCTTCTTCGCGTTCGTCCACAAGAGCAGCCACCTGCCCGGGCTGTACAAGCGCCTGCCCCAGCTCGCCGCGACGCAGGCGCTCGTCGAGGCCCTCGAGGCGGCGCTGGTCGACTTCGACACCGACGACCCGTTCGGCACGCCGATCCTCCCCTTCTACGGGGGAGTCTTCCTGCTCGAGCGCGCGCGGCCCCGCGCGAAGGCGTGGGCCACGCTGGAGAAGAAGTGCGATCGGTGGGGAGACGCCGACACGCTCGCGCGGGCGCGACGCGCGGCGCGCGGGTGACCGAGGCGTGCTGTCGTTGTCCGTCACGCCCGGCCGCGCGTCGTGGTAGTCGGCCAGGGTGGGTCGAGAACCAGCGGGCAGCACCACGGCGAAGTCGAGCAGCAAGGCGAGGCCCGCCCGTCGGGTGAGCGCCGGCGACGTCCTGCCCGACGCAGGGTCGAACACCGCCGAGGCCGACCGCGTCGCGCGGCGCACGAGCAACCGCCTCACCGTGGAGACCCTCGCCATCCGCGATCTCCTCGGCCCCTCCGGCCAGGGCCAGCCCGCGCCCGAGACCTTGCGGCAGCTGCAGGCGATCGTCGACGGCGCCTCGCCCGACGAGGTGAAGGCGCTCCGCAAGAGCCTGTTCGATCGCGAGGTCCCGCGCCCCGGGGTCGACCCCGACACCGAGCTCGCGCCGAAGTGGCGCGAGGGTGGATATCCGTACCTCAACCTCCTCTCGCGCAAGCGGTACGAGAAGCAGAAGTACCGGCTGCAGGTCGAGCTCCTGAAGTTCCAGGCCTGGGTGAAGGAGTCAGGGGCCAAGGTCGTCATCCTGTTCGAGGGACGCGACGCCGCGGGCAAAGGAGGCGCGATCAAGCGCTTCATGGAGCACCTCAATCCCCGCGGTGCGCGCGTCGTCGCCCTCGAGAAGCCCACCGATCTCGAGCGTGGTCAATGGTACTTCCAGCGGTACATCGAGCACCTGCCCACCCACGGCGAGATCGTGCTGTTCGATCGCAGCTGGTACAACCGCGCCGGCGTCGAGCGGGTCATGGGCTTCTGCACGAACGAGGAATACGACGAGTTCATGCGGCAGACGCCGGAGTTCGAGCGACAGCTGGTCCGCTCGGGCATCCACATCTTCAAGTTCTGGTTCTCGGTGAGCCAGCAGGAGCAGCGTCGGCGCTTCAAGGAGAGAGAGGGCCACCCGCTCAAGCAGTGGAAGCTCAGCCCGATCGACAAGGCCTCGCTCGACAAGTGGGACGACTACACCCGGGCGAAGGAGAACATGTTCATCCACTGCGACACCTCCGATGCGCCGTGGACCGTCATCAAGTCGGACTGCAAGAAGCGCGCGCGTCTCAACGCCATGCGATACGTCCTGCACCGGTTGCCCTACGCGCGGCGCGACCTCGCGGCGATCGGGCCGGTGGACCCGCTCATCGTCGGGCGGCCCTCCCTGGTCCCGAGCCTCGGCGACGACATGCTCGCCGAGGCATTGAACGGATAGGCTAGGTCGCGCGCTGCGCGAGCCGCTTGGTCACGTACGCCACGTGGTCGGCGCGCTCGAGGTCCGCGAGCAGCACAGAGGGCGCGTCGGTTCCCGCGCGGCGGGCCTCGAGGCCGAACACCACGCGGTGCTGGCGCGAGAAGGACACGCGGGGAAACCAGCTCGACACCGCGGCGAGCGGGATCGACGTGGCCCGCGCGAACGGCGTCGACGGCGTCGCCGTGACGACCCCCCCTTCCACCACGATCCGGCGCACGCGCCGTGCCGCCCGGAGCGTCGCGACCGCGAACACCTCCACGGGGAGGAGGAACGAAAGGAGACCGACCCACACGCTCGGCCCGTCCCTCGCGGTCTTGCCCATGGGGTCGACCCACGCGAGCACGATCGCTGCGAGCGGCAGGCCCGCGAGGAGGTACCACGCGACGAGCCTCCGGTGCCCGAGCCCGGGCACCTCGACGACGAACCTCCTGGCGTCGTCCTCCACCACGCGCAGACCGCTCGGCGGGGGCCCGCCATCGGGCAGCTCCTCGAAGGCGAGCCGACCGCACGCCTGGCACGACGCCACCGCGTAGTGTCTCAGCAATGCCGCGCCGCAGCTCGGGCAATCCACGCCGCGAACGTAACCGCCCGCGCCCGTCGTGTCATGGAGGCGGCTCGTCGTTCAGTCGTCGTCGCCGTGGCTGCCTTTCTTGAGCTTGCCGCCGCCGCCCTCGCTCGTGCGCACCTCCAGGTCGGCGGTGATCTCGTCGTACCGCGACTTGAACAGCGACACGTGCACCGGCCCGGCGCTCTTGCGCGTGAAGTCCAGCGTCAGGTGGTCCTCACCGCTCTTCTTCCCCTCGCCGCCGTCCCAGCGCTTGCCCATGGCGACCGTCCAGCGGAGGCCCTCCTTGGCGAGCGAGGGGCAGCCGACGAGCTCGAAGGTCATCAGGCAGAGCGTGCTCGGCGACGCCGAGACGAGCTCGAAGCGCTTGACCGGCTCGAGCTTGGTGCTGGCCTCGCGGCAGATCCGGACGTCGTCGGGCACGACGACGCCGTACCTCTCCTCGAGGGTCGACGCCGAGAGGCCCGACTCGCAGGGGCGCTTGTTGCCCTGGTAGGCGGCCCACCGGCCCATGAAGACGGCGAAGAGGCCGCCGCCGACCAGACAGACGAGCGCGAAGAACAGCTGTGCGTTCTTGTTCACCGGCGTGGTCTGGCAGGCGGGACGGCGCGCCGCAACGCCCTACAGACTCTGCAGGTAGGCCTCGAGCGCCGCGAGCTCGCCCTGACCGAGGTGTCCCGTGGTGCCCATCTTCCCGTCGCTCGCGCGGAGCAGCTCGCCGAGCGTGCGGTAGCGCCCGTCGTGGAAGTAGGGCGCGCTCCCGCCGACGAACCGCAGCGACGGCGCGAGGAACTCCGGCTTCTCGTCCGCGAACGTCTTCGAGCCGACCTCGTGCGCGGCACTGTCGGTCAGCTCCGTCTCCACGGTGTGGCACCCGGCGCAGCCCGCCTTCGCCGACGCGAAGATCGCTGCGCCCTCGGCCTCGAGCTTCCCCTTCACGCGTCGGCGCGGGGGCGCCGGCATCTCGCGCAGCCACGCAGCGAGGGCGTCGAGGCGCCGCGGGGCGAGCCCTTCGCCGCCGAGGTTCTTCATCGTCACCGTGACGTGCGCCGGCAGGCTCGCGTGCTCGGCGTCCCACCCGTAGGGTGCCTGTCGCGCGAGGCGCCCGGCGAGGAAGATCGTCTGGCGCGGGCCGCGCGGCGTGGGCCAGGTGAGCCCGTCGTCGCGCCCGTCGGGGTGACAGCTGGCGCACGCGCGCCCGTCGCTCGAGATCTGCTTCTCGGTCGCGCTGTGGAACAACCGACGCCCCTCGGCGGCCTCCGCCGAGAGGCCGAGCCCGCTCACGTGGAGCAGGTCGAGCACCGCGACGCGTTCGCCGACGCTCGAGTGCACGTGCACCTTGCGGTCGAACGCGGCCAGCGTCACCACCTCCCCGCGCTGCGGGTCGACGGCGACGGCCATCGGCCCACCCGGCACCGCGAGCCGCAGCTTCTCGACCATCGTGGTGCCGATCGTGTAGCCGACGACCGCGTCCTCGCCGGCGCACGCGACCAGGAGCACCCCCGCGGTGCCCAGCGTCGCCGCCCGCGGCAGTCGACACCCCTCGTTCGCCTCGTGCTGCGTCGGCTTCCTCGCACCCACGCGCGCGACGGCGAACGCGACGTGCGCGTGCTCGCTGCCGCCGCCACCGCCGTAGCCCCCCGAGACGACCTGAGAGTCGCCGGGTGACACGAGGGCGTGGGGGGCGAGGATCTCCTCCTCACCGGTCCCGAACGGGCGTCGCACGAGGGCGTACGTCTGGCGCGCGAAGCGGTCCGGGTCGCGTCGGAACACCCTCGGGGGCGTGGAGAAGCCTTCGTCGAAGCTCGAGGGCGTCATGGGCATGAAGAAGACCTCGTGCTGCGTCCCCGCGACCACCAGCGAGACGGGCTTGGCGACACCGCGCGCGAGGTCGACCACCTCCAGCGCCGACTCGGCCGCGTATCCGACCCACACGTGACCGTCCTTCGCCACCGCGACCGCGCGGGGCTCGCGACCGAGGGAGACCGTCTGCGTCCGCAAGCCGCTCCCGAGGGCGAACGCCTCGAGCGCGTGGCCGAAGCCGCTCACCACGACGAGCTGTCCGCCGTCGGGCGTCAG
>CAZUZY010000570.1:0-4228 GCA_964624885.1 uncultured Polyangiales bacterium | reverse complement strand
CGACGGGGTGGCGGCGTCGAGGCAGGTGGTGCGCGCCGCGACGTCGCTGGGGACACCGCTGCACACGCCGCGCAGCGCGACAGCGGCGTGGGCCACCACCCCCGCGCGGAGCTCCACGCGAACGAGCGCGTCGACGGCGAGCGCCGGGTCGGGCTCGTCCTGACCGAGGACTGCGCCATCGGGGTAGCCGCGCACCCGCAGCCAGACGGTGGTCGCGACGCCGGGGGTGAACACGGAGAACGTGGCCGGCAGATCGCGCGGGTCGCGCGGGGAAGTCTGCTCGGTGGCGAGGACACCCCCCTCGTCGGCGTACACGTCGACCCGCACGTGCGAGAGGAGGCTCGGCACGGCGAGGTCGGTCTCGAGCGCGACGACGAGCTCGCCATACGCGGGCGCCGCGGCCCGGCAGGAGACCGAGGCCCCGAGCACCCCCACGAGGCCGAGGGACCACCTCTGCATCGGGCGATGCCGTAGCACGCCCCGGGGAGGCCGGAGACCGCCCGGTGTGCGTCCTTCGTTCGAAGGCAGGACGGGGTATGCTGACCACGATGCGCACCTGCACGCTCCTGCTGCTCGCGGGTCTGCTCGGTGGCTGCGAGCAGGTCGCCGGCGTGCGCGACGTGAGCCTCGCGCCCGACGGTGGTGGGACGGGGGACGCCAGCGCCGACGTCGCCGACAGCGGCAAGTGCGCGAGCACGCGAGGGCCCGCGATGGTCGAGGTCCAGAACGGCGCGGGGGGCTCGTACTGCATCGACGTGACCGAGGTCAGCGAGGCGCACTTCGCGAGCTTCGTCATCGCGTCGCCCGCGCGGACGACGCTCGGTCTGCCGCCGCGGTGCGACAGCGTCAGCATCGCCGCCCCCGAGTCGTGGACCGTGCACGCGACCTCCGGCTACGCGCGCGCCTACGTGAACTGGTGTCACGCCTACGCCTTCTGCGCGTGGGCCGGCAAGCGGCTGTGCGGCGAGCTCGGGACCGGCGCCGCGCACACCGGTCCGGAGAAGGACGAGTGGACCTACGCGTGCAGCCAGGGGGGCACGAGCCTCTTCCCCTACGGCAACGCCTTCGTCGGCGGGTCGTGCACCACCGGGGAGGGGGTCGACGGCGGACGCATGGAGGCCGACAAGATCATGGCGGCGCCCAAGTGCCACGGCGACAAGCCGCCCTTCGACGCGATCTACGACATGAGCGGCAACCTCATCGAGTGGGTCAACGACTGTGCCGGCGCGCCCGAGGAGTGCGCGGCGCGCGGCGGCTACTTCGGCGACCTCGACCTCGACGCCGCGTGCAACGCCCGGTACCTGCGCGACTTCAAGGAGCCGGCCATCGGCGTCGGCTTCCGGTGCTGCAAGTAGCCCCGGCGCAGCAGCGCTACCCGCGCGCGCTCAGTGGTCGCGCATGTCTTCGATCTTCCAGAGGCCCTGCTCGCGGACCAAGGTCACCGAAGCGGTGGTGCTGAACTGCATCATGGCGCGGTCGCCGGTCTCCTCGAAGGTGGCCGTGGGCAGCGCCTCGCGCACCGACTCCACCAGCTGGAGCACCCGCTTGGCCTCGGGGCCCTCACCCCACGCCTGGGCGAGCTTCTTCTCGTCGAGCCCCTCTTTGTGGGACTCGGGCACGTACTTGAGGAGGACGTCGTAGCGACGGGGGTTGCGCAGGTAGGCGCGCACGAACCCGCGGACCGCCTGGCGTGGCGTGGCCTGCCCGTAGAACTCGAGCGCCGCGCCGTCGACGCGCCACTTGCCGTCCTCGAGCACCATCGTGACGACCTCGCCGTCTTCGAGCACCACCGTGGAGGTGACCTGCGGATCGCCGGGCTCGCGCGAGAGCGACTTGCCGAGCTCGAGGGCCTCGGTGCGGTTCTCCTTCACGAGCTTGCGGAAGGCCTCGGGCGTGATGGTCGCCTTGGCCGAGGTGGAGAGCATCGCGTAGGCGTCGTCGGCCCGGCCCTCGGAGACCGCCTGCGCGTACGCGCGCACCGTGGCCTTCGGCGTCTGCACGAGGCCGGCGCCGCACCCAGCCAGCGACCCCACACCCGCGCCGCTGCCGAGGACGGAGAGAGCGAGCAACATCACCGTGGAACGGCCCCGGAGCGCACCGAGCATCGTCCCCCGGTGATACACCGTCTCGGCGAACGAAGCGAGCCAGAGGAGAGCGAGCCGCGACCGCCTCCACGGGCGGCCCGTCAGGGCGTGGCCCTCTTCAGCGCGCGGTCGATCTTGCGCCGGAAGACCGCGAACGGCTGCGCCCCGACCACGAAGCGGCCGTTGATCCACACCGACGGCGCTGCCTCCACGTGGGCCTTCTCGGCGGCGGCGACGTCTTCGTCGATGAGCTTGTCCCAGGTGCCGGCGTCCAGCGCCGCCTCCGCCTTCTTCCAGTCCACGCCGAACTTCTTGGCGAGCCCGGCGAGGGTCGCGTCGTCGTGCGCCGGCTGGGCAGCGAACAGCGCATCGTGGAGCAGGAAGAACGTGGCGTCGCCCTTCTGCTTCTTGGCCTCGAGGGCGAACGCGGCGAGCCGCCGCGCGTGCGTGTGGAACGACAGCGGGTAGTTGCGGAACACGATCTTGACCTGCTTCGGGTACGCCTTCTCGATCTCGACGAGCGCGCCCGAGCCGTCGACGTCGGGGCGCACCAGCGCGAACCGCTGGCAGAACGGGCACTCGAAGTCGGAGAACACCTGCAGCACCACCTTCGCGTCCTTGGGCCCGCGGGAAGGCGCCGTGGGCGGCACGGGCAGGTCGATCGCGCCGAGGTGCAAGCCGCCCGCGATCGTCGCCTCGTAGACCTTGTCCGCCGCCTTGCCGCCGTCGACGAGCGCCTTGGCCTTGGCGAGCTCCTCGTCGATCACCTTGACGAACACCGGGAGCTTGCGCGCGCCGTCGAGCCGCCGACCGTTGACGAACGTGCAGGGCGTGCCCCGGATCGCGAGGTCCTCCGCCTGCTCGAGGTCGTCCTCCACGCGGTCCTCGAGCTCGTGGGCGAGCGCCGCGGCGAGCAGCTGCTTGCCCGGCAGGCCCAGCTTGTCGGCCACCCGGACCAGGGCGTCCTCGGAGAGATCGCCCCCCGCGAACACCGCGTCACGCGCCTTGAAGAACTGCGCGTCGCCGCCCTTGTCGTGGATCTGCGCCATGAACACCGCGGTGGGCAGCGCGTTCGCGTGGAAGCCGAGCGGGTGGTGCTTGAACACGAGGCGCACCTTGCCCGGATACTTGGCCTCGATCGCGGCGAGGGTGGCCTCGTGCTTCTTGCAGAACGGGCACTCGAAATCGCCGAACACCACGATCGTCACCGGCGCGTCCTTCGGTCCGCGGGCGGGGGCGCGACCGACCTCCACCTTCCACACCTGACTGGACACCGGCTCCTCGGCCTCGATCGCCGGCGGCGGAGGCACCCAGGCCTCCTCGACGAGCTTGCCGTACACCGCGGCCCGCGGGACCCCCTGCGAGAGGAGCGCGTCGGCCTTGGCCTTGTGCGCGTCGAACACCACCTCCGCGTCGTCGAGCTGCCGGAGGCCGATCCGCCGCACGCCGTCGAGCACGAAGCCGGGCGTCCCGGTGATGCCGAGCTGCGCCGCCTCGGCCACGCCGCGGTCGACGAGCGCCTCGGCCTCGGGGTCGGGGTCGTCGCTCACCCCGGCCTCCGCGAGGAGCTTGTGGAGGCTCGCCTCGTCGAGGTCGCCGTCCATCAGGCGATCGTGGAACGCGAAGAACGCCGCGTCGCCCTTCTGTCGCTGCACCTTGCGCGCGGCGATCGCGGCCGGGCGCGCGCGCTTGTGGAACCCGAGCGGGAAGTCCTTCCAGACGATGCGCAACGCATCGCCGTAGTGCTCCTTGAGCGCGGCGACCCGCGGCTCGGCCTTGCGGCAGTACGGGCATTGGTAGTCCGCGAACACGATCAGCGTGAGCGGCGCCTGGCGGTCGCCGAGGATCGCATCGTCCGGGTGGACCGGCACGAGCGGGCTCGTCGACGGGGTGGTGTCGACGGGCGAGGTCGTGGTGCCAGCGGGCTTCGGGGCGGCGGCGAGCGGGGGATCGGCGCAGGCCACGAGGGCCAGCAAGGCGACGAGGGAGCGGCGCGACACGCTCGTGGCCTAGCACGCTCGGCACAAAAAGACTCCGGGCGCCGCCCCTCTCGGAACGGCGCCCGACGTCAGCGTGCGATCACTTCGCCTTGGCGAGCGCGCCGTCGATCGCCTTGAAGAAGGCGTCCGGGGGCTGCGCACCGA
>CAZUZY010000569.1:0-4236 GCA_964624885.1 uncultured Polyangiales bacterium | reverse complement strand
GGCGACCGGCGCGGCAGGCGCGGGCTTGACCGGGGGCGCGGCCGACGGCTTCGCGCCGGCCACGACCTCGATCGGCTCGAGCTCTTCACCGATCTGACGCTCGAACGCGCGGCGCTGGTGGTGCTCGGGCGCGACCGACGCGAGCTGCGCGAAGTAGCGGCGCGCCTTCATCATGTCGCCCGCGTGCTTCCACGCGACGACGCCGCCCTCCGCGAGGAGGAACGAGAGCGCGCCCACGTCGTTGCCGACGAGGTCGACGCTGCGGTCGACGAGCCGGAGCAGGTCGGCCCACTGGTCGCGCGCCCCCATGAGCTCACCGAGCTTCTGGAAGGCCGCCTCGTTGGCGGGCTCGTGCGCGAGGACGTCGTTCAGGAACCGCTGGCCCGCCTCGAGGTTCTGGTGGCGCGAGATCCAGCGGCGCGCGAACACCATCGCGAGGTGCGCGCGCTCGGCGCCCGCGAGCGTGGAAAGGAGCTCGTTCTGGGTGGCCTCGATCTCCTCGAGGCGCTTCTGGTCGGCGAGCAGCGCCTCGAACAGGGTGGCCGCGGCCGCGTCGGCCGGGTTGCTGCGATAGGCCTGGCGGAGGAACCCTTCGGTGGCCTCGGTGCCCTGGAACCGACGGAGCAGGCGGGCCGCGCGGAGGAACCCGCGCACCCGCCCGGAACCCGTGGCCTCGTTGGCCTCGCGGAGGATGGCGCCGACGCGCTCCTCCCAGTCGTTCTCGGTGACCTGCACGTCCTCGAGGGAGCCGCGCGCGGCCGCGCTCTGGCCACCCGAGGCGCCGAGCGCGCGCGCGTAGGTCGGGGTCGCGGGCTCGTACTGGTCGGTGTCGCAGAGCACGTCGGCGAGCTCGAGCAGGAGCGCGCTCGTGGCCTCGCCCTCCGGCGCCGCCGCCTTGAGCTCGAGCTCGAGGAGCTTCTGCACCATGTTGAGCTTGCCGAGATCCCAGTAGACCCGGCGGGCCTCGGCGAGCGCCTCGACCAGCTGGGCGTTGGCTTTGTAGGCGTCCTGGAAGTGCTTCAGAGCCTTCGCGCCGAGGAGGAACTTCTCGTCGAGGAGACGCCCCAGCTTGAGGTGGAGCGCGGCCTTCTGCTCGTTCGACTTGCTCGCGGAGACCGCCTTCTCGAGCTCCTCCCGGAGCTGTTGCCAGTCACGGACGGACTCGAGATAGGCGAGGCGATCGGTCAATTCCATCGTGGGCATCTCCGGAGCAACCCGTCGATCGGGGGCTCCTCAAACAGGCATTCGGGCGAAACAGCAATGAGCCAAGGGAACCAGCAGAGGACCGGATCGGTGATGCGGACCGACCCATCCGCAGCGCCGACGTCACACGAAGATCAGGGGCACTTCCAGACGAACTTCTTGGCCTCGGCGTCCTTGCGGGACTCCTGGGCCTCGGCGGTCTTGCCGGCCGGGGTCTTGAGGTACCCGGCGAGAGCCTGGCAGGCGTCCTGGGGCTGACCCTTGTCGGCGTAGGCGAGGGCGAGCTGGTACTCGGCGTCGCGCGGGCCGTTCTTCGGGTTGGCGATCTGGCGGGTCTTCTCGAGCGCCTTGATCTTGTCGTCGGGCTTGTTGAGGAGCTCCGCCGCGCGGGCCTCGTCGAGCGCGAGGAAGTACCAGGCGTTCACGCCGTCGATCTTGTCGTTCTCGTTGGCGAACTTGATCTGCGGGGCGATCTTCTGGCCCTCGAGCGCGACCGCGAGCCCCTGCTCCGCCATGCCGAGGTTCAGGTAGATGTTGGCGAGCTCGACGTAGTAGTGGAGCTGGTCGCCGCGGGTCTCGATGGCCTTGGTGAGCGCGTCGAGCGCGTCCTGCTCCTCGTCGAGCTCGTAGTGCACCTTGCCGAGGTAGTAGTAGGCGTCGGCGATGTGCGAATCCTTGGCGATCGCCTTCTTGAGCGGATCCTTCGCCTTGTCGAGGCCGGCCTTGCCCGGGTCCTTGAGGGCGAGCTCCATCAGCGCGTAGCCGCGGCGGAACTGGTAGTTGGCGAACGTGTCGTCGAGCGCCGCCGCCTTCGCGTAGGTCTCGGCCGCGTTGTTCCAGTCCTTCTGGCGCTCGTAGAGCACGGCCAGGTTGCCCAGGATCTTGTGGTTCGTCGGATCCATCTGGGCCGCCTGCTTGTACATCTCGGCCGCCCCCTTCGGATCCTCGCCCTGGATCGACTGGGCCTGCTTGGCGAGCTTCTGCGCATCGACCGCAGATTTGTTGCACGCGGAGAGTCCGAACAGGGCGCCCGCCAAGGACACACCGACGAGGGACCGAACGCCGAGACGAAGACCACCAACGCGCATGAGAGCCGTCTCCTCTGGTTGCGAAAGACACGCGCGAGCACGCGCACGCAGGGCTCGCATCGACGCGCGAGCATAGAGGAAGCGCCGAGCCGAAGTAAACAGCGATTCGGGGCGCTTCGACGCGGAATTCCAGCGGAAAACCAGGGCTCGCGAGGCCCGACCGCCCGAGACCGAGAGACCCCCGACGGAAGGCTCGGAGCGGCGGCAAAAAAGGAAGCGCCCCCGGGGCCGAGACCCACGGAGGCGCTGCCGAGCCGTGACGGGGGCGATCAGGCGATCGTCCCCCCCACGCCGTCACTCACTCGTCGTTCTGGAAGTCGATCGGGTAGGTGACCATGACCTTGCCGCCCTCGGGCTCCGGGAACGACAGGGTCTTGTACACGCCGAGGACGCACCCCGAGACCTGCCCGTCGGAGAGCGACCCACCGGAGAGGTTGGCCGACTCGACCGCGCCGGTCGTGTCGATGATGAAGCGGACCGCGACGGTTCCCTTGAGGCCCGGGTCCTTCTTCAGGCCGGTCTCGTAGCAGGCGCGGAAGCGCGGGAAGTTCGCGCGGATGATGCGCTTGATGACCTCGGGCGGCAGGCGACCCTGGATGTCGGTGCCGGTCTCGATCATCTTCACGGTCTTGGTCTTGCGGCCGCTGCCGACGCGACCACCACCACCGCCGTAGCCCATGCCGGTGCCGGTGCCGGCGCCGTGGCCGAAGCCACCGACCGTGCCGAGACCGATGCCGTCACCCCAGCCGCCGCCGCCGGGGCCGGTGCCCGAGAGGCCGAGACCGCCGTACCCGAACGAGTCGCCCGGATGGTCACCCATCAGGTTGCCGTTGAAGTTGTTGGGGTCCTTGCCGATGGTCTCGTCCGACGTGGAGTCGAACGCGATCGGGGCGTTGGCCGTGGAGCCGAAGACGCTCGAGAGAGCGCCGATGGCGCCGTAGTTGCCGCTCTCGATGAGGGCGCGGGTCTTGGCGATCTTGACCTCGGCCGTGTCGGGCGGGCCCTTGATCTGGTAGTAGCCGCCCGTCGCGTTCTTGGACGGGTCGCCCATCATGCCTTCGGCGCCCTTGTGCTTGGTGCCGGTGCCGCCCGACTTGTCCTGCTGCTGCGGCGTGGGGGAGTTGTCCTCCTGCTCGGGGATCTCCTTGTCGGCCGCGTTCTTCTGCAGCTGGAGCATGTAGGCCTGGGTCGACTTGTCGAGGCCGGCCGACTCGTCGTCGAGCGACTCGCCCGGCGACATCATCAGCGCGGTCACGATGCCGACGTGGAACATCGCCGAACCGAGCCAGAACAGCGCGCTCGCGCGGCTCGACTTGCTCACCGCGCCCGAGGGCTTCTTGCCCGCGGGGACCGCGGCCGTCTGGAACACGAAGCCGTTCAGCTCGATGCGGGCGCGCGCGTTGTTGGAGAGCGAGATCTGCTCGGCGCCGGGGAGCTCGCCGCAGGGCTGGAGCAGCCCCTTGGAGCGCGCCTCGTCCAGGGTCATCTTGCCCTGGCCGGGGACGTCGATGGTGCCCTTCGCCCCGCGGGGGACGACGGCCGCGACGCTGCCACCGCCGCCGACCAGGATCGGCATGCGGGTGGAGCCGATCTTCTCGCTCGGCATGCGGTAGTCGACGCCGACGCCCTTGCCCTCCTCCTCGCCGACGTAATAGGCGCGCGGCGGCGTGAGGTGGGCGACGTTGAGGATCGTGGCGCCCCAGAGCACCATGACCTCGACGGCCGGCACGTGCGACTGCTCGACCTCGTCGGAGGCGACGTCAGGGCCGGACTTCACGAGCCGGTAGGTGTACTCGGCGTTGGGGTCGTCCGGCTCGGAGTGCGCGTGCGAGGACGCGAACGGGCTCGCCGACGCCGCCCCGAACGGGCTCGCCGGGGCCGCCCCCGCGAACGGGTTCGCCGCCGCCGCACCCGCGAACGGGTTGGCCGGCTCGGCCGCCCCCGC
>CAZUZY010000568.1:0-4286 GCA_964624885.1 uncultured Polyangiales bacterium | reverse complement strand
CCCCGCCGGTCGCCGCTCCGGCCGCCGTGGCCGCCGCGCCCGCGGTCGATCTCGAGAAGACCATGATGGAGGTCGTTGCGGCCAAGACCGGGTACCCGGTGGAGATGCTGGGCGTCGACATGGATCTCGAGGCCGATCTCGGCGTCGATTCGATCAAGCGCGTGGAGATCCTGGCCGGTCTCCGCGAGCGCACCCCGCAGATGCCCGAGCTCGACATGGCCAAGCTCGGCGCGATGCGCACGCTGGCCCAGATCATCGCGTACGTGCGCGAGGTGATGCCCGCGCTCGCCGCCCCTGCCGCCGCCGCCAAGGTCAACGGCTCCCACGCTCCGAAGGCCACCAACGGCGCCCATGGCAGCAATGGCAGCAATGGCGGCAACGCCGATCTCGAGAAGGTGATGCTCGAGGTGGTGGCCGCCAAGACCGGCTACCCGGTCGAGATGCTCGGCGCCGACATGGACCTCGAGTCCGACCTCGGCGTCGACTCCATCAAGCGCGTCGAGATCCTCGCCGCGATGCGCGAGCGCACCCCGAACCTTCCCGAGCTCGACATGGCCAAGCTCGGCGCGCTGCGGACCCTCGCCCAGATCGTCGGCCACATGCGCGAGGTGATGGGCGGTGGGGGCGCGGTCGCTCGATTATCCGCCAAGGCTGACGCCCCCGAGGCAACGGGCGTCGGTCGTTGGGTCACCGCGATCGCGGCGGCCCCTGCCCTCGGCTTCGCGCTCCCCGGGCTCCTCGGCTGCCGCCGCTGCGTGATCACGGACGACGAGGGGGGGATCGCTCCCCTCCTGGTCGCCGCGCTGGCGCGCCGTGGTGTCGCCGCCGAGGTCGTGCGCGAGGTCCCGTCGGACGCGGACGCAGTGGTGATGCTGGACGCGCTCCGCGCCAGTGCTGTGGACGTCGAGGGCTCGCTCGCGTTGCACGCGGCCGGGCTCCGTGCCGCGCGCACGCTCGCCAAGAACGTCGAGGCCGGTGGTGCGTTCGTCACCGTGCAGGACACGGGTGGCGACTTCGGCCTCTCCGGGTCGGCGCGCGCCGCGCTCGGTGGCCTGCCGGGCCTCGTGAAGACCGCCGCCCAGGAGTGGCCCAAGGCCGGCTGCCGCGCGATCGACCTCGACCGCGGCGGACGGTCCGCGGGAGAGCTCGCCGACGCGCTCGCCGACGAGCTCCTCGCCGGTGGCGCCGAGCTCGAGGTGGGCCTCTCTGCCGACGGTCTCCGGCAGACGGTCGTCTCGCAGCTCGTACCGCTCGCCCACGCCGCGGCTTCCCTGCCGGCCGGGTCGGTGGTCGTCGTCTCCGGCGGCGCCCGTGGCGTCACCGCGGCCTGCGTTCTCGCGCTCGTCCGCGAGACCCAGTGCAAGGTCGTGGTGCTCGCGCGCACCCCGCTGGTCGGCGAGCCCGCCGGTCTCGAGGGCGCCCGCACCGACGCCGAGCTCAAGAAGGCGCTGCTCGGGCAGGCCAGCGCGCGCGGCGAGAAGCTCACCCCGGCCGAGCTCTCGGCGCGGGTCGCGACCCTCGTCGGCAACCGCGAGGTGCAGGCCACGCTCGCCGCGATCCGCGCGGCGGGAAGCGACGTGCGCTACGAGGCGCTCGACGTCACCGACGCGGCGGCGGTCGCGCGGGTGCTCGCCGACGTGCGCGCCAGCTTCGGCCCTGTCGCGGGCGTCATCCACGGCGCGGGCGTCATCGCCGACAAGCTCATCGCCGAGAAGACCGACGCCCAGGCCGAGCGCGTGCTTGCCACCAAGATCCGCGGCCTCTACGCGCTGCTCTCGGCCACCGAGGGCGACGCGCTGCGCTTCTTCGTCTCGTTCTCGTCGGTCGCCGGGCGCGCGGGCAACCGCGGCCAGTGCGACTACGCCATGGCCAACGAGGTGCTCAACAAGGTCTCGTGCCTCGAGCAGTCGCGGCGCCCCTCCTGCACGTTCAAGTCGATCGGCTGGGGCCCCTGGGAGTCGGGCATGGTGAGCCCGGCGCTGCGCGCGCACTTCGAGGCGGCGGGGGTGCCGCTCGTCACGCTCGTCGGTGGTCCGCGGTCCATGCTCGACGAGATCGCGAGCGGCGGACCGGTGGACGTGGTCATCGGCGCCGAGCCCCGCGCCGAGGCGCTCACCCGCGGCGCCCGCCCCCTGCGTGAGGGGGCCTACACGGTGATCGTCGACGCGCGGACCTGTCCGTTCATCGACGACCATCGGGTCAAAGGGCAGGCCGTGGTCCCCGTGGTCATGGCGGTCGAGTGGTTCGCGCGCGCGGCGCGGGCGCTCGCCCCCGACCTCGGCCTCGTGGCCCTCGAGGAGCTGCGCGTGCTGCGCGGCATCCGCCTCGCGGACTTCGAGGGCAAGGGAGATCGCTTCGTCGTGCGGGTGCACGAGGTGGCGCCGAACGAGCTCGCCGCGGAGGTGCTCGGGACGGGGGGCGCACGCCACTACTCGGCCAAGGTGCGCCTCGGCGTCTCGCCCACGCCGCGCGCACCGCTCACCCTCGCGGGACCACGCACTCCGTGGGCCCATCCGGTCTACGGCGACGCGCTGTTCCACGGGCCGCAGTTCCAGGTGATCCAGGGCGTCCCCGTGCTGTGCGACGAGGGCATCGAGGGCGACCTCGTCGGCGCCGCCGGCGCCTCGTGGGCGGGCGCGTTCGTCACCGACCCCGCCCTGCTCGACGGCGGGCTGCAGCTCGTCGTCACGTTCGCCAAGCAGGCGACGGGCGGGGCTTCGTTGCCGACGGGGTTCCGTGCGCTCCGCTGGTTCGGCGCGCCGCGCGGCCCGGTGCGCTGCGTGGTCCGCTCGCGGACCCTCTCCAAGGACCACACGGTCTCCGACCTTGTGTTCCTCGAGGGCAGCCGCGTCGTCGCGGAGCTCGACGCGGTCGAGGTGCACGTCCTGCCCGGCACGCGCGAGCTCGCCGCCGCCCCGAGCGCCTGATCATGCGCACGCCGATCGCGATCGTCGGGCAGTCGTGTCTGCTCCCCGGAGCGTCGACCCCCGGGGAGCTCGCCGCGCTCCTCGAGGCGGGACGGGTCGTGGTCGGTCCCTCGCCGGCGGGTCGGTTCCGGCTCGGTCACGCCCACGCGATGACCGACGACCCGGCGCACGCCAGCGATCGCGCGTGGTCCGATCTCGGGGGCTACGTTGACCCCGCGTTCACGCTCGATCCGCGGGGGCTCGCGCTGCCCGCGAACGAGCTCGTCGGCCTCGATCCGCTGTTCCACTGGGTGCTGCACTGCGGGCGCGAGGCGGCCGCGAGCGCGCGCATCGATCCGCGCCGCACGGGCGCCATCTTCGGCAACCTGTCGTTCCCGACCGGCAAGATGGCCGAGCGCGCCGAGTCGGTCTGGTTCGCGGGCACGCCGTTCGCGCGCCCACCGGTCGACCCGCGCAATCGCTTCATGTCGGGCCTCCCCGCGCACCTGCTCGCCACGGCGCTCGGGCTCGGTGGCGAGGTGTTCACGCTGGACGCCGCCTGCGCGTCTTCGCTGTACGCGATCGCGCTCGCGTGCGAGGCGCTCGAGAGCGGGCGGAGCGACGCGATGCTGGCCGGCGCGGTGTGCCGCGCGGACGATCTCTTCATCCACGTGGGGTTCTGCGCCCTCGGCGCGATGAGTCGCTCGGGCGCGAGCCGACCGTTCCACGCCGAGGCGGACGGCCTCGTGCCGGCCGAGGGCGCCGCGCTGTTCCTGCTCAAGCGGCTCGACGACGCGGAGCGCGACGGCGACCGGGTGCTCGGCGTGATCCGCGCGGTGGGCCTGGCGAACGACGGTCGCGGTCGCGGCCTCGTCGCGCCCTCGAGCGAGGGGCAGGTCCGCGCGATGCGCGCCGCATACGCGGCGGCCGGCCTCTCGCCGCGCGACGTCGCCTACGTCGAGTGCCACGCCACCGGGACCCAGGTGGGCGACGCCGCCGAGATCGCGAGCCTCGAGGAGGTGTTCGGTCCCGGCCCCACGATCCCCCTCGGGTCGCTCAAGGCCAACATGGGCCATCCGCTCAGCGTCGCGGGCGCGGCGGGCCTGATGAAGCTCCTCCACTCGCTCGAGCGGGGCGTGTTCCTCCCGACCCCGGGCGGTGGACCCGAGAACCCGGCGCTCCGCAGCGGACACTTCCGCGTCGTGCGCGGCGTCGAGCCCTGGGTCGGCCCGCGGCGCGCGGCGCTGAGCGCGTTCGGCTTCGGGGGCAACGACGCCCACCTGATCGTGGAGGCGCCCGGGCTCACGCCGGCGAGGCGGGTCGAGCACGCGGCGCGCTCGGTGACAGCGCTGCGCCCCCGCGTGGCGGTGGTCGCCCTCG
>CAZUZY010000567.1:0-4304 GCA_964624885.1 uncultured Polyangiales bacterium | reverse complement strand
GGCGCGGCCACCATCGTGTCGACGCTCGGCGCCTCGCGTTCCGACTTCTGCGCGAGGATCTGGAGCGGCGAGCCCACGAACGGCAACGTCCCGGTCAGCGCCTCGAAGATCATCACGCCGATCGCGTAGGCGTCGACCTCCGGGCCGAAGCCTCCCTCCAGGGCCTGCTCGGGCGCGGCGTACGCCGGCGTGCCATGGAAGACACCGGCCTGCGCGGAGCCCACGTCGAGGAGCAGCCCGTAGTCGAGCACCCGCACGCGCCCGTCGGCCCGCACGAGGACGTTCGACGGCTTCAGATCGCGGTGGATCTTGCCCTGGTCGTGCAGCGCGCCGACGGCGCCCACCAGCTCGAGGACGACGGCGCGGAGCCGATCGACATCGGTGGGGCAGGCCCGCAGCACACGGCGGGAGCCTGCTTCGCCCGCGTCGGCGAGGGACCCGATGGTCATGGTGCCCGACAGGTCGCTCGGCGGCGGCGTGTCCTCGAGGAGCCACGTGCTCAACGGCACACCCTCCACGAGCTCCATGGTGAAGAAGCAGTCGGTGCCCTCCGCGAACAGCTCGTAGAGCGGGACCAGGCCTGGGTGGCGCAGATCGGCGGCGGCGCGGAACTCGGTCTTGAGGCGCAGGAGCGCCGAAGGGCTCACCTGGTGCAGGGTCTTGAGGGCCACGAGCTCGCCGCGCTCGTGGTCCCAGGCGGCGTGCACGGTCCCCGCGCCCCCCGCGCCGAGCCGCGAACGGAGCTCGAAACGACGCGCCCGGAGCGCTTCCCCCATGCCCCGCGGATGCTAGTCGATGCGGTCGCGACGCGTCGAGACGCGGCGACCCGCTCGTTGTGGCTATCCTCCCGCGAGGTCGGGCGGATCGAGCGGCCCGACCTTGATCGGGTACTTGTACTTGTGGTTCCCCGGCGTGCAGGTGGCGCCGGTCACGCTGGTCTCGCCCTTCTTGCACACGCGCGGGGCGGTCGCGGCGTGGGTGTCCCACGAGCACCGGCACGGGCCGCCGCCCGCCGTGGGGTCGACCGGCTCGGTGTCGGCGACGGTCGTCGTCGAAGCCATCGCGCTCGGCGACGGCGCGGACGACGCAGTGGGTGCCGCAGTGGGTGTTGCAGTGGGCGCGGGCGAGGGGCTCCCGCACGCGACCAGCGCGCCGGTCAGGACTTGCACGAAGCGGAGTCGCCTTTCGTCACGCACCCTCGAAGCATAGGTCATCGTTGCCAGGCGTCGCGCCTCGAACGTACATTTTCCGGCCATGCGTCCCCTGACCTTGCTCGCCGTGATCTTCGGTGCCTTCGTGACGACCCACCTCGGCTGCAGCGTCGCCGAGGACAAGAAGGACGACGCCGGCACCGACACCGGGAGCGTCGACGACACGGGCGGCGGTGACGCCGACGGCGGGATCGACAGCGGGGCCGACGCGCCGACCGACGTCCCGGTCGATGGCGACGCGGCGCCGCCCAAGGTCGTCCAGGTGGCCGCGTACGGCAACGTCACCTGCGTCGTGTTCTCCACCGGGGCCGTGAAGTGCTGGGGCGACAACCGGTTCGGCCAGGCCGGCGTCGCGACCAAGGGAGGGCCGGGGCCGTGCGGTGGCACGGCCTCGCCGGACTGCCTCGGCAAGCCCAACCTCGTCGCGGGCATCGACGACGCGAAGAGCATCGCGGTCGGCGACAGCCACGTCTGCGCGCTCAAGAAGGATGGCACCGTGGCCTGCTGGGGCAGCAACCTCTACGGGCAGCTCGGGCAGACCCTCTCGGACACGTGCGCGACCAGCAGCGCGGGCACGGTGCCCTGCAGCACCAAGGCGCTGGTCGTCCCCGCCCTGAGCGGCGTCACCGATCTCGCCGCCGGCGGGCAGACCACCTGCGCCAAGGCTGCCGACAAGGTCTTCTGCTGGGGCAACAACGAGGTGGGCCAGATCGGGATCGCGGGCGCGGACAGCTGCGTCACCTCGATCGGTGCGCGGCCGTGCTTCAAGGCGCCGACCGAGGTGCCCTGGCTCAAGGGGGCGAGCGCCATCGCCATCGGAGACGGCCACGTCTGCGCGATGACCACGGAGGTGCAGTGCTCCGGCGAGGGCGGCAGCGGCCAGCTCGGCGACGGCAAGACCAAGAGCAGCGCGACCCCGGTGACCGTCGATGGGCTCGGCCCCAACGTGCTCGAGCTCGTCTCCGGCTCGAACCACGTCTGCGCGCTCTCGACCGGCACCGCCGCCTCCCTCGTCGAGTGCTGGGGCGACAACGGCAGCAAGCAGATCGCCGCGACCGGCGGCGGCACGCTGTCGAAGCCGGTGGAGCACCACAGCTGCGGTGACACGAAGGACTGCGACGTGTGGGCCGGTGGCAACATGACGGTCGTGCGCTACGGCGACGTCCTCGACGCGGCCGGTGCCAACGCCGCGGGGCAGCTCGGCGACGGCACCACGACCGACAGCGTCTCGACCAAGCCCTCGGGCATCACCGGCAAGAACGCGAGGTTCGCGATCGGCGAGAGCCACACCTGCGCGATCCTCGACGGTGCGCTCATGTGCTGGGGCAGCAACGACTTCGGCCAGCTGGGCGACGGCACGTACACCGCGCGCAACAAGCCGGCGGCCGTCACGCCCTGACGTCGGCGAATACGACATGGAGACCCGTATCGGTGGCATCGAGTGGATGGAGCTCGAGGCCGCGCCTCCGACAGCGAAGCCTCTGGCCGAACTGCCGAAGCTCATCGACGAGACGTTCCCCGGGACCGCGGCGCCATGAGCCGCTGGGCGATGGCGGCGCCCGCAGCGTTCGTGCTGGCGTCGTGCGCCTCGACGAGGAAGGACGCTCCGATGACGACGGTCGCCGTGGCCGAGCACACCGCCGAATCTCCCGGAACGCCGGCCGATGCGGGGCCGGACGTGGCCAAGGCAGCGCTCCCACCTGGTCTCGGCGACGAGATTCGCCGCGTCGTGATGCTGCACATGCCCGAGATCCGCCTCTGCTACGAGTCCGCACTGGCTACGGTGCCGGGTCTGAAGGGCTCGCTCACCGTTGGGTGGCACATCACCGCGGCGGGGCTCGTGTCGCGCTCGTCCGTCGTCAGCACCTCGCTGAAGTACCTGCCCGTGGAGGACTGCATCGCGCAGGCCGTCCGCACCTGGGTGTTCAAGAACCCGCAGGCCGTCGAGGCGGACGCGACTTGGGGCTTCCAGTTCACCCCACCCTGATGGGGCGTCGGGTGGGCAGCACAATTTGGAATCCGCACGAATGTCAAACCTGGTTTTACATTCGTGCAAAAACAAAATCGGACCCGTGGACCTGGGAGCTGGTGCAGGCCAGCCGAGGTTCGGTGGCTTCGGCGGGGCTACTCGAGGCCCCCGAACTTCTTCACCGACTTCACGCGGAGCCCCTTCGGGTACTTCGCCACGTAGTCCTCCGCCGCCGTGCGCGCGCGCGCCGAATCGCCCGCGCGCCACCAGGCCTCCGCCTCGCGGGCCAGCGCGTCCTCCGCGAGCGTCCCCGTCGCACCGAGCGCGCGCGTCTTCGCGAACGAGCCCGCGGCGTCCTTCGGGGCGCCGAGGTCCTCCATCTGCACGCGTCCGAGGGTGAACGCTGCCAGCGGCGCCCGCGGATCGCCGGGGAACTTCTCCACCACGCGCTTGAGGTGCGGCACCGCCTGCGCGGCGTGGTGCGAGAGGCGCGCGACGTCCGCCGCGAGCAGCAGCTCGTTGGGCTCGTCCTTGATGCTGGCGCCGGCGAGCGCCGTCCACGCCTTGTCGTACTCGCCGTCGTGCGCGAGGGTGCGCCACGCGGCGACCGCGACCGAAGAGGACACGCTCGGCACCACCGACGCCGACGCGCTCGCGACGGCCGACGCTGAGGCGCTGGGCGCGGCCACCGCGGGCTCCGCGTCGAGGCACACCGTCTTGTCGCCGAGCCCGAGCTCGCTCGCGACGCCGTGGCAGGTCACCCGCACCCGCCCGTGGTGCACCGTCACCTGCGTGCCACCGGGGGCCGGCTCCACCGAGAACCCGGTGCCGAGCACCTCGACCAGCGTGGCCCCGCGGGTGACGCGGAACGTGCGCGCGGGGTTCTTGGTGATCTCGAAGCGCGCGGCGCCCTTCACGAGGGTCACCTCCACGCGGTCCGCGGCGGCGACCTTGGTCTCGACCACGCTGTCCGGCAGGAGTGGCGTGGCCGTCGAGCCGTCGACGAAGGTGACCGGCGCGATCGAGCTGGTCGGCGCGGGCGAGGTCTTGGCGACGGTGTCGCCGCCGCGGGTGCGCGCGTACTGCAGCGCGCCGAAGCCGCAGGCCAGCGCGAGCGCCACGCC
>CAZUZY010000566.1:0-4306 GCA_964624885.1 uncultured Polyangiales bacterium | reverse complement strand
CGCTCCTCGCGCGGGCCACGAGCGAGGCGGGCGCTCCGAGGCCCCGCAGCGTGCGCTCGAGCTTGCGGAACGCGTGCACGCTCGCGGCCTCGATGCGGGTCATCGCGGCGAGCGCCTCGGCGACCGGGTCTTCCTCGTGGCACCCCGCTTCGTCGAGCAGATCGGCGGGCTTGCGGCCGACGGCGCACGACGCGCAGTTCACCGTCTGCGAGGTGCCGCCGGTGCCGGTCGCGTAGACGCTGCACGAGTAGGGGCCCCCGTAGGTGAACTTGATCGGGGCGCAGAGGCTCTTGCATTCCTCGAGGGTGGGGGCCGCGCCGGCGAGGGCGAAGGGCAGGCCGCAGGGGTAGACGACCTTCTCCGAGCACGTGGCCGCGTCGGGGATCGGGGTGCAGACGCCGAGATCGGTCGCGACGTCACCGCCGGAGTCGGACGCGACGTCTGCGCCGCCGTCCTTCGCGGGCTCCTCGCTCACCACGCCGCCGCAGGCCGCGGTGGGCACGGCCAGGGCCGAGAGGAGAGCCGAGGTGAGGACGCGGCGGAGGCGATCGTGGGTCATGGTCCCCCGCCTCAGCAAGGCGCGCGCCACCTGGAACCTGCCGAATCGTGCCGGAATCGGGTGTGCCACGGGTGGCGCACCGGACAGCCTGGTCAGGTGGCCTCGCCGGCCGAGGCGGTGGCCGCCGCCGTCCACCGCCCGAGCAGCACGAGCGGCGCGAGGCACAGCGCGGCCGCGAGCACGAACGTCGTCGGCAGCCCGATCCGGTCGGCGAGCAGCCCGCCGAGCAGCCCACCGAGACCGATGGCGACGGCGTTGGCGCTGGTGAGCACCGTGTAGTGGAGGCCCGCGTCGCTGCGTCGGGTGGCGGTCATCAACGAGGCGAACAGGATGGTCGTGCCGACGCCGCTGACGAAGTGCTCCGCGCCGATGGCGAGGGTCGTCGTGGTGCGCGGGCAACGCTGGAGCACGGCGACGAACAGGGGGATGCAGCTCATGGCCTGCAGCACGGCCGCGACCACGAGCGCGCGCGTCTCGCCGAGCTTGCGGTGGAGGAGGCCCCCGAGGCCTGCGCCGACGAGGCCGCACACGGTGCCGACCGTGACGACGGCGAGCCCGATCTCGCGCTTGGTCCACCCGGCGTCGACCACCATCGGCTTCAACAGGCCCGACGCCACGTGCAGGCCGAACTTGAACGAGAGCGCGACCGCCAGCACGACCCGCACCTCGCGGCCGAGCAGGTGTCGCACGAGCGCGCGCGCGCCGAGCCGCACGCTCTTCGGCGCGCTGTCGGGCGCGCGGTAGGGGGGCTTGTCCTCGTCCGCGGCGGGTGACTCCTCGCGCGCGAGGAACGCGCCGACGCTCGCGACGCCGACGAGGCCGGCCAGGGCGAGGAGGGTGGTCTTCTGTCCGAGCGTCGCGACCGAGAGGAGCAGGCCGGCGCCGCCGAGGAGCATGCCGAGTCGGTAGCCCGCGACCTGCGCCACGTTGCCGAAGCCGCGGTCGCCGCTCGAGAGCGCGCGCACCGCGAGGGCGTCGACGAAGACGTCCTGGAACGCGGCGAGCAGGGCGGCGAGGGCGGTGAGCACGAACCACGCGCGACCGATCGGGAACGGCGCGTAGGCGGCGAGCGTGGCGGTCAGGCCGAGCTGCAGGGCGAGCAGGACCCACCGCGAGCGGCGGCGCACGCGCGGATCGTCGGCCACGCCCGCGAAGAGCGGCTTGAGCTGCCACGGCAGCTGCAGCCAGCCCACCGCGGCGATGGCCGCGTAGCTCATCTTCGCCTCGCGCAGCACCACCGGCAGGTACTCCGCGGCGAGCCCGAACGGGACGCCTTGCGCCGTGTAGAGGAGCGCGAGCGCGAGCAACACCCGGGGCCGGGACATCGGAGCACCATAGCAAGCGTGGGCCTGAATCCTTGCTAAGGTTCGGGACTGCGTGGCCAACCCCGTCGTGATCCTCTTCCTCGTCCACCAGGGCGAGGCCGGGTTGCCCGCCACCACCGCGATGACCGCCGCGACCGAGAAGGCACTCGGGCCGGGGGCCCAGATCGTGGTGCGGGAGGTCGACCCGTTCCCGACCGACGAGAGCGCCGAGAAGGAGGCCGACGTCGTCGCCGAGGTCACCTGGACGCAGAAGCCGGTGGCGGCGCACCTGCACGTGCACGCCAAGCCCGGCTGGCTCGACCGCGACATCGGCTTCGCCGACACCGACTCGCCGAGCGATCGCGGCCGCACGGTCGGCTTCGTGGTCGCGTCGATGGTGCCGGAGTTCGAGCCGGTCGTGCTCGCGCCACCGCCGCCCCCGCCGCCCCCGTTCGTCACTGCCCCGGTGCTCTCGCCCCCGCCACGAGACCCCGGCGTGCCGACGGCCCCGTCGGTCCAGCGCTTCGTCGTCGACGCCTTCGCCGCCGCGAGCTCGGGGATGGGCAGCAGCGTGGGTGTCGGAGGGGGCGCGGCGATCGGCGTGCGCGCCTCGCCGTGGCTCTCGGTGCACCTCACGTCGGACCTGCGGATCGGCGAGATCGAGGGCTTCGGTCGGACGACCGCGTTCCGCCTCGGCGGCGGGTTGACCTTGACCCCCGCGAGCTGGGGCCTGCTCACGGTCGGTCTCCGGGTCGACGTGGCCGCGCTGCGGTTCGGGGTCGCACGGACCACCACCTCGACCGACACCCGGAGCCGATGGGTGCCGGACCTCTCGGTGCTCGGGGAGATCTCGAGCAAGCTCGGGGGCGACGCCTCGCTGTTCGGCGCGATCGGGCCGGATTTCGCCCTCGGAACGACGACGGTGGCCCTCAACGGCGCCAGCGTCAGCGTGCTCCCCCGGGCCCGGCTCACCAGCGAGCTCGGGCTCCGGGTGCGGTTCTGAACCACCCCGTCTGGTCGGGGCGGGCAGGGGGTACATAGAAGGCACCATGTCCCTCGCCCGCAAGGTCGTCCCCATCCGGCCGTCGCCGGAGCCGACCTCCCGGGCGGACGCGCCCCACCGCCCGAGCCTCGACGACGCCGAGATCCTGGCGGCCATCACCCGGTCGGACGCCAGCGCCGCCGCCGCCTTCCACGACCGCGTGCGCCCCACCGTCGATCGGGTCGTGCAGCGCATGCTCCGCGCCGGTGACCCCGACCGCGAGGACGTGACCCAGAACGCGCTGATCGTGCTCGTGACCTCCGTCGATCGCTACCGCGGCGACGGTCCCCTCGACGCGTGGGTCTCGCGGGTCACCGCGCACGTGGTCCTCAAGCACCTGCGCCGGAGGCGGCTCGAGACCCGGACGTTCGACGCCACCTACGAGGTCGAGACCGCGACCTCGTCGGGCTCGATGCGCTCCGACCGGCGGGTGACGCTGCGCTCGGCGCTCGACAAGGTGAAATCCCTCCTCGGGCGGCTCGACCCGCTCAAGGCGTGGACCTTCGTCCTCCACGACGTCCAGGGCTACGATCTGAAGGAGATCGCCGAGATCACCGATGTGAGCGTGGCCGCCGCCCAGGGGCGCCTCTCTCGTGGTCGACGCGAGCTCATGGCCCTGATCGAGGCCGACCCATCGCTCGAAGAGTTCCTGAAAGAGATCGAGGTGCAGCCGTGACTCAGCCTCCCACGCTCCGCGGCGCGGCGCGGGTGCTCGCCACCGAGGGCGGGCTCGGTGACAAGCCTGTCGTGGCGCCCTCCGACGGCGAGCGCGAGCGCGCGATCGCGGCGATCGCCGGGGCCATGAAGGCCAAGGCGCGTCGGCGGGCGCAGCTGCGCTTCTCTGCGTTCGCCCTCGCGGCCGCGGCGGCGGTGGCCCTGTGGATCGGGGTCGGCCGGCGTGGTCCTGCGCCCACGGCGCCGGTGGCCAGCGCCCCGGCCTCGACGATTCCTGCCACGAGCGTCGCGGGAATCGTGGCCGTGCCGATGGGCGGCGCGGTCACTCCCATCCGGGCGGGTCGGCCGGGGACTCCGCTCGCGGGTCCCGCGACGCTCGCGGCGGGCGATCGCCTCGTCGCCGCGCAGGGCGCGTTCGCGTCGCTCAGCCTGCCGACGGGCACCCGCCTCGAGCTCAAGGGCGGCGGCGATCTCTCGATCGTCGAGCAGGGCTCCGCGAGCATCTTCTCGCTCGCGGCCGGTTCGGTGCGCGCCGACGTGCACAAGCTCGGGCAGGGGGAGCGCTTCGTGGTGCGCACGCTCGACGCCGAGGTCGAGGTGCGAGGCACGTCGTTCCAGGTGAGCACGGTCGACCCGGATCCCGGCTGCTCCACGCGCACGCGGCTCACGGTGTTCGAGGGCGTCGTCGTGGTCCGCTCCGCCTCCAAGGAGGTGGCGGTCCGGGCC
>CAZUZY010000565.1:0-4307 GCA_964624885.1 uncultured Polyangiales bacterium | reverse complement strand
GTCGCTGATCAGCGGCGTGCCGGCGTCGCTGACCAGCGCGAGCGAGGCCCCGGCCACCAGCTCCGCCACCACGCGGGCGACGTGGTCGGTCTCGACGTGGGCGTCGAAGCGCCGGATCGGCTTGTCGATCCCGAGGTGGCTGAGCAGGCCGCGGGTGCGCCGCGTGTCCTCGGCGAGCACGGCGTCGCACGCGGCGAGGGTCTTCTGCGCGCGGATCGTGAGGTCGTCGAGGTTGCCGATCGGCGTCGCGACCACGTAGAGGACCCCGCTCATGACCGGCACCGAACACGACCTGCGCGCTGGCCGCAACTCGCGCGCAACTCTCGGGCGCCGGGCGTCGACCTCCGGGCATGCCGAGCACCTTGCTGCCGCCGCCGCCCGAGTCCTACGAGACCCCTGAACGGCCGCGCACCACGGAGATCGAGCGCGCGCCGCACCGCGGAGGGCTCGTGCTGGTGGTCGAGCCCGCGGCCGGCGAGCAGGTGCGGGTGCCGCTGCCCGAGGACGGCGCGCTCGAGATCGGCGGGGAGTGGGCGGGCCTCGACGAGCCGGCGCGGGTCGCCATCGGAGACCCCACGGTCAGCGCGCGTCACGCGCGGATCGAGCTGCGGCGCGGGCGTGCGCGCATCGTCGACCTCGGCAGCCGCAACGGCACGTGGGTCGGTGGCGCGCGGGTCGAGGCCGCGACCCTCGGCGTCGGCGCCTGCGCGATCGTGGGGCGCACCGCGCTGGCCCTCGAGGCGAAGGCGGGGCCGACGGACGAGGGGCCTTCGCTCTCGTTGCCGGGTGCGATCGGCGGCTCACCCCCCATGGCCCGGCTCGCGCGCCACGTGCACGCCATCGCGGCGCTCCGGGCGCCGGTGCTCGTGCGCGGTGAGAGCGGGAGCGGCAAGGAGGTGGTCGCGCGGGCGCTCCACACGCTGTCGCGTCGCCGCGGCCCGTTCCACGCGATCAACGTCGGCGCGCTCCCGCGGGAGCTCGCGGAGGGCGAGCTGTTCGGCGCCGAGCGGGGCGCGTTCACCGGCGCCCACGTCGCGCGGCCCGGGTGCTTCGAGATCGCCGACGGCGGGACCTTGCTCCTCGACGAGCTCGGCGAGCTCCCCCTCGACATGCAGGCCAAGCTCCTGCGCGTCCTCGAGACCGGGGAGGTGCAGCGCCTCGGCGCGCGCACCGCGCGGCGGGTCGACGTGCGCGTGGTCGCGGCCACCTGGGCGCCCCTCGAGCAGCGGGTGCGCGAGGGCACCTTCCGCGAGGACCTGTTCCACCGCATCGCCGTGCTGGTCGTCGACGTGCCCCCGCTCCGCGATCGCCCGGGCGACGTGCAGAAGATCGCCGAGGCGCTCCTCCTGTCCTGGCGCGAGGAGCTCGGTCCGCGGACCCTCGCGCCCTCGGCCTCGTCCCGGCTCGCAGCGGAGCGGTGGCCGGGGAACGTGCGGGAGCTCCGCAACGTCCTCTACCGCGCGGCCGCGCTTTCGTCGGGGATCGTCGAGGAGCTCGACGTGTCGCGCGCCCTCGGTCGGACCTCCACGCCCCCACCGCCCCTTCGCCGCGACCCCGACCAGGCCGTCGCGCTCGTGGCCTCGCTGGGCAGCGTGGCGGCCGCGGCGCGCGCCACGGGGGTTCCCCGCGAGACCTTGCGCGACTGGGTCCGCCTCGCGCAGGGACGCACCCGACGCTGAGCGGGCGCAAGAGCTGCACGCGGCGCGGGCCCTCCTTGTGTCGTCCCCCGCGCGTCCCCCGAGGTCCGGGTCTTGCTCGATCCTCGGCTCGGAGGCGAGAGGATGACATCGAACGCCGCGCCCCGTGAGGCGCCTCGGAGCGGCATCGTCGGCGACATCTGGGGAGGCCTCGCGTCCACGCTGGTCGCGCTGCCCGCCTCGATCGCCTTCGGCATCGCGGTCTTCACCCCGGTGGGCCTCGGGCCTGGCGTCGGAGCCCTCGCGGGGCTCCTCGGCGCGGTCGCCCTCGGCACCATCGCCCCGATCCTCGGGGGCACCCCGCGCCTCGTGTCGGCGCCCTGCGCGCCGGCGGTCGCGGTCATGAGCGCCTTCGCCATCCAGGCGGCCCACAAGCACCCCGGCGACCCGGCACGGCTGCTCCTGCAGATGACCCTGGTGGGCCTGCTCGCCGCCGCGCTCCAGCTCGCCCTCGGCCTCGCGCGGGCCGGCACCATCATCAAGTACATCCCGTACCCGGTGGTCACCGGCTACCTGAGTGGCGTCGGCGTCGTCATCTTCCTCAAGCAGCTCCCCGCGCTGCTGGGGCTCGCCAAGGGCGTCACGCTCGGCCACGGCGTGTTCGACCCCCACCTGTGGAGCAAGCCCTCGCTGGTGGTCGGGTTCGCCACCATCGGCGCCATGGTCGCCGCACCCAGGATCACCAAGGCCATCCCGCCCGCGATCATCGGCCTGGTGGGCGGCATCGTGGCCTACGTCGCGCTCTCGTTCCTCGTCCCCTCGATGCGGGTGCTCGCGGGCAACGATCTGGTGATCGGGCCGCTCGCCGGCGGCGGGGCCTCGTTCTTCGCCGGCTTCAAGGCGCGGATCACCTCGTTCGGCGGGTTGCACTTCGCCGACCTCGTGCAGGTGGTCGGCCCCGCGACCACGCTCGCCGTCGTGCTGTCGCTCGACACCCTCAAGACCTGCGTGGTCGTCGACGCGGTCACCGGCTCGCGCCACGACTCCAACCGCGAGCTGTTCGGTCAGGGCGTCGCCAACGCGGTGTCCGCCGTGATCGGTGGCATGCCGGGCGCCGGCACGTCGGGCGCGACGCTGGTCAACGTGGCGAGCGGTGGCACGACGCGCTGGTCGGCGGTCCTCGAGGGCGGCGCGGTGCTGTTCGCCTACCTCGCGCTCGCCAAGGTGGTCGCGTGGGCGCCGCTCGCGGCCCTGGCGGGCATCCTCGTGGTCGTCGCCTTCAAGATGTTCGACTTCGCCGCGTTCGCGTGGGCCAAGCGCAGCTCCACGGCGTTCGACTTCGCGGTGGTGCTCGCGGTCATCACCGTGGCGGTCGGCGTCGACCTCATCACGGCGTCCGCCGTCGGCGTCGCGCTGTCGATCCTCCTCTTCATCCGCAACGAGTCCAAGGCCCCGGTCATCCGCCGCAAGCTCTACGGCAACCAGGTGTTCTCCAAGCGTCGCCGCCTCCCGGCCGACATGGCCATCCTCGCCGAGCACGGCGGCGAGACCGTGGTGGTCGAGCTGCAGGGGTCGCTGTTCTTCGGCACCACCGACCAGCTGCGCAACGAGCTGCAGGAGGACCTCGGCACCCGGCGGACCGTGATCTTCGACCTGCGCCGGGTCGACGCGCTCGACCTCACCGCCGCGCACATCCTCGGGCAGATGCAGACCCAGCTGCACGACCGCGGGGCGATCGCCGTGTACTGCAACCTCCCGCGGTTCCTCGCCGGTTACGCCGACGTGCCCGCCTACCTCCGCGAGGTCGGGGTCATCGACGCCGACGAGCCGAACGCGATCTTCGACCAGCTGTCGGATGCGCTCGCCTGGGCCGAGGATCGCCTGCTCGCGGAGAAGGGCTCGAGCGAGGCGTCCAGCGAGGGCACGATCGACATCGTCGATCTCGAGATGTTCTCCGGGCGCAAGAAGGAGACGGTGGCCGAGCTCCGCGCCGCCGTCGAGGAGCGCCACGTCGCGGCCAACGCGCGGGTGTTCGCCAAGGGCGACCACGGCGACGAGATCTTCTTCATCCGCTCCGGCACCGTCCGCATCTCGCTGCCCATCGAGGGCAAGGGGCTGCACATCGCGAGCTTCGGCCGTGGCGACTTCTTCGGCGAGATCGCGTTCCTCGACGGCGCGAGCCGCACGGCGGACGCCTTCGCCGAGTGCGACACCGACCTGTTCGTCCTCTCGCGCAAGGCGTTCGACGTCGTGGCCTCCGCCCACCCGCGGCTCGGCCAGTCGGTGTTCAACGGCCTCGCCCGCGCCCTCGCGCTGCGGCTGCGGCGCGCCGACGGCGAGCTCTCGACCCTCGAGGAGGCCTAGTCCGTCGCCGCGGCCTCGTAGCGCACGAGCGCGATCCACGCCCCGAGGACGGTCATCACGATCAACGCCGCCACGCTCGCGATCTGCGGCAGGACCGGCACCGGCAGGAGGCCGTGCGGCGGCGGGGCGCCGAGGACGTTGTCCAGGTGGGCACCCGGCGCGAGCCAGCTCGCCCCCCCCGGCAACATCCGCGTGGGCAGGTCGATTGCGAGCACCATCAGCGCCCGGCTCGGGCGCCCGCTCCTCGCGAGGAACGCGGCGCCGACGGCGGTCCAGGCCGCGGCGCCCAGGGCCGCTGCCCACGCG
>CAZUZY010000564.1:0-4350 GCA_964624885.1 uncultured Polyangiales bacterium | reverse complement strand
CGCGGCCGGCGCCGGCGCGGGCACCACGATCTCGACCTTCGGCACGACCGTCGCGGGCCGCACGGGATCGTCGGGGAGGTCCGGGATCAGCGAACGGCGCGGCGGCGGCGCCGAAGGCATCGTCGGCTTGCTGCCGTCGAGCATCGACACGAGGCGACGCGTGCGGCGATCCATCACGACGCCATAGGCCCGCTCGAGGGCCTGGCTCAGGCGCGCGAGCGACGCGGCGCGCTGCTCGATCTTCAGCCCCAGCTCCTTCTCGAGCCCCGCGAGTGCCTCGGCGGTGAGGGGCTCTGCGAGCGCGACGCGCAAGATGGAGCCCGAGAGCGCGATCGGCACGAGGCCGTGCTGCTCCGCGAGTGGACGGGGCACGCGCTCGACCGCACCGGGGTCGGGGCTCCGCAGCGAATCGAGCGCGGCGGCGCCGATCTCCAGCGACTCGGCCAGCGCCTGCGTCAGCGCGGTCTCGTCGGTGGCCGGGGGTGGGGCCACCTCGAGCAGGTTGGTGACGACGTCGCCGCCGTAGAGCACCTGGCGGGCGAGCGCGTCCTCGACCTGTCGCATCGTAGCGAGCCTGCGTCGCACGACGAGGGAGGAGACCGTGGCCATCGGCAACCCCGAAACTCGCACGAAACGCCGTCGACGGGAACCACGGCGTGCGGGTGCTTTGCCAGGGCCTTCCGCTTCGCCTAGATCCCCTGGTTCCCGATGTCCGACGCGCCCGAGAATCGCCCGCGCCCCGCCACTCCATCGACCGTGGGCACTCCACCGACCGTGGGCACCGATGAGGGTCCCAGCCGAAAAGAGGCCGTGGCCGAGGGGCCGGTGGGCGCCGAGAAGGACGCGGCCGCTGGATTGGCCGCTGGATCGGCCCCCGAAACGGCCGAGAAGGCCCCTTCGAGCGGCCCCGGTGAGGACGGGCCCGCCGAAGGCACCCCGGGTGGCACCCCGGGCGACGTGCCGGCCCACCCGCCGCAGTCCTACGTGTTCCTCGTCGTGGTGGCGGTCGTGACCGCCGCCGCCGACCTGTGGACCAAGCACTGGGCGCTCAAGCACCTCGAGAAGGACGGCCTGCGCCTGCCCCCCAAGGAGATCATCAAGGACCGCCTCACCTTCGTGCTGGCGCACAACCCGGGCGGCGCCTGGGGCATGCTGCACAACCAGCCCGAGAAGGTGCGACGCCCGTTCTTCGTGCTCGTCTCCGCCGTGGCCGTCGTGGTGATCGTCTCGATGTACCGCAAGCTCGATCCGCGACAGCGCGCGCTCAAGTGGGGCCTGCCGTTCGTGCTCGGCGGCGCGCTCGGCAACCTCGTCGATCGGCTCCGCTTCGGCCAGGTCGTCGACTTCATCGACGTCCGCGCCGACTGGATCGGCAAGCTGAACAAGGTCTTCGGCGGCGCCGGTGACCACTGGCCCACCTTCAACGTCGCCGACATCGCCATCTGCATCGGCGTGCTGCTGATGGCCGTGGACTTCCTGTTCCCCGTCACCACCAAGAAGAAGCCCGCGGCGCGGGTGGCCACCCAAGCAGGGGCGTGAGCCGTGCGTCCGCGGCTGTTCGAGCTGTTCGACGTCGCGTTCCCTTCCTATTTCGTCCTGCTCCTCACCGGCTTCGTGTTCGCCGGGATCGCCGCGGCGCTCACCACCCGGCGGGAGGGCCTCGACCCGGACGTGATGATCGACCTCAACCTCGCCATGCTGCTCGGCGGGGTGATCGGCGGGCGCCTCCTGCACGTGCTCGCCGACGGCTACTTCTGGGACTACGTCCACCTCTGCACCGACCCGGCGCGCGTCGACTGGAAGATCACCCAGGCCGAGTGTCTCTCGCCCAAGGCCGGCTACGACGGCGTGTGGGACGCGGCCAAGGGCGTGTGCCACCCGAAGGCCGCCGACTGCTTCGCGTGGGCCCGGTTCTGGGCCGGTGGCCTCACCTATTACGGCGGCTTCCTCGGCGCGACCGCCATCGCCGTCCCGCTCCTCAAGCGCGACCGGTTCCCCTTCTTCAAGGCCGCGGACTACGCCGGCATCGCCATCCCGCTCGGGCTCGCCTTCGGCCGCATGGGTTGCCTGCTCGCGGGCTGCTGCTTCGGCGCCCAGTGCGAGCTGCCGTGGGCGATGAGCTTCCCGGCGGGCAGCCCCGCCAGCGAGGCCCAGCACGACGTGCACCTGCTCGCGAGCAAGTGGATGCCGTCGCTGCCCGTGCATCCCACGCAGGTCTACGAGTCGGCCGCGTCGCTCGCGATCAGCTTCGTCTGCTGGTACGTCGTCAACCCGCGCAAGCGGTACGACGGAGAGGTCTTCGTGTGGTTCGTCGGGCTCTACGCGACGGCCCGCTTCGTCCTCGAGTTCCTGCGTCGCGACGCGCGGGGCGGGTTCCTCCACCTCTCCACCTCACAGCTCATCGGCCTCGGGCTCGTCGCCGCGGCCTATGCGCTCCACCGCCGGCGCCTCCCCACGGGTGAGCTGCCCGACGAACCGAGCGACGGCGCGGGCGGGCCCGCGACCGACGTGGCAGACTCCGAGGCCGGATGAACACCGCTCCCGCGCTCTTGCTCGCCCTCGTCGTCGGCGTCGCAGGGTGCAAGGAGCCCGTCGATCACGCGGCGCCGCCCCCGGAGGGAGACGGCGGGGGCGGACCGATCGGTGGCGGTGGTGCCGGTGGCGGCGGCGATGCGGCCAAGGACTCGGTCGCTGACGCCGACGTCGGCGACGGCAGCGACGGACCGGCGACCATCGAGGGCACCGCGCGCGCTTCGTCGGGGCTGGCCTCCACGCTGTCGGCAGGCCTGGCTCTCTCGTCGGTGACCGCGCGGGCGCTCAAGCGAGGCGGCGGCACCGTCGAGGCGACCACCGGCCTCGCCGGCACCTTCAGCCTCACCAACGTCGACGCAGCCCTCTCCCCGGCCTGGGTCTCGCTGACCGCCAGCGGGCGACCGAAGGTGCTCGCGGGCATCGCGGTCTCGCCCGCCCTCACGACCACCGTCGAGGTGCCCGTGTTCGCCGCCGACGCCGTGGCCACCGCCACCGCGCTCGTCGGGCTGCCGCCGGGAGACACCACCAAGGCCCTCGCCACCGTGGTCCTCCGGGTCGTCGACGGGACCGGGGCCCCGCTCGCGGGCGCGAAGGCCGGTGCTGTCGGCGGTGCGTTCGGTCCCTACTACGACGACGGCAAGGATCTCGGTCCGACCGGCACCGCGACCGGCAAGCAAGGCACCATCGTCTACCTGCAGGTGCCAGCGCTCGGCGGCGGTCTGCCCGTCGTCGTGCAGTCGGGCACCACGAGCGTCACCGTGGTGGCTGCCCTCGAGGGCGACGCCATCGCGTGGACCACTGTGGTGATCCGGTAGCGGGGGGTGATCCGGTAGCGGCGTGATCGGGTAGCGGTGATCCGGTAGCGGTCAAGAGCCGGACGGGACGTCGAGGCACGCCTTGGGCGGCGGCGGCGCGATCTTCAGGCAGGGCATCGGCGGGGGCCCGGCGTCCGGCTGTTTGCCTTGTGAGCCCCCGTCGAGCGCGGGAGAGGGGTCGGTGGTTCCGGTGTCCGCGATCATCGGCGAGAGGCACGGCACCGGCGGGAGTCCCGTGTCGGTGCCCGCGTCGGAGCCCCCGTTGGAACCCGTGGCGTCTGCCGAGGCATCGGCACCGGACGGACCGTCCGGCGGAGGGTCGGTGGGCACCATGCTCAGGCAAGGCCGGCACGCGGCGAGACCGGCCGACGCGATCGCGGCGGTGACGAAGCGCGCGCGGCGCTCGAGGATCCGGCGACGCGGTTCGTCGCTCATCCCGAGCCTCCTCGGGAGCCGGGTTCGTCGGGCTTGACCGCGGTGAAGGTCTGACTCACCCGGCTCGGGCGCATCGCGGGGAGCTGCTGGCTCGGCCGCTGCGGCGGAGGCGTGGGACGTCGGGTGAGCGCGGGGCGCGCCGGCGCGGCCGTGCTCGGCGGCGGTGGGGTCGAGCCGCTCGAGCGACCGCTGCCTGTGCCCGTCGGGAGCCCGAGGCGCAGGCTGCTCGAGGAGCCTCGCCGCGCCGGTGCGTCCGGCGCGGGCATGCGCGGCGAGCGGCCTCCACGCAGCTTCTCGACCAGCTTCTCGATCGCGCGCAGCGTGGCGCGGTAGGGCTCGGACTGATCGTCGACTTCCTCGAGATCGCGCGCCTGCGCCGCGGGATCGTCGATGAGCTCGTGCACGTGCTCGAGGTTGCGGGGCAGGAGCCGCTCCCAGTCCTCGCGCTCGCCGGACACGGTGACGACGAGATCGCTCCAGGTCATGTCCTCGACGGCGAGCGCGCGCGGCACGAGGGCGTCGGTCGCGTAGCCGGCGAGCCGCAGGACGCGCATGGCGCGCGGGTCGA
>CAZUZY010000563.1:0-4361 GCA_964624885.1 uncultured Polyangiales bacterium | reverse complement strand
GGCCACCAGGCGCCGGCGTTCGGCGCGGTCGGCGCGGCGCTCGGGCTCTCGGCGGAGCACACGCAGAGCGCGTTCCTGCACGTCGCGACCCGGGGCGTCGCGTCGGCCGCCGTGCGCCTCGGGCTCGTCGGCCCGTATGCTGCGCAGCGGCTCCTCGCCGAGCTCGCGCCCGCGCTCGCAGCCACCGTCACGCGCTGCGGCGCGCTCTCCCTCGACGATGCGCGGCACGCGACCCCGCTCGTCGAGCTCGCCCAGAACGCGCACGATCGACTGTATTCCAGGCTGTTCCTGAGCTGAGGCAGGTTCTCATGGGTCACGACACGCACGAGCCGCACGACCACCCGGGACAGTTCGACGGACGGGACCCACCGCTCGAGCGCGACTTCGCGCGCCGCGCCTTCACGGTCGGGATCGGCGGCCCGGTGGGCAGCGGCAAGACGGCGCTCTTGCTCGCCCTCTGCCGCGCGCTCCGCGACCGGCTGCGACTCGGCGTGGTCACCAACGACATCTTCACCCGCGAGGACGCGGAGTTCCTGGTGCGCCACGAGGCGCTGCCCGCGGCGCACATCCGCGCCGTGGAGACGGGGGGCTGCCCCCACGCCGCGATCCGCGAGGACATCTCGCACAACCTCATGGCCCTCGAGGATCTCGCCCGGGCGCTCGCGCCCGATCTGCTGTTCGTCGAGAGCGGTGGGGACAACCTCGCCGCGCAGTACAGCCGCGAGCTCGTCGACTACACGATCTACGTGATCGACGTGGCGGGCGGCGACAAGGTCCCCCGCAAGGGCGGCCCCGGGATCACCCAGTCGGATCTGCTGGTGATCAACAAGACCGACCTCGCGCCGCTGGTGGGCGCCGACCTCGGCGTGATGGACCGGGACAGCAAGCGGATGCGCGGCGCGGGGCCCACCGTGTTCGCGCAGGTGACCAAGGGCGTCGGCGTGGACGTGGTCGTCGAGCACGTGCTCGCGGCGCGACAGCGCGCCCTCCGCTAGCGGGTGAACGCCTCGATCGCCGCCCGGTCTTCGGCGCTCATCGGGGTGCCGGCGGGCGGCATGTCCTGGTCGGTGATCACGCGCTTGCGCACGAGCGCCTTCTTGGCTTTCCACGCGGCCTCCGACGAGAGATCGAAGCCGTTCTTCGCGTGGCACTTCGCGCACACTCGCTGGTAGACCCCCGACGGCCAGGTGTCGGCGCCGAGCGAGAGGCGCAGCGGGGTGCCTTCGCCGAGCATCCACACGTCGCCGTTCGGCGCGGGCGCGAGGCGCGTGCGCGGGCTCGCGCGGAATCCGCGGGAGAAGCCCTGCGGGCCGACCTTCACGAGCGCCGTACCGTCGCTCAGCCACGCGCCGTCGGCCGCCGGCGTGAGGGCGTCGATGCGCTCGCCCACATAGCGCAGCCGCAGGCGATCGCCCTCGTCACCGTAGAGCGCGCGCTCGGTCGCGACCCAGGTCTTGCCGGTCTGATCCACGGCGAGCAGGCGGGCGCCCTCCAGCGCATACGTGCGGTCGCCGCCCTTGCCGCCGACGCGCACGCCGCGGTCGAACAGCTCCGCGAGGGTCTCCCCTCCCGCCGCCAGGGAGAGGAACGCGCCGTCGAACCGCGCGAGCTGAGGGCCCTCGCAGACGGCCACGGCGCCGTCCAGCAGGAAGGCGTGCCGGAGGCCGCCGATCGCCCCGAGGGCCCGGATGGGCGTCGCGCCGAGCCCGAAGCGCGCCGAGACGGGCTCGAGCGCGGTGCGCGCGCGCAACCGGTAGAGGGTGCCCTTGCCGTCCACCCCGACGATCCAGGTGCCGCTGCCGTCTGGCGCGGGCAGGGTGCCCGCGGTGCGCCACGTGGTGACGCTGGGGTCGCTCGCGACGAGCGCACCGCCGACGAACACGCTCGCGCCCTTGTCGCCGAACAGCACGAGCAGATCACCGGTCTCGGCCACGGCGCTGACCGCGCCCACGTCGACGTGTCCGGGGTTCCAGGGCACCTCGTGGACGACGAGCGGCGCCGCCGCCTCGGGCTTGACCGCCGACGGTACGCAGCCGACGAGCAGCGCGAACGCGACGAACCGCCTCACGCGAGCCACTCCGGCACGACCTCACCGTCGCGCAGGTACTTCCGCGGCTCGATGCCGAAGGCCGACACGAACGTGGCGAGCAGATCGGCCGGCGTGAACGCCCGCAGGCCGTCGGAGAACGACCGCGTCGGCACCGGCAGCAGCTGCTCGGCGTCGGTCTTGCCGAACACCGCGTTGCGCTTGAAGCGCGGCGAGAGCACGAGCGCCGAGTTGTTCGGGTAGTGGTCGCGCCCCTGGGCGACGTTGATCTGCGGCGTGCGGCAGAAGTCGCTGACCACGAGGATGTGCGTGTGATCGGCGAGCTTCTTCCCCGCCAGGGTGGGGTGGGGGGTCGCGTCCAGCACCCCGAGCAGATCGTGGAGCAGACCGAAGAGCTCCTGCTGCACGAGCGGCTGCTGGCGGTAGTTGTTGGTGTGGGTGTCGAACCCGCCCATCGCGAGGCTCGTGCACCGGATCACGTTGCGCTTCATGGCCTCGACCGCGAAGGCCGCGTTGATCGCCGCGTTGCCGGCGAAGCGCGCCTTGTAGTCGAGCGTCGGCTGGGCGGCCTTGAGCGCGGGCACCGAGAACACCTCGGACAGCCCGGCACCGAGCATCCGGCGCAGGGCGTCGTACTGCAGCGCCAGGCCGTTCAGCGCGCCGGGGTACTGCGTGTGCTTGGCGAGCTCGCGCGCCTCCTCGGCCAGGAGGGCCGTCACCGCGTCCCGGTCCGCGCTGGTCTCCCAGCGGTCGGAGCGGGTCAGGGTCCGGGTGATCGCGCCGATGTTGGCGATCCGCAGCGGCACGACCCGGCGGTCGAGCTCCTCGCCCACGTACGACGAGGGGAACGCGATCGAGACGCTGGGGAAGGTCTGCTCCCTGCCGAGCTCGTTGGCGATCATGGTGTCGATGCTGGAGGCGACGACGCGGCCCCCCACCAGGTGACGACCGGTGACCGAGTAGGTGGTGCCGTCGGGATGGCTGACGGTGTTCATCGCGAGCCCGTTGATCACGCAGAGGCGGTCGGCGCGGTCGACGAGGCGGCCGATCCCCGGGCCGAACGGGATGTTGCACCCCTTGGGCTGCACGATCTCGAAGGTGTTGGTGTCCTCGTCGAGCTTCTTGTCCACCCACCGCTCGACGGGGGCGGGGTCGAGGTTGTCGGTGGACCCGGGCTCGACGATGCCCCGCCGCTCGTTGCGGGGGTCGGCGAAGAGGGTGACGTCCCACCCCCCGGAGGCGTGGACGAAGACGAAGAACTCCTGCTCCGCGGCGGCCTTGGTCGCGGCGAAGAGCGCGCGCCCGAGGACGCCGCTCACGCCGAGGCCGGCGACGGAGCACGCAGTGAGGAAGGCTCGGCGGTCCATCAGTACAGGTGGAACTCCGGGTGACGGACGAGGCCTTCGCACACCACCGCCCACGCGGCCTCGTTCGGCGCGAGCTTGGGTTTGTCCTTGCCGGTCTTGCCAGCGTCTCCGGCGTGGCGGGCCAGGGTCTTGCCGTAGAGGTCGAAGAACCGCGCGGCGCGGCCGGGGGCCAGCTTCTCGGGGTATCCGAGGAACGTGCGGTGGAGGACGTCGAAGCGCGGCGTGAACGCGGTCACGTCGAGGTCCTTCGGGACGTCGAAGTCGAACACCACCCGCGGCTTCTGGCCCCGCAGGTCGTGCTCCACGGCGCGATCGCACAGCGCCACGCCGAGCCGCTCGAAGGTGGCCAGCATGAGCGCGTTGGTCTCGCGGGCGCGCGGCAGGTCGGTCTTGTAGTCGGGCAGGCCCAGTGTCGCGAGGTAGTCACCCCAGGTGTCGAACAGCTGCGCGCCGTCGGCCCCGCGCGCGCGCTTCTGCAGCTCGAGCGGGGCGAGGCCGCCGAAGAGGGCGAGGTAGGTGCGCACGTAGGCCTCGGCGGGGACCATGCGCAGGTCGGCCTTGGGCGCCGTGTCCACGGCGAGCGCAGAGTGCCCGGGGAGGGCCGCGACCGGCACCGCCGGGATGGTGTCCTTCGGGTGGTAGCAGGCGGCGAGGAGCGCCACGCCCGCGACGACGGCGAACGCGGGGCGGCTCACGGCGTCCCCTTGGAGGCGAGGTTGTTCGCGGACCGGTACTGCGGCGAGCGGAGCAGCGAGCGCACGAGCGGCTTGATCTTGTAGCCGCCGTCGACGAACGCCGCCCTCAGCGTCGCGACCAGCGTGGCGTCGTCTGGATCGAGCGCGCGACCGAGGAATCCGGCCGCCACGCGCTCGACGACGCACGTACCGAGCTCGGGTGCCGCGGCGAGCTCGGCGACCAGTGCCTGCACGCCAGACGGGTCTGTCCCG
>CAZUZY010000562.1:0-4383 GCA_964624885.1 uncultured Polyangiales bacterium | reverse complement strand
CGCCGTGGCCGCCGGCGGGCCGGCGCTGGCCACCGCCCTCGGGGCCGACGAGGTGTGGATCGTCGACGCGCGGGACGGGTTCGTCCTCGCCGCCCCGAAGGGCTCCCGCGCGACGGTCGGCGCCAAGGACGCGCGTCGCCTCCGCCAGGCGATGGAGCGAGGCGTCGCGGTGCGACGGCCCGAGGGCGCGGCCCTGCTGGCCCGCTGTGCCCGCGAGGAGCGTGGCGAGGCGGTGCTGGTCTCGGCGTTCCGCAAGCTCGATCGCCCGTTCTTCGAGCAGATCGCCGACGAGGTGCGGGGCAGCCGCATCCTCGCGCCCGGCGAGGCCCCTCGCGCGGGCGAGGAGGTGCGCACGTTCTCGCTCGCCACCGTGCCCGCAGACGACGCCGAGCCGGGGTCCCGCGCCGCGCCCCTCGATCTGCGGGTCGCGGTCAGCGGCGCGGCCCTGGTCAGCGCCATCGCGCGCATCGACCAGGTCATCGTCGTCTCGACCATCGTCTCCATCCTGTTCGGCGCCGCGGTCGGGTTCGCCGTCGCGCGCCGCCTCGTGCAGCCGCTCAACACGCTCGCGGGCGAGGCGCGCAAGGTCGCGGAGGGCACCGCGGCGCCGGTCGAGGTCCGCGGTCGCGACGAGGTCGCCGAGCTGGCCAAGGCGTTCAACGCCATGATCGAGGACCTCGAGACCACGCGGAGGCGCCTCGGGGCGGCCGAGCGGGTCGCGGCGTGGCGCGAGGCCGCGCGCCGCATCGCCCACGAGATCAAGAACCCCCTCGCGCCGATCCGGGCCTCGATCGAGACCCTGCGCCGCCTCCGCGCCCGCGAGGACCCGGCCTTCGACGGCTACTTCGACGAGGCCACCAAGACGGTGCTCCAGGAGGTGCGCCGCGTCGCGTCGATCGTCGACGAGTTCTCCCGCTACGCGCGCATCGCGCCCCCGCGCCCGGCCGACGTCGATCCGGTGGAGATCGGTCGCCACGTCGTGGGCCTGTTCCAAGCCGAAGAGGAGCCCCAGACCAGGCCGGTCGCCGACCCGGTGCCGCGCCTCTCGATCGTCACCTCACCGTGCGGCGCCCTCCGCGCCGACCGTGAGCAGATCGTCCAGGTGCTCGTGAACCTGGTGAAGAACGCGATGGAGGCCACGCGCCCCAAGGACGGCAAGCCCGCCGGACACGTGCGGGTCGAGGTCGAGCCGGCGGGCCCCGAGGCCGTCCGCTTCGTGGTCCGCGACGACGGGCCGGGCGTCGAGCCGACCATCGTGGCCCGCCTCTTCGAGCCGTACGCCTCCAACAAGCAAGGCGGCACCGGCCTCGGCCTCGCCATCGCCCAGCGCATCGCGGTCGAGCACGGCGGCGCCATCGCCTACGCGCGCGGCCCCAACGGCGGCGCCGTGTTCCGCGTCATCCTCCCGCGGCGGGGCCCCAAGGAGCCGCCGCCCGAGGAGCCCGTCGTGCCCCGCCCGCAGCAGCAAGGCCCCACGTAGGGCCTCGTCACCCGTTCACTTCCCGAGGGCCTCGGCACGGTTGACGATGCGCGGCGTCAGGAAGATGACGAGCTCGCTGCGGGTGTCGCTCGCGCGGCGGCGCTGGAACAGGATGCCGATGATCGGGATCGACCCGAAGAACGGCACCTGGTCGAGGTTGCGGCCGGTGTTGCGGGTGTAGATGCCGCCGATGACGACGGTCGAGCCGTCGGGCACGAGCAGGTCGGTCTCGGCCTGGCGCTTGAGGATCGTCGGGTCACCGCGGGCCGACGTCTGGTTGAAGTCGGGCTCGTCGCGGTTGATCTTCACGTGCATCGCGACGCTGCCGTCCGCGGTGACGTGCGGCTTGACGGTGAGGGCGAGCTTGGCCTCCTGGAAGGTGGTCTGCACGCCCTGGGCGCTGATCTGCGAGAACGGGATCAGGGTGCCCTGCGAGATCGTGGCCTCGCGGTTGTCGAGGGTGAGGATGCGGGGGCTCGAGATGATGCGCAGCATGCCGCTGGTCTCGGCCGCGGAGAGGCGCACGTTCAGGTTGACGATGTCGTTGATCGAGCCGAGCGAGAGGCCGAGGGCGCCGCCGTTCCCGGTACCGGCCGCCGCGGGCAGGTTGACCGCGAAGTTCGGGTTGGGGATGGCGTTGGTCAGCGGCGAGAGACCGGCGGTCGGGGTCTGCTGGTCGCTCGCGCCGCCGACGAGGCCGATGCGGCTCGGGAACGCGAGGCCGGTCGGGTTGCCGGTCGCCGCGCTCATGGTCATGTCGCCACCCCACTGGATGCCGACGTCGCGCAGGTAGCGGCTCGTGGCCTCGACGATGCGCGCCTCGACGAGCACCTCCGGGGTCTGGGTGTCGAGCGAGTGCACGAGGGCCTCGATCTGGTCGAGGTTGGCGGCCACGTCGCGGACGATGAGCACGTTGGTGCGCTCGTCGATGGTGATCTTGCCGCGCGGCGACTTGAGCTCCTCGGCCTTGGCGGCGAGCTCGGCGGCGGTGGCGTAGCTCACCGGGATCAGGCGGGTCTCGATCGGCGCGAGCTCGAGCTCCTGCTTCTTCTTGGCGATGGCCATCTCGCGCTCCTTCTCGAGCGCCTCGGCCTTGGCCACGCGGATCAGGTTGCCGCTGCGCACCATGCCGAGGCCCTTGGCCTGCAGCACGACGTCGAGCGCTTGGTCCCACGGCACGTTCTTCATCTTGATCGTGATCGAGCCCGACACGTCGTCGGCGGTCACGATGTTCACCTTCCCCACCTCGGCGAGGAGGCGGAGGATGTTGTGGATGTCGGCGTCCTTGAAATCCAGGTCGATCCGCTTGCCGGTGTACTTGCCCGTGCCGACGGTCTGCATGGGCACGCTCGAGAGGAACGCGCTCGCCGAGTCGTCCTGCTCGACCACCAGCGGCTTCTCGGTGGCGATGGTCTTGGTCTTCTTGGCCGGCTTGCCGTCGGCGCCGATGCCGGTGACCTTGGAGTTCTTGGGGTCGATGAGCGGCACGTAGCCGGGCTTGGTGAACGTCCACACCAGCACCGCCGAGCCGTCCTCCTTGGTCTCGACCTTCACGTCGGCGGTGGCCTCGCTCGCGCGGTCGGCCTCGAGGACCACGGCGTCGCCCTTCTTGAACGACGAGACCGAGGCGAGCAGGCCCTTGAACGCGCCGACGTCGAGGGTGCGCTCGAGGTCCGAGGGCAGCTCGGCGAGGGGCAGCTCGAGGCGGGCCTTGTTGCCGGTCGCGGGCGCGGTCGCGAACACCGGGGCCGCGGAGAGCTTCACCACCACGCGGTCCTGGCCGTCGCCGTGCACGTAGGAGACGTCGGTGATCTTCGGCCCCTTGCCCTTGGCCGGCTTGGCGGCGTCGCCGGAGAGCCAGACCTTGAGCGTGTTGCCGTCCACGCGCACCCGGTAGGTCGCGTCCTTCACGAGGGCGATCGACACGCGCGTGAGCTTGGCGCCCCCCGACTCGGCGACCTGCGCGAGCACGCCGCCGACCACCCCGACCGGCGCCGTGACCGCGGTGACCGCGCTGTCCACGTCGCTGTCGTTGATGTCGACGATGACCCGCCCCGCGTCGACGCGCGCCGTGTAGGTCGGCGTCCCGGTCAGCGCCACGGTGACCTCGGTCGCGCCCTTCGGCGCCGCGGCGGCGGTGGCCTGCGCGTCGTCGAGGACGTGCACCTCCACCTTCTTCACGTGGTTCTTCGTCGGCGGAGCGGCGAGCGCTCCTGTCGAGGAGAGCGCTGAGCCGAGCATCACGGCAGACAGGCCGAGCGGGATCACCCGCTTGTGGCCCACGTGCTTTCCCGATTCCCCTCGCTTCATGGCGCACTCCTCGAATGGATAAACAACTTATGTAACTGAACGGAGTCCGACTCACACCTACATGGGCCCGCCTACGCGGGCCAACTTCGGGTCAGGTCTTCTCGGTCTCGGTGTGGAGGAAGATCTCGCGGTAGGTGGGCTGCACCTCGGGGTGGAGCGTGTCCTCGCGGACCAGCACCACCTCGTTGGGCTTGATGCGGTCGATCTTCCAGTGCAGCGGGTAGCTGCTCATGGCGCCGGCCCCGAGCTTCACGAGCTCACCGCGCGCGATGTGCACGCCGCGCTGGACGACGTGACCCTTGCCCGCGGGGTCGACGAACATGGCGCGCGGGCCGTCGGCGGCGGTGACGATGGCGACCAGCTTGAGCTCGTCGATGGAGTACTTCTCGAGGAGCACCGCGTACTGCGGCTGCAGCTTCACCTCGACGACGGGCTTCACCGCCTGCGCGAACACGTGGAACGGGTCGCGGCTCGAGTCGCTCTCGGTGAAGTCGCTGTCGTTGATCGGCACGTTGGGCGCCGAGCCGCTCGCCGAGGCCGAGGCGATCGGCGGCCGCGCGGCGGGCGGGGGGGCACCGCCCGGGGGAGGCGGC
>CAZUZY010000561.1:0-4387 GCA_964624885.1 uncultured Polyangiales bacterium | reverse complement strand
CCATCAACCCGCCGTTGATCGACAGCGTTTGGATCCCGGCGAGGAAGCCGGCCATGCACCGCGCGCCGCACGCACACCGTCGGGTCGGGCCAGCGCTCCTCCGGACGCTCCTCGCCGCGGTCCCGACTTCCGCAAGCCGTTTCGCCGCGGAGGCGCCGCCCTGCCCGTGACCGCCCGCAACGTGGCGGCCGAGGTCGTCGCGCGCGTGGAGAAGGACGATGCGTTCGCCGCTGCGGTGCTCGATCACGAGCTCCGGCGCGCGACCGATCTCTCCCCCCGCGACCGCGCCCTCGCCACCGAGCTCGCCTACGGCACCCTGCGTCTTCGGCCGCTGCTCGAGCGCTCCATCGAAGAAGCCACGCCGCGCGGCATCGCGGCCCTCGATCCCCGCACGCGCGCGCTGCTCCTCGTCGCCGCCTACCAGCTCCACTACACGCGCATCCCCGCGTTCGCCGCGGTCAGCGAGGCCGTGGAGGCCATCCGCACCACGCGCGGCCGAGCGGTCTCCGGGTTCGCCAACGGCGCCTTGCGCGCGGTGGCCCTCAGCGCCGAGAAGGCGCCCCTGCCGCGGCCCCCGGTCGCGTTCCGCGAGGCAACGGCGCCCTGGCTGCGGCGCGCCCTCGAGCGCTCGATCGGCGCCGACGCGACCGAAGCCCTGCTCACCGCCGGTCCGTATCCACCGCCCGTCCACCTGCGCGTGCGACGGGTGCGCGGACGCGCGGACGAGGAGACCCGCGACGCCTGGCTCGCCGAGCTCACGGCCGCCGCGCAGGCGAGCGGTGTGGCCAAGATCGAGGCCGGCGCGTTCTCTCCGCTCGCGATCCGCGCCAAGGGCATCGGGGATCCGCACGCCCTCCCCGGCCACGACGAGGGACGCTTCACGGTGCAGGAAGAGGGCTCGCAGCTCCTCGCGCTGCTGCTCGGAGCAGGCCCGGAGGACGTCGTGCTCGACGCCTGCGCGGGGCGCGGCAACAAGGCCTCGCTGCTCGCCGAGCTCATCGAAGCCGGCGCACACCAGGGGCGGCTCGAGGTCGCCGACCTCCACCCCGAGAAGCTCACCCGGCTCGCCCGCGAGCTCGAGCGCCTGGGCCTGCCCGCGGCCAAGGCCTACGCCGTCGACTGGTCGGTCGGGGTCGGTGAGGTGCCCCTCGGCGCCTTCGACCGCGTGCTCGTCGACGCGCCGTGCAGCGGGACCGGGACCATCCGTCGCCGGCCCGAGATCCAGACCCGCCGCAAGGCGGCCGATCTGCCGGGTCTGCAGGCGATGCAGGCACGCATCCTCGCCAACGCCGCGCTCGCCGTCCGTCCCGGTGGGCGGCTCGTCTACGCGGTCTGCAGCGTGCTCCGCGACGAGTGCGAAGCGGTCGTGCAGCGGGTGCTGGCCGAGCACCCCGAGCGCCTCGAGCCGGCCCCGTTCGACGCGCCGCTGGCGCCCAAGCTGTTCGGCCCCGCAGCCACGGACGGGCGACTGCTCACCCACCTCCACGGCACCGACGCGTACTTCGTCGCGAGCTTCCGTCGACCTCTCTGAGCGAGCTGCTCACAGGCGGATCGAGACCGCGAACGCGGGCGCGAGGCTCGTCACGGCGAACGAGCGGTCGTTGCCGCCGAGCGTGCCGCCGACCCAGTCGCGCTCGATGCCCATCTCGGCGAGGACCCGCACGCGACGGAAGCCGATGCCGATCCCCACCTGTCCGACCACGAACCCGCGCAGCAGTCGGAGCTCGAGCGGCGCGCTGCTGGCATCGGCCTGGAACGGGCCGGCGATGCGCTCGACGCCGAGCTGCACGACCCCCCAGGCCGTCACGAGGCCGGCGTCGCTCTGGAACGTCACCCCGATGGGCACGGTCGCGCCGTAGCCGTGGGCGTCGTCGCGGCGCACCACCGCATCGTCGGGCCGGACGGCCAGGCGACCGCGCGCCTCGAGGCCGACCAGGAGCCCGAGCACACCGGCCTGCTCGGTGCGTTGCTCGAGGGCGTTCCACCGCACGCCGAGGCCGAGATCCCGCCCGCCGTAGCGCAGGGTCGCCTCGGTCCGGCCGCCGAGGCCGAAGGTGGCGCGGACGATGCTGCCCATGCCCGGCTTGACCACGTGACCGACGCCGTCGGGGTCGGTCACTGGCTGCAGCGGGACGAGCGCGGCCCCTCCCGCGGTGAGGTGCGCCTCGGTGGGCGCGGCGGCGCGAGGCTCGAACAGCGCAGGTGTGGTGGTGGCGCAGCCCAGCGCGCAGGCGCAGCCGAGGAGCGCGCCGCCCCCCGACCAGGACCCCCCCCACCTCTTCACTTGCGGAAGCGCGAGGCGTACTCGTTCTTGTCGGCGCGCGCCTTGAGCTCGGCGTCGTCGGGGTGCAGCTCGAGCGCGCGGGCGATCAGCTGGGCCTCGTTCTCGGGGCGCTTCGGGTCGGGCAGGCAGCACTCGACCGGACAGACCGCCTGGCACTCCTCGTGGTCGTAGAAGCCCACGCACTCGGTGCAGCGGTCCGGGTTGATGACGTAGATCTCGTCGCCCTGCGAGATGGCCTGGTTCGGACACTCCGGCTCGCAAGCCCCGCAGTTGATGCACTCTTCGGTGATGTGGGTCGCCATCGCGGACCGCTTCTACTGGGCGGTCGCGCGAGGGTCAACGCGCCGCCTCACCGCCCACGTACGGCGGCGCTTCGCCGGGCTCGACGCTGGTCGCACCATGCTCTAGGGTGCGCGCCGATGAGGGCCCTCGACCAGTCTGTGTCCCTCGGGACGGTGCGCGCGCTCGGTCTCGCGCTACTGGGTCTCGCGCTCCTCGCCACCGGGTGCAAGCCCGAGGTCGGCGACAGCTGCCAGGTGGGCACCGACTGCAGCGTCCAGGGCGACCGCTTCTGCGACACGTCGATGAGCGGCGGGTACTGCACCATCTTCAACTGCACCCCCGACTCCTGCCCGGGCGAGTCGGTCTGCGTGGAGTTCCACGCTGCGACCGGTGAGCCGGTGCTCCCGAGCGGCAGCGGCTCCCGCTTCGCCCGACGCTTCTGCGTCCGCACGTGCGAGAAGGCCAGCGACTGCCGCGACGGCTACGCCTGCATCGGCGCCGCGGCGCGCGACGGGCGCGTGATCGACAGCACCACCGACTTCCAGCTCTGCCTGCCCTGAGTCCTTCGATCCATGGGCGAAGCCATGGGCCCCGGTGCTGCGCCCCCTCGAGCGTCGGCCGCGTCCCTTCGCCTCCGCTCGACCCTCGGTCGACTGCTCGGGCAGCTCGCGAGCGGGCTCGTCGTGGTGCTGGTCGTCGCCACGGTGGTGTTCTTCGCGTTCCGGCTCTTGCCCGGCGACCCGACCCTCGTGGTGCTCGGCGAACAGGCGAGCGCAGCCGAGCGGGCGGCCCTCCGCACGCGGCTCCACCTCGACGATCCGCTGCTGTCGCAGTACCTGCGCTTCCTCGCCGGGCTGGTGCGGGGACAAGCGGGCGCGTCCTTGCGCACCCCGAGTCGCGATGCGCTCGCGGTCGTCGTGGAGTCGCTGCCGGACACCGCGCGCCTGGCCGGGGTGTCGGTGGGCTTCGGCGCCTTCGTCGGCGTCGCGGCCGGGCTCGCCTCGGTCGCGTCGACGCGGAGGTTCGTCCGGCGCCTCGCCGAGCGCGGCATCGTGCTCGCGGCGTCGGTGCCGTTGCTCGCGTTCGCGCCGGTCGTCACCTGGGCGCTCGCGGTGCGGCTGCGTTGGGTGCCTCTCCCGGCCGACCCCGAGGCCGGGTTCCGGGGGCTCCTGTTCGCGGGCGCGCTGCTCGGGTTGCCCCTCGGCGCCGCGGTGGGGCGCATGACGCGCGCCACCTTGCTGGAGGCGCGGGAGAGCCCGTTCCTCCGCGTGGCCCGCGCGAAGGGCCGCTCTCGCGCCGCCCTCTGGCTGGTTCACGCCCTGCCCACCTGCGCCGGTCCGCTCGTCACCGTGCTCGCCGCCCAGCTCGGCGCGTTGCTCGGCGGCGCCGTCGTCCTCGAGAGGCTGCTCGAGCGCCGGGGTCTCGGCACGGTCCTCGTGGACGCACTCGCGGCGCGGGACCTCCCCGTGCTGCAAGCCTGCGTGCTCGTCTCGGCGACCTTCTTCGTCGTCGTGCAGGCCCTCGGCGTGCAGCTCCACGCCGCGATCGACCCGAGGGCCCGCTGAGATGCGGCGCGCGGGGCCGTTGCTGTTCGTGCTCCTCGTCGCCGCGGCCCTGCGCCTCGGCCGCGCGGCCGATCCTCGTCGGCTCTCGCTGGTCGACGAGCTCGCGGTGCCTTCGTGGGGCCACCCCCTCGGGTGCGGCGACGGTGGCGTCGATCTGCTCGCGGTGGCCAGCGAGGCCGTGCTGCGCGGCCTCGTCCTCGCGCTGGTGGTCGCCGGGTTCTCGCTGGTCGTCGGCACCGGTCTCGGGGCGACGGCC
>CAZUZY010000560.1:0-4412 GCA_964624885.1 uncultured Polyangiales bacterium | reverse complement strand
GCCACCGTCCGTGGACACGCCGTCGGTGGCGGCCTCCGTGCGCGAGTCGGCGACCGGGCCTCCCTCGCTCGTGGTGACCGTGAGCTCGTCGTAGCCGACGAGCGTCGCGCACGCGGCCAGCACCAGGGGCCCGACGACGAGCACGGTGAGCTTGCGAAGAGGTGAGAAGTTCATCTGCTCTCCTGCCGGTTCAGGGGCACTTCGGTACGTAGACGGGGGCCGGGACGACCGTGGTGGGCGGCTGCACACCCGTGACGCTGAAGCCGATGCCGAACGAGATGCCGTCGCAGGTCGCGCTGGTGCTCTGGAGGTCGGGCGCGTCGACCACCACGTCGCACTGCTTGCCCACGCTGGCGACGAGCCCGTCGTACAGCGAAGTGCCCTTGCAGATGCCCGCCCAGTCTCCGATGCGGGTGACGACCGAGTCGAGCTTGGCCTTGGGGATCGCGCCGACCACCACGCCGAACTTGCCGTTCTCGTGGGCCGCGTCGAGCTCGAGGGTCATGCGGCCGGCGACGAGCGGCATGGAGACGGTGATGTTGGCGAGGGGCAGGGGGAACTCGAGCGGCGCGCCGTCGCCGCTGACCCAGAGGTTGTTGGCGATCCAGCCCTTCGAGAAGAGCACCTTGGGCTTGCCGAGATCGGCTTCGTCGACCGAGTCGTCGGTGATCTCACGGATGTCGCTGCCGTCCCAGACCGGCGACGAGAGCGGGTAGTTCTTGAAGTTGGACGACTTGTAGAGCTTGCCGACCACGTAGGGATCGTCGGGCCCGTCGTCGACGTCCTCGAGGGACAGCACGAGGGTGCCGATGCCCTTCAGCACCTCGGCGCTCGACTCGTCCTCGAAGATGGCGTCGTACACGCCCACCAGGGGGACGACCTGCGAGCCGAAGTTGTTGTCGCGGCACCCGTCGCCGTCGATCAGAGAGTCCTGCTTGCCGCCCTCGGGCCGGCGGCACGTGCCGGTGTTCTCCTTGGACTCGGTCGGGCCGGTGCAGACCTTGTCGAGGTCGTATCCGATCGAGCGCCAGGCGGTGCCGCTCGTGGTGCCGGTCTTCGGATCCTTCTGGTTCATCCAGTAGCGCGAGAACACGAACCACTTGGTCTTGCCCTTGCCCGAGGGCGCCACCGTGCCCGGCGGCCGCGAGGGGATGCGCGCCGCGGTGACGCCGGCATCGGTGGGCGTGTCGACGACGCTGTCGCTCGCGCCGTCGGTCGCGGCCTCGCTCGGGACGTCGGGCGACACGTCGCTCCTCACCACCCGGAGGTCGTCGTAGCCGGTCAGGCTCGCGCACGCGCCGAACGCACCGGCAGCGCCGAGCACCCCCACCACCGAGAGCGCTGCCGGGAGAGCGAGCCGTCGCGTCATCTCAGAACCGTACGAAACCGGCGACCCCCGCGCCATCGCGCGAGGCATAGGGCAGCACCCAGGCGGCCTTGTCCTTGGTCGGGCTGCCCGAAGGGGTGAGCACCCACCAGACGACGCCGCCCACGAGCAGCGCCGCGCCGACGCCGGTGACGATGGTGGACACGTTGGCGAGCGTGCGTCCGTCGTCGATCGAAGACTGCGCCGCACAGACGCCGTTGGGGCAGTCGTCGTTCTTCTTCTTGATGGCCAGGTAGCCGAAGGTGAGGCCGACCCCGATGCCCACGACCCCCGCGGTGGTCACGACGATCGGCCCGACCTTGGACGGCGCCTTCTTCTCGACCGTGGGGTTGGCGTCGACCTCGAGGACGACGGGGATGGCCTTCTCCTGCTTCTCGGCGATGGTGACCGAGCCCTCGAAGTTGAGGTGACCAGGGGCCTCGGCGTGCACGGCGTGCTTGCCCGGATCGACGTCGATCGCGGTGTTCCACGCGGCCTCCTTGAGGATCTCGCCGTCGAGGGTGATCTTCAGGCCGGGGAGCTTCTCGACGATCTTCACCGTGAGGTGGGGGACGCGTGGATCGAGCTCGGCCACCTCTTTCTTGGCGAACTCGGCCCACGCCTGGCGCTCGGGACGCGGGTCCTTGGGCGCCTCGCGCGCGACGTCGCGGAAGTGGCGGGCGGCGCTCGCCACGAGGCCGAGGCCCTTCTCCACGTAGGCGAGGTTGCGGAGGGCGCCGAGCGCGCCGGTGAGCTCGTAGGCGCGCTTGAAGTTCTCGCGAGCCTCCTTGCACACGGCGGGATCCTTGATGGGGATCTCGTCGCACTTGCCCTGCTCCATCTGCTTGACGCCCTTGTCGAAGAGCCCCTTGGCGATGGCCTGCTCCTGTTCGGTCGGCGCGGCCGCAACCGGCGCTGCGAAGAAGAGAGCCGCCAGGAGCAACGAAGAGGCGGACGAGGGAGCGAACGACAGAGCGAACGGGGAGCGCTTCACATCTCGTCCTTCTTGTTCCAGAGGTCGTCGGGCTTCTTCGGCGGCGCGGTGGTGGCCGGTGGCGGTGGCGGCGGCGCCGAGCTGGTCGGCTCGGCGGTCTTCGCGGGCTTCGCGGGCCCGACACCCGGCTTGAAGCCGGTGCTCGGCGGGGCCTGGAACCCGGGCTGGCCAGCGGCAGGCTTCACCGGCTCGGCGCTCTTGACCGTGTCGGCCGGCTTGTCGTCGTCCTTCTTGGCCTCGACCTTGGGCTCGTCCTTCTTGGCCTCGGGCTTGGGCTCGGGCTGCGCGGAGGCCTTGGTCTCGGTGGTCTTGGCGCCCGCGGCAGACGCCGGCGGAGGTTGCTGCGCGAGGCGCACGCCGAAGAAGATGCCACCGACCACGCACGCCGCGAGGAACGCGCCGACGATGACCTTGCCCTTGCCGCTCGGTGCCGGCGGCAGCGGGGCGAAGCCCGGTGCCGACTGCGCGGCGCCGTACGAACGAGGCTCGTTGACCGTGCTCTGCAGGCCGCCGACCGAGTCGCCGAGCTGCAGCGCCAGCGCTTCGGCGGCCGACGCGGAGAAGCTCCCGGTGACGCCGGCCGAGCTGATGCCCGCCACCATCGCCATCGAGTCGGCGAGCTCACGCGCGGTCTGGAAGCGCTGCGGGGGCTTCTTGGCCAGGCCCTTCTGCACCCAGAGATCGAACTCGTGCGGCAGGTCGGGCGCCAGCGCGGTGGGCGTGGGCGGCTCGGTCGCGACGATGCGCATGGCGAGCTCGGAGAGCGCACCCGAACCGAACGGCGCGCGTCCGACCGCCATGCGGTACACGATGGCGGCAGCGGCCCAGAGATCGCTCCGCGCATCGAGCGGCTCGCCGGTGATCTGCTCCGGGCTCATGTAGTTGGGGGTGCCGATCAGCGCGCCCGCCCGCGTGGCCTGGTTCTCGTCGCCCTCGGCCTTCGCGACGCCGAAGTCGAGCAGCTTGACCAGGAGCTCGTTCTGGTTGTCGGGGTCCTCGCAGAGGAACACGTTGGCCGGCTTGAGATCGCGGTGGATGACCCCACCCTGGTGCGCGACGACCAGCGCGCGGCAGAGCTGCGCCGTGATCTTCGCGACCAGCGCGAGCGGCAGCCGACGCTCCCGCTTGAGCCGCACCTCGAGCCCCTCTCCGTGGAGGAACTCCATGACGAGGAACGGGGTGCCGTCGACGGTGACGCCGTGATCCATCACACGCGTGATGTGGCGCGAGGCCTCCCCGAGCCGGGCGGCGAGCCGGGCTTCGCGCTCGAAGCGGGCGCGGGGCTCCGCCGCGTTGGCGACCGAGCCGTGCAGGAACTTGATGGCCACGGGGTGGCCGAGGGTCACGTGCTCGGCCTGCCACACGAAGCCCATCGCGCCTTCGCCCGCGGCGCGGACGAGACGATACTTGCCCTCGACCACCGCGCCCTCGCGCAGGACGAGTCCTTCGTTCTCGGCCGGTTCTCCCATGGGCTCCAAGGGGAAGAGTGCCTGGATTCGTCGACGATCGCCAGCTGTGTGCGAAGTATTTCGACGTGGCTGTGCAGTCGATCAGGGCGCCGTGTGGGGCGTTGCCCGCGGGTGTCCCACCCGTGTGACAGGGGTCGTTCTGCCCCGGCGAGAGAAGGAAGATGGCGCGTCAGGCTTCGACGCGGAGCGCCATCGTGGGCCCGTGCACGAACGGCATCGCGTCGATGGCGCGAACCGCTGCCCGCACGTCGCGCTCGGTCGCGTCGTGGGTGAGGAACACGATGACCCGCGGCTCCTCCTCGGTGCTCGGGTCGTCGACGCGGCGACCACGGGACTCCTGCACCAGCTGCTCGATGGACACCTGGTGGGTGCCGAGCGCGCCGGCGATCTGGGCGAGCACGCCCGGCCGATCGGTCACGCGCAGCCGCAGATACCACGGCGCTTCCTGGAGGCCGGGCTCGGCGATCGTCCGCCGCGACGGGTCGAGCCCCTGGGTGAGCAGCCCGGAGACCCCGGCGCGCCGCGCGCGGGCGGCGTCGACCAGGTCCGCGACGACCGAGGCCGCGGTCGGGTGGGCGCCGGC
>CAZUZY010000559.1:0-4427 GCA_964624885.1 uncultured Polyangiales bacterium | reverse complement strand
CCGGACCTGACGCCGCTGCCCCCCGGAGGCCCGCGCGACCTCGAGGTGCTCGACTGGAGCTTCCCGACGCCGGACGGTGAGCGGCGCGTGGTGGTGCTCGTGCCGCGGCCGCTCCCCGCGGGGCAGAAGCTGCCCCTCCTCGTGACGCTCCACGGTCGGGGCGAGACGGTGAGCCCCCGCGCGGGCGCCTACGGATGGCTCGAGAGCTACCGCCTGGATCGATCGTACGCGGCCCTGCGTTCACCACCGCTCAGCGCAGATTCGTTCGAGGGGTTCGTGCGGCAGGACCGGCTCGCGCGCCTCAACGCCGACCTCGCCGCGCGGCCCTTCGGCGGGCTCGTCGTCGCCTGCCCCGCCCTGCCCCCCGAGATCGGCGGCGGCCTCTACGACCGCTACGCGAGCTTCCTCGGCGATGCGCTCCTCCCGCGGCTGCGCAAGGAGACGCCGGTGATCGGCACCAAGGAGAGCACGGGCATCGACGGGGTCTCGCTCGGCGGGATCTCGGCGCTCCGCATGGGAATCTCCCGGCCCGATCTGTTCGGCGTGATCGGCGCGCTGCAGCCGGCGATCGTCGAGGATCCCCCCGAGGGCCACGTGGTCGAGGCGATCGTGAAGGGCCTCGCCGGGCGACCGCTCCGCCTCGTGACGAGCGACGACGACTACTACTACCCGGCCGTGACCAAGGCGAGCGCGCGACTCACCGAGCGCGGCGTGAGCCACCAGTTGCTCGTCACCATGGGCCCCCACGACTACGCGTGGAACCGCGGGCCGGGCGGCGTCGAGATGCTGCTCTATCACGACCGCGCGCTGCGCGGCCTGCCCGCGGTCTAGCGCGCCCTACTGCAGTCTACTTGCACTCATACGTGCTCGGGCGCGTGAACGTGCAGGCCCCGGCGCAGCGCTTCTTGACCGAGAACTTCTTGCCGTCGCACTCGAGGAGCTTGGCGGGCTCGGCGCCGTCGGGCTTCTGGCACGCCTGCTGACCCTTCTTCTGGCAGGGGACGCCGTCGGTCGGCACCGAGAGGTCGCAGGCCACGCCGTCGGCCGTCTTGCTGCAGCCCTTGGGGCCCGTGCACATCTTCTCGAACATCTTGGTGCCGTCGCAGAGCAGGATGGCGGCGCCGTCGTCCGAGCAGATCTCGGGCACCGGCGGCGTGCACGGGTCGCCGACGAGCTGCACCGAGAGGTCGCACTCGACCTCGCCCTTCTTGGCCTTGCAACCCTTGGGGCCGCGGCAGTTGCGCACGAAGGCGAACTTGCCCTCCTTGGTGCACTCGGTGACCGACTTGCCGTCGGGCTCGCAGCCCTGCTTGGTCTGGAACGAGCGGTCGCAGGCGTCGCCGGCCTTGGCGACCGCGGTGTCGCACTCCTTGAGCAACCCCTCGCCGCCGCCGTCGGACGTGCAGCCGCCGCTGCAGCCGACGACCGCCCACTTGCCGCCCTGGCAGGTGGTGGCCTCCTTGTCGCCCTTGCACATGCGCTTGCCGAGGAACCGGTCGTCGCACGGCGAACCCACCTTGTTGCCCGAGAAATCGCAGCGCGGGGTGGTGCCCTCGAGCTTGCAGCCCTTGGGGCCGTCACACGGGAGCGGCAGGAGCTTGCCGCTCTTGCACGCGAGCAGGGTCTTCTCGTCGCCGCAGGTGTCCGCCTGGCAGTCGTCCCCCGCCTTGGGCTTGCAGGCGTCCAGCGAGACGAGGGCGAGGGCGAGCGCGAACAGCGGGGCGAACCGGGGCTTCATGGGGCGGCGAGAATCGCAAAGAACGGCCGCGTTGTCGATGGCTGCGCGCCCTGCTGCGCGCTCGGGGCGCCCATGCTCTTCGGGCGCTCGGCCACGCCGATGGTGAGGTCGACGTCGTCGGGGTTCGGCCCCTGCTCGGTGCTGAGATCGACGCGCACGAACCAGCCGGTGTCGAGCAGCTTCTGCCGCGAGTCCTCGAGCTTGGTCTCGGAGTACAGGTCGCCGGCGTGGACCAGCATCTCGCCGAGGACCGCGGCCTCGGTCACGGCCACGAGCCCCACCACCTTGATGGCGTGCACGTGGACCAGGGGGCCGCGGACCACGCCCAGGGTGACGTCGATGGTGCGCCGCTCGAGGTCGAGCTTGGTGCTCGGGTCGGCCATCACGAACGCGAACCCGAGATCGCGGTAGGTGCGCTCGAGGCCCTCGATCGACTGGCGGAGCAGCTTCCGCGAGAACACGTCGCCGACCTTGACCCGCGGCACCCAGCCGAGCGCGGGCGCGTGCTTTCCCCCGAGGTCCTCGTAGACCTCGAGCGCGCCGAGGCGGAACTGCACGCCCTCGCGGATGTGGAAGGTCACCTCGACCAGCGTGCCCACGACGCGGATCTTGGGCTCGACCTTGACCTGGACGTAGCCCTCGTCCCAGTAGAGCATCTCGATCCGGAGGGCGTCGTGCCCGAGCACGCTGTCCTCGACGAAGCCGTGCGCCACGTCGAGGTCGCGCAGCAAGGCGGCGGCGGAGAGGTGCAGGTTGCCGTCGAACTGGATCCGCACCCCCTCGTACTGCTTGCCGTCCCACACGAGGTTGCGGGTCACGGTGACGCCGGTGGCTTCGGGCGCGCGCGCGCCCGGCCGACCACAACCGACGGCGAGGACGACGAGCCAGGGAGCGATGCGCACCCCCTTTCGTACCGCACTTCTCGCCGCGAGCCACGCACCGCACCTCGACGGAACGAGAAATGGGCAGTACAACCCTCGACTTCGAGGGCCCCTAGCTCAGTCGGTGGAGCAGCGGACTTTTAATCCGTTGGTCGTGGGTTCGAACCCCACGGGGCCTACCCCGTCCTCGCCTCGCGCGCCTGGTCCGATCAGCCCGGGTGACAGCTGAGCCTCGGCGATCGTACGTTCGCCCCCATGAGCGATTTCAACATGAAGGATCTGTCGCCGGGCGCCCTCGTCTCGGCGGTCACCACGGGTGAAGGCTTCGGCAACCCCCGCCTCGTCGCGCTCGCCGCGATGGGCCTCGGCCTGCTGCTCGCGGCCGGCAACTTCGTCCTCATCTTCGTCCTCAACCGTTACTACCCGTACCTGCTCGGCATCGCGCCGATCCTGCTGCTCGGGGGCCTGTTCATGCTCGCGACCGGCGAGCCCAAGGCGCGCGGTGAGGGCCAGACCGCCCCGATGTGGACCCGCGCCGGCCTCGCCGGCTCGATGGTGCTCGGGCTCGGCATCGGTGTCGCGCTCGTGTTCCTCGTGCACTGGGGTCCCTGAAGCACTGGGGTCCCTGAGGCACTGGGGTCCCCGAGCTTCACTCCATCGCCGCGCGCAGCACCTCGTCGAACATCGCCGGGGTGAGGCGCCCGGTCTGCGTGTTCTGCTGGCTCACGTGGTAGCTCGCGTGCAGCCAGTAGGGCCCGCACTGCGCGGCCACGCCGTGCCCGAACCGGGGCCTCGGCGTCGGCAGCGCCACGCCACACCGCGCGAGGTGGTCGAGGACCGCGGAGAAGCCGAGGGCGCCGAGCGCGAGGAACCGTCGTCGGCGAGGCAGGAGCGCGATCTCGCGGTCGAAGAAGCCGCTGCACGCCTCGATCTCGTCAGGGAGTGGCGCGTTGTCGGGGGGAGCGCAGCGGACGGGACAGAGCACGTAGGCACCGTGGAGCGCGAGTCCGTCTCCGCGTCCGGAGCTCTCCGCCTGGTTCGCGAGGCCCGCGCGGTGGAGCGCGGCGTAGAGGAAGTCGCCGGAGCGATCGCCGGTGAACACGCGGCCGGTGCGGTTCGCGCCGTGCGCGCCCGGCGCGAGGCCCACGACGACCAGGGGGGCGCGGCGGTCCCCGAAGCCGGCGACGGGCCGCCCCCAGTAGGTCTCGTCGCGGTAGGCGCGGCGCTTCTCGATCGCCACGGCCTCGCGATGGGCGACGAGGCGCGGGCACGCGCGACACGCGTGGATCTCCGCGTGCAACACGGCGAGGCGGGTCAAGGGTCCTCGAGCCCGCGGTCGGCCTTCGGCGGAGGGAGGTCCGCGACGCGCGGGATGAGCGCCAGCCCGCGGACCTTGGCGGTCGACAGCCACCCGAGGGTGAGTGGCCCGATCGGCCGCGACGGGAGCTCCGCGACCGGACCGGCCGCGGTGGACTGCACGGGGACCTTCGTCCCGTCGACGGTCAGCTCGACCGCGGCATCGACGGGCACGCCGAGGACCACGACGCGATAGGCCCCCGCCTTGCCGACCGTGACCACCAGCTTGCCCTGCACGACGGGCTCCGGGGGCCGCGTCATCCACGGCACCGCGCGCCCGGTCAACAGCGCGAGGAGCGTGTCGCCGCCACCCGGGGGCAGCTCGGGCACCCCGAGGAAGCGGACGACGTGGGGCAGCGCCGCATCCCCGGCGCCGAGCCGGGCGAGCGCCTGCGCGAGGGGCATGCGTGCGTCGAGGTGACGCTCGCCGGCGAGCCGCTGCAGGAGCGCTG
>CAZUZY010000558.1:0-4465 GCA_964624885.1 uncultured Polyangiales bacterium | reverse complement strand
ATGCTGAATTTCCGCCTCGGCCTGCGCGCCAGGGACGACACCCTGCCCGCGCGCTGGTTCGACGAAGCCATCGACAACGGCCCGTTCAAGGGCGAGAAGATCGACCGCCGCGAGTTCGAGGCCATGAAGGCGCGCTTCTACGCACTGACCGGCCTCAACAGCGAAGGCGTGCCGCATGCCGATTGGCATAACAAACTGGCGCTGGCCGCGACCGGCTTTGCGCTGCGCGTCGAACTGCCAAAACCGCTGCCCGGCGCGCCGGAAAAGTCCATCGTCATCGATGAGTCGGTGGCCAACGTCAGCGAACTGCGCACGGCGCTGCGCCGCCACCTGCCCCAGGCCCACGCGGCGCTCGACGATCCGACCTGGAACGTGACGGTCAATGGCGAAATGGTGCTGTCCGGGGAACTCGGCCGAGCGCTCAAGAGCGGTGACCAGGTGCGCCTGGTGCCGATCATCGCCGGCGGCTGAGGCACGGCCCTGCAGAGCCGGCCACCGGCAGCCTATTCGAATGGGCTATGATGGAGCCAGTCGAGGTCAAAACTCGGCACAAATCAATTTTCCGGAGGCAACCATGGCAAAGAAATCCAAGAACGATAATCCCGTCTACAAGATCGTCGAGGTGGTAGGTTCCAGTCCTGTTTCCTGGGAAGATGCCGCGAGTTCGGCCATTGCATCGGCCGCCAAGACCTTGCGCGACCTGCGTGTCGCGGAAGTGACGAAACTGGACATGAAGATCGAGAACGGCAAGGTGGTGGCCTATCGCGCCCGCGTTTCGATGTCTTTCAAGTACGAAGACTAAGGCAGCACATCACTGATTCAGTGAGTACAAACGGGGACTGCGGTCCCCGTTTTTTGTCTCCATCCCCGCCGCCATGCGACTTGGCCAGCCGCGAGCCCATGTCTTATACTACGCGTCTCAAACTACGGCGGAAATCCTTGGCCCATTGCAGGACATGACCGCTCAACTGGTTCGATACAGCTTTGTGCTGTACCGCGCCATGTAGTTTTATCCCGTTGTTATTATGAATAGTGGCCAGATTGTTCTGGCCCTGTATGTTTGGGGTGTTGAATGATCAGGATTAACGAGAATTACCGGAAATTGCAGGCCTCCTACCTGTTCTCTGATATTGCCAAGCGGGTCGCCGCCTTTCAGAAGGCCAATCCCGGCAAGAAATTGATCAAACTGGGTATTGGGGATGTGACCCGGGCCTTGCCCGATGCCTGCATCAAGGCACTGCATGCCGCCACCGACGAGATGGCCGGTGATGGCACGTTCCGTGGCTATGGGCCGGAGCAGGGCTATGACTTTTTGCGCGAGGCGATCGCCAAATTCGATTTCCAGGCCCGCGGCGCCAATGTTCAGCCGGATGAGGTTTTTGTCAGCGATGGCGCCAAATGCGACACCGGCAATTTCCAGGAAATATTCTCGCTTGACTGCAAGGTGGCCGTGACCGATCCCGTCTATCCCGTCTATGTCGATACCAATGTCATGGCTGGTCGCGCCGGCCAATGGAACAAGGAGACCGGGCGTTATGATGGCCTGTTCTACCTGGACGGAAACAGGGAGAACGGATTTATTCCGGCGTTGCCAACGCAGCCCGTTGATTTGATCTATCTCTGCTTTCCCAACAACCCGACCGGCGTAACGGCTACCAAGGCGCAGCTGAAGCAGTGGGTGGATTATGCCAAGGCCAACAAGGCGCTGATTCTGTTTGATGCGGCCTATGAAGCCTTTATCACCGATGACGCCCTTCCGCACTCGATCTATGAGGTGGAAGGGGCGCGTGAAGTGGCCGTGGAATTCCGCAGTTACTCCAAGACGGCGGGCTTCACCGGTACCCGCTGTGCCTATACCGTCGTCCCGAAAGAGTGCATGGCCTATACCGAATCGGGCGAGGTCGTTGCTTTGCATGCGTTGTGGAATCGTCGGCATACCACCAAGTTCAACGGGGTCTCCTACCCGATTCAGCGCGCGGCCGAAGCCATCTACACTCCGCAGGGGCAGGCACAGGTCAAACAGCTGGTTGCCTACTATCTGAATAACGCCAGGTATATCCGTGAAAAGATGACGGCGCTGGGTTATGCCTGCATCGGTGGCGATAATTCGCCTTACATCTGGATCGACGGCAAGAGCGACTCCTGGGTGTTCTTCGACAAGCTCCTCAACGAGGCCGGAGTGGTGTGCACCCCCGGCGCCGGTTTTGGCAAGTGCGGCGAAGGCTATATTCGAATCAGCGCCTTCAACAGTTTTGAAAATGTACAAGAGGCGATGGAGCGCATCAGCGCCGTACTTTGATCGGGCCGCTGGCATTTTTGCCGGAACGCTTGATCACCGTCCAATACACAAGAGTATGAAACAACATGCCCATTGCAAAAGATTTCGAACATCGCCTGACACCTGTTCTGGCTTCCATTGTCGAGCACTACGGTACGCCCTTTCATATCTATGATGAAAAGGGCATTCGCGAAACCGGCGAGGCGCTGAACCAGGCCTTTTCCGGCATCGATGGATTCCGCGAGTTCTTTGCGGTAAAGGCCCTGCCCAACCCGCGCATCATGCAGATCATGAAGTCATTGGGCTTTGGCTTCGATTGCAGCTCGGTGGCCGAACTGACGCTCAGCCGCCAGGCGGGCGTCACCGGCGAGGGGATCATGTTCACCTCCAACAACACCAGCCAGGCCGATTTTCTGGCGGCTGGCGCCGATGGGGGCTGCGTACTCAACCTGGATGACATCTCCCTGGTCGACAAGGTGCCGCGGATGCCGGAGCTGATCTGCTTCCGCTATAACCCCGGGGAGCGCCGTACCGGCAACAGCATCATCGGCACACCGGTGGAGGCCAAGTACGGTGTCGCCCACGATCAATTGCTCGACGCCTACCGTCTCGCCAAGGCCAGGGGGGCAAGCCGTTTTGGGCTCCATACCATGCTGGCTTCCAATGATCGCAATTACAGCTACATGGTTGAGACCGCCCGCATGCTGCTGGAAATTGTTACTTGGATTTCGGGCGAGCTGGGTATCCGCTTCGAGTTCATCAATATCGGCGGCGGGCTGGGCATTCCCTACAAACCGGAAGATGCCCCACTGGATATTGAATCAATGGCGGCGGAGATCACGGCGCTGTTTGACGCCTTCAAGGCACAGCACGCTTATGCCCCAAAGCTGTTTGTCGAGAGCGGACGTTATATGACCGGCCCCCATGGCGTGCTGGTCACCCGTGCGATCAATCGCAAGGAGATTTATCGTACCTATATCGGGGTCGATGCCTGCATGTCCGCGCTCATGCGCCCCGGCATGTACGGGGCCTATCACCACATCAGCGTACTGGGGAAGCAGGGGCACGATGAAACCGTCGATGTAACCGGATCATTGTGTGAGAACAACGACAAGTTTGCCATCCAGCGCCCGCTGCCTCGCATCGCGGATGGCGATATCCTCTATATCCATGACACCGGCGCCCACGGTCACGCCATGGGCTTCAACTACAACGGCAAGGCGCGCCCCAAGGAGCTGCTGTTCCGTGCGGATGGACGGGTTGAGTTGATTCGACGTGAAGAGACGCTGGACGACTTGTTTGCCACCTTGACCTATGAAGAAGATGTCCTGGTAACGGGCCAGGCATAGGTAGCGACGCTGAAGCCGGGCCCGCAGCTTAGAAAACGGGGACCACTTTGGACCGCGGCCTCCGTTTTGCTGGCCATATCGCCGTGTCCCCAGCGCCGACTTCCGGCTGTCTGGTCCCGGCCAAGGCAATTGCATTCGCATAGAGCATTGGGTAGCATGAGTCGTTCGTCGTTCCCGCAAACGTGTTTCCGGGAGAGCAGAAATGACCACACGCAGGCATTTTCTCCAGACACTCGCCTTACTGCCGCCGGCACTGTACTGCGGACACGGCTGGGCTGCCAATGACCCCTCTCGGCTGGCCTTGATCATCGGCAACAGCGCCTACCGGGACGCGCCGCTGGTCAATCCGGCCAATGATGCCAAAGCGGTTACCGGTTTGTTCACTCGGGCCGGCTTTACCGTGGATTCCCGCCTCAACGCCAGCCGCGCCGAAATGATGGCCGCCATCGAGAGCTTTGGCACGGCGGTTAGGAGGCCGGAAACCAAGCTGGTGGTGTTTTACTATGCCGGCCACGGCGCCCAGCTCGACTGGCGCAACTACCTGCTGCCGGTCGATGCGGTGGTCGAAAAACAGGAAGACATGAAGCAGCGCTGCGTCGATCTCGGCCTGCTGCTCGGGCAGCTGAGTGCCGCCAAGGACAAGACCTTCGTCGTCATCCTCGACGCCTGCCGCAACAATCCTTTCGGCAAATCCTATCGGCCCGAGCAAAAAGGGCTCTCGCAGTTCGACGCGCCGGTCGGCAGCCTGCTGGCCTATGCCACCTCGCCCGGCAACGTTGCCTCCGACGGCGAAGGACAGAACGGCCTCTACACCGAGAACCTGGTGCGCGAGCTGTCG
>CAZUZY010000557.1:0-4476 GCA_964624885.1 uncultured Polyangiales bacterium | reverse complement strand
CCGAGCCACCACCCGCGGCCTCGGCCGGCGCCTCCCGCGTGGTCCTCGCGCTGGCCCTCGCCGCCCTGGCCGCCGGAGCGTTCCTCTTCCTCCGCCGCGAGGGCGGGACGCCGGTCGGCCCGAGCGACGCCGCGGCCCCTCCCACCGCCAGCGAGGTCGGTGCGCCCAGCGTCTCGTCCAGCGTCGTCGCCACGGCCTCCAGCCCTCCCACCCCGTCGACCAAGCCCTCGACCAGCGCGAGCGTGGCCCAGGGCACGCTCGTGCTCCTCTCGAGCCCGCCCGCCAGGATCGAGATCGACGGCAAGGCGATCGGCGAGACGCCCAAGACCTACTCGACCACTGCTGGCGAGCACCGGGTCGTGTTCCGACCCCGCGGACTCGGGGAGTCCTTCGAGCGCAAGGTCACGCTGCTGCCCTCGGGCACGCTCACACTGCGGGGCGACTTCAACGACGAGCCCCGCATCACGGTCCAGTGAGCTACTCGGACCAGTGGAGGTCGAAGGAACACGACGGCTGACCAAGCGCGCGACACGCCCGCTCCTCGACCCGCGAGTGCGTGCGGGGGCCCTGCTCGAGGGTGCCGAGCAACCAGCCCCCCACCGACAGACAGTGGGCGCGATGGGTGGCGGGGAAGTCGGCGATCTCGAGCGAGAGACCCGTGCGCCCCTGCGGCTTGACCACGAGCTTGCCGGCGTCGTAGTGACGACTCCACACGCTGGCCGCGAGCGACATCATGGTGGCCGGCGAGACCGCGCGGACGAAGAGCGAGCGCACGAGGCCGACGTCGTGCGAGGCGGCGAACCGGCCGGCCTCCCAGGCGAGCGCGAGATCGCCGCGGCCGAAGCAGCGGTCGACCAGACCGACCGCCTCGACGAACAGCTCGTAGTCGACCCACCCGCGAGCGTCGGGGGCGACCAGGAGGGCGCGCAGCTCGGTCGTCGCCATCGCGCGGACGCGCTGCACCGCCGCGAGCCCGCCGTGGACGGCCTGCACGTAGGCTTCGCGCGCGCGCACGGCCGAAGCCTGGACATGGACGCCGCTGCGCCCGACCGGCAGGCGGGTCGACGATTCGCGCAGCGGGTCTCTCATTCGCGCGCCTTCGCGTCCACGAGCCCCGAGGGGTGCTTCGCCGTGAGGAAGGCCTTCGCGGCCGCGTCGGCGCGGAGGGTGGCCGAGAAGAACGCGGTCACGTACGAGGCGCCGAGGGCGCGAGCGCCCGGCGGGTCGAGATACACGAACGGCGTCCCGGGCTCGGTCTGACGCTCCGCGACGCCGCAGCCAGCCTGGAACGTGTGCAGCCCGTCGATGTCGGCCAGCGACCAGTGGCCCGCGTCCGCGATCTCGAAGAGGAACAGCGGCGGTGCACCGAGCTTGAAGTTGGAGCGGATGATGTTGTTGCCGATCTCGCTGATGCTGTTGTCCTCGCGCGCCAGCAGGAACCCCGCGGGCACCTTGATCTCGGCCATCTTGGCGGGCGGGAGCAGGTCGTTCTCCATGGGCGCGAAGATGGCGAGACCGGCGCGGAAGCGGGTGTCGCGCGCGAGGACGAGGCCGGTGGTGGCGCCGCCGAAGCTGTGGCCGAACACGCCCACCTTGGTCGGATCGGGGCGCTTGTCGAGGCTCTTGGGCAAGGCCGTGCCGTCGAGCACCTTGTCGAGCACGAACTGCACGTCCGCGGCGCGGACGGCGAGGAACGCGCCGGAGAGCTCGGCCGACTTGCCGGCGAGCGCGTCCCAGAGGGTGTTGCCCTGGTGATCGACGGCGACGACGAGGAAGCCGTGGCTCGCGAGGCGCTCGGCCATGGTCTCCACCGAGAGACGCGTGCACGAGTGGCAGTGCGAGAACACGAGGGTCGGCAAGGGCCCGCCGGCGGCCGGCGTGGCGTCCAGCGCGGCGTGCGCGGTGCGGTTCGCGCAGCCCGCCTTCTCGGCGACGAGCAGCTTGGCGTAGGCGTCCTTCTGGTCACCGGCGAGCGATTCGATCGGCAAGCCGGTGGTCGCAGCGGCCCGCGCGTCCTCGGTCGCGGGGTACCACACGGTCAACGGCAGGCTCCGGCCGCGCACGGTGTCCTCGACCTTGGACGAGGCCACGCCGACCGGCGCGGGGCCCGGCTTCTCGTAGGGGGCGTCGCCCTGCTTCACCAGGGGCGGCGTCGCGTCGAAGGCGTCCGCCGTGTCGGCGCCGCCGTCGCTGGGGGCAGGCGCCTCGGACGACGAAGAGCTGCAGCCGGCGGCCGCCGAGCCGAGGGTCACACAACCGAGGGTGAGAGCGAGGAGCAGAGGAAGCGCGCGCACCCCGTCAGGATCTCACGAAAGCCACACCACCGTCACGCCATCGCCGCCTTCACCGGTGTGGCCCGGTCGGAACCGCGCGACGTACCGAGACTTGGAGAGCTGCTCGCGGACGTGATCGCGGATGGCGCCCGAGCCATGGCCGTGCACGACGAACGCGACCCGCTGGTTGTCGTGGAGGGCGCGGTCGAGGAAGGTCTCGAGCATGGGCCAGGCGTCGTCGACCCGCAGCCCGCGCAGATCGCAGGTGTTCTCGCTGGTCTGCAGGGCAGGCAGGCTCTCGGCGCCCTCGAAGGCGGGGAGCGAATCGCGCGCGGGCTCGGCGCTCGCGTTGCCGTGGCTCGAGCGCAGGCGGGGGAGCGAGGCGCGCCCCTGTCGGAGCACGCCGCGCGCGTCGTCGCGGGGGGCCGCGAGCACCCGCAGATCGGCCCGCGCGACGGTGAGCTTGAGGGCCCCCGCCGAGACGCGGACCTGCGTGTCGGACACGAGCTCGATGACCTCGGCCTGGGTGCGCAGCCGCGAGAGCCACACCTTGGTGCCCTTGGGCAGCGGCCCCTGGGGCTCGCTCGGCTCGCGCTCCGGCCCGCGGTCTTCGCTCACGAGCTCGGCGAGCTCGCCGCCGATGGCCACCTTGCTGGCGACCGCGTCGAGCAGCTTGTCCGCCTCGCGAAGCCCCTCGGCGTCGGGCTTCTTGGTGCGCAGGCGGGCCTGGGCGGCGCGCAGATCGTCGCGCGCGCGGCGGAGCGAGGAGAGCAACGCCTCGGCCTCCTTCTCCATCGCGCGGCGATCGCGGGCGCGCGCGCGGGCGAGCTCGTCCTCGAGCTCCTCGCGGAGCGCCTGGGCCTTCTCGCGGTCGTCTTCGGCGGCGGCGCGCGCGAGCTCGAGGGCGCGCCGCTCGTCGTTGAGGGCCCGCACCGTGTCCTCGAACGAGCGGTGGGCGCCGCCGAGGTACGCCTCGGCGCGCTCGATCACGAGCGAAGGGATCCCGAACCGCCGCGCCACCGCGAGCGCGCTCGAGGCGCCGGGGACGCCGATGGCGAGCTGGAAGGTGGGCATCAGGGTCGTCGTGTCGAACCCCACGGAGGCGTTGGCGAAGCGTGGATCGCCGAGCGCGAGCGCCTTGAGGCCCTCGTAGTGCGTGGTGGCCACGACGGCCGCGCCCCGCCGGCAGAGGCCGTCGAGCACAGCGGCGGCGAGCGCCTCGCCCTCGCGCGGGTCGGTGCCTCCGGCGAGCTCGTCGAGCAGCACGAGCGCCCCGGGGCGCGCCTCGTCGAGCAGGTGCGCGAGGTTGACGACGTGGGCGCTGAACGTGGAGAGCGACTTCTGCAGCGACTGGTCGTCGCCCACGTCGGAGAGGACCACCTCGACCAGGCCGAGCCGAGAGCCCTCCTTGGCGGGGATCGGCAGGCCCGACCGCAACATGGCCGCGGCGAATCCGAGCGCCTTGAGCGCCACCGTCTTGCCGCCGGCGTTGGGCCCGCTGACGATCAGCGCCTGGCCGGCGGCCACGCGGATGTCGCTCGGGACGACGGCCGGGCCGTGCCCCTCGAGGTGGTCGAGGGCGAGCAGCGGGTGCCGCAGGCCGAGCAGATCGGCCGAGAAGCTGGCCGCGGCGTGCTCCGATCGCTCGGGGAAGTTCAGCCGCAGGTCGCGCGCGAACCGCGCCGAGGCGGCGCGCAGATCGGCGATGGCGACCGCGTCGATCGCCGCGCCGACGCTGGGCAGGCTCTCGGCGACCCGGGCGGTGAGGCTCGCGTAGATGCGCTCCTCTTCGCGCCGCACGTCGCCCTCGAGGACCTTCAGGCGGTTGCCGAGCGGCACCAGCACCCGCGGCTCGACGAACAGCGTGGCCCCCGAGCTCGACGAGGCGTGGACGATGCCCGGGAAGCGCTCGTGCGCGTCGTTGCGCACGGGGAGCACGTAGCGGCCCTCCCGCTCGGTCCAGAACGAGTCGCGGAGCACGTGCGCGTAGCGGCGCATCAGCTCCTCGATGCGCGAGATCATGCGGGCCCGCGAAGCGCCGTGCTCGGCCCGCAGCGCGCGCAGCTCGGGGCTCGCGTGGTCGGCGAGGGTGCCCGCCTCGTCGAAGGACTCGCGAATCGAATCCTCGAGGCGGTCGAGGGTCGGGTCGGTGGCGGCCCGCGCGAACAGCGCCGGCATCGCCTCGCGGCGCGCGTGCAGGAAC
>CAZUZY010000556.1:0-4476 GCA_964624885.1 uncultured Polyangiales bacterium | reverse complement strand
GGGCCGTCGAGGGCCCGCTGCCGGACAGCGCGCCGAGTCGCCCGAGTCGCCCCCCACGCGCGCTCGACGTCGTGTCGGAGAGCCCGGTGCTGCGCGCCGTCCACGAGACGCTGGCGCAGGTGGCGACGACGACGCTGCCGGTCCTCGTGCTCGGTGAGACGGGCGCCGGCAAGGAGCGCGTGGCCGAGGCGGTGCACGCGCAGAGCGGGCGTGTCGGCTCGTTCAAGAGCCTCAACTGCGGCGCCTTGCCGGGCACGCTGCTGGAGAGCGCCCTCTTCGGCCACGAGAAGGGCGCGTTCACCGGCGCGGACCGCGCGCACAAGGGCGTCTTCGAGCAGGCCCAGGGGGGGACGGTGTTCCTCGACGAGGTGGGCGAGCTGTCGCCGGCGGCGCAGGCGGCGCTGCTCCGGGTGCTCGAGACCCGCCGGATCTCGCGCCTCGGCAGCGATCGCGAGATCGAGGTCGACGTGCGCGTGGTCGCCGCCACCCACCGCGACCTCGAGGCCATGACCACGGCGGGCACGTTCCGGACCGACCTGCTCTACCGCCTGAACGCCGTGGTCCTCGCGCTGCCGCCGCTGCGCGAGCGCCGCGAGGACGTGCCGGCGCTGGCGCAGGCGTTCCTCGCCCGCGCGGCGAGCGAGAACGGTCGCAGCGTGCGCGGCTTCACGGACGAGGCCCTCCGCGCGCTCGTGGACTACGCGTGGCCCGGCAACGTGCGGGAGCTCCGCAACGTCGTCGAGCGGGCCGTCGTGGTCGCTCGGGAGACGTCGGTCGGCGTCGACGACCTGCCCGATCGCGTGCGCGGTCACGGCCCGACGCCGAGCGCGCCCCCGCTCGGACCCACCACCGACGAGGGCTTCGCCGACCGCGTGCGGGCCCACACCCAGGCCTACGAGCGGCGCTTGATCGAGGAGGCTCTGGCCGCGGCGGGCGGCAACCAGACCGAGGCCGCGCGCCGGCTGCGTATGCCGATACGCACGCTCACCCACAAGATGCAGCAGCTCGGGGTGCGCCGCCCGCGTTGACGCTTGACCCTGGTGCCGGGCTCCCGAACACTCAGCGCGTCGGGAGGCCGCGCCGGCGTCTCGGAAAGGCTTGTCATGCTTCGTCGTCGTTCGCTGCTCTCGCTGCCCACCGGTCTCCTGTTCGCGCTCGTCGGCGGTTGCGGCGCCTCGAAGGACGTCGACCCGGGGGTGCTCGACGGCGGGAGCGACGGGGGCATCACCCTCGACACCGGCGCCGAGGCGCCCGACGGCTCGCCGAGCCTCGACGGCCTCGACCTCACGCCACTCAACGCGGTCATCGTCATCGACACGACGACGACGCCCGCCACCCCGGCCACCCAGACGTACAAGGCGACCTACCTCGCCAAGGACGGATCGACGGTGGACGTGTCGGGGACCGCCACGTTCACGGTCGAAGACACCGGTCTCGGGTCGTTCGCCGGTGCGACGTTCACCTCGGTCGACAAGCTGCCGAGCGGCGTGAAGGGCCTCACCACGATCGTCCGTGCCAACGCCGACGGGCGCGCGTCCGCCACCAACCTCACCATCGTCGCGCTGCGGCGCGCCGCGGACAAGCCGGGCACGGGCGACTTCTTCTTCACGGTGCCCTACCTGGGCAAGCCGAGCCCCGACAAGGACGTCCTGAAGTTCGGCACCAACATCAAGCAGGTCGACGTCGCGTTCCTCATGGACACGACCGGGTCGATGGGCGGCCAGATCGACGGCCTCAAGGCCTCGCTGTCGACCACCATCTTCCCCGCGCTCACCAAGGCCATCCCGAGCGTCGGCATGGCGGTCGCCTACCACGACGACTACCCCTTCGACCCGTACGGCGATCCGAGCTGCGGCAGCGCGCTGCCCGGCGATCTCCCGGTGGGCGTGATCCAGGTCGTCACGACCGACCTCAAGAAGGCCCAGGACGCCGCCAACAAGCTCGAGACCCACTGCGGCAACGACGGCCCCGAGTCGCAGATCCCCGCCATGCAGCACCTGCTCACCGGCGAGGCGCTCACCTGGTCGGGCGGCAGCGTCCCCAAGCACACGCCAGCTGCGGGCACGACCGGCGGCGTGGACTTCCGCCCCGGCGCGCTCCCCGTGGTCACCTTGATCACGGACGTCGACTGGCACGACCCGGCGGGCGACGCCTACTCGTTCTCCACGCCGACCATGACCACGGTGAAGGCCGCGTTCCTCAAGCAGAACGCGCGCTTCGTCGAGCTGATGGAGGAGTACGGCCCCGAGGACCAGGGCAACGAGCTCTCCGACGCGACCAAGTCGAACCTCCCGCCTGCCGCGTTCGGCACCTGCGCGGCCGGTGGCTCGGGGGCCTGTTGCACGGACATCGGCGGCAAGGGGCGCGCGCCGACCGGCCCGGGCGGCACCTGCCGGCTCAACTACCGGTATTCCTGCGGTTTCAGCGGCACGTGCGACGTGACGACCGGCATCGTCAACGCCATCAAGGCCATCAGCGCGGGCAGCGTCTTCGACGTGACCGCCACCTGGTCGAACGACCCGGCCAACCCGCCGCTCGAGGCGGGGGGCGCGCCCGTCGACGCGTCCAAGTTCATCAAGGCCCTCCGCGCGATGAAGGAAGGCGACACCGCCGCCGGTTGCCCGGCCGGCGCCACCAAGGACACCGATGGCGACGGCGTCGACGACACGTTCGTCGGCGTGAAGGTGGGCGTCCCGGTGTGCTTCGAGGTCATCCCGCAGTCGAACACCACCGTGCCGCCGAAGCCGGTCGCGCAGTTCTACAACGCCTTCATCGACGTCCTCGGCATGCCTGGCGCGGTGAAGCTCGATCAGCGCACGGTGCTGTTCCTGGTCCCGCCGACCGACGCCGTGCGGTAGCGGAGAGGTGTAAGCCCGCGCTCCCGAGGGCGTTGACGAGCATGCGTCGGTGGTGGGTCTCGGGGGTGCTGGCTCTGGTGACGGGGGTGACGGGGCGTGCGGAGGCCACGTGCGTCGGAGGGTGCTCGGCGCACCCCGAGGTGCCGCTCGGCTTCTGGCCCAGCGCGAAGCCGCTGGTCGTGCAAGGCGCCTGCAGTTGGTCCTGTTCGGCGCCCGGAGGACCCGTCAGCAGCTCGGCGCTCGGGGCGAAGGAGCTGGTGCTCACCGAGGTCGTGCCGGACCCGGCGCAGGCCAAGGCCGTGCACGGGTTCGTGGCCGGGCCCGGCGCTGGCGAGTTCCTCTTCAAGGGCCCGCTGAAGGCGGCGAAGGTCTACACGACGCACTTCGAGGGTGGCCCGGGCACCCCCGATCCCTTCGTCGTCGCCGACGCCCGCATCGAAGGCGTGTTCTCCGCCTCGGCGTCGCTGGTGCACGGCGGCAAGACCTTCCTCGCCGACGGCGCCAAGATCACCGTGACGGGCGGGGCTCGGCTGGTCCTCGAGAAGGGACACGTCGAGGCCGACACGGGGACCGAGCTCGTCCTCGAGGGCGGGGGCGTGCGGGTGCTGAAGGGAGGCGTGCGGGCCTCGGACGTCGCGGTCTCGACCGCCGCCGGCAAGACCATGATCGCCGGCCGCGCCCGCGTCACGGTCGACGGCAAGGGCACGCGCATCTCGGTGTGGAGCGGGGCCGCGAGCCACGAGGGCAAGGCCATCGCGGCGGGCAAGGGGATGGCGATCGCGGCCGGCAAGAAGGGCGGCGCGATCGCGGCTCTCCCCGCCGACCCGCCGCCGCTCACGCGCGACCTCGTGCTCACGCGCGCCGACGAGGTGCCCTTGACGGCGCTGCTGCCCACCGGGCACGTGCACGTCCGCGCGATCGCGGCGGGCGCCGAGCTGGACGTCGTGGCCGACGACCCCGCCGTTGCCAAGATCTCCGTGAAGCCGGCGCTGACGACCCTGTTCGTGACGTCCCTCGACGCGGCGGGGCTCGAGAGCGTCGAGGGTGCACCGCAGACCCTGCAGGTCGCGCGGATCCAGTTCCTGGATCGCGTGGCGCGCCCGCGCAGCGTGTTCTACCCCGACGTCGCGCTGTGCAAGCTCGACGCGGCCCCGTTCGCGGTCGACCCGGCGCACGAGCTGTTCATGATGCCCGGGCAGTCGCACCTGCTCTCGTGCAAGCGTTCGGCCGAAGGGCCCGTCGCCACGCTCGCCATCGACGCGAAGGATGCCGGCCGGGTCCACTTCCAGGTGCAGGTCGATCCCGGCGCGACCCCCAAGCAGCGCAAGCTGTTCGTGCGGCTCGAGGCCGACGGAGGCGCGTCGCTCCACGGCGCGGTGCTGACCATCACGGGGCCGCAGCACGCGACCGTGTCGCCGATCGAAGAGGTGGTGGTGCCGAACAGCTACTCGGTGTGGCGGAGCACGGTCACCTGGACCAGCGCCGAGCCGCCGGTCCTCACGTTCGCCGTCCCGGGCACGCAGCACGCGATCCCGATCAAGTGAGCGCGTGCGCGCGGGGAGCGGCCGCCTCCACGGGCCGCCGCCACCCCCTCGGGGCCAGGCCGCGCGGCGGCGCC
>CAZUZY010000555.1:2011-4477 GCA_964624885.1 uncultured Polyangiales bacterium | reverse complement strand
GGGTCCGCAACGCGCTCCGCCGCGCGCTCGACCCCGATCCCGAGCGGCGCTTTCCTTCGCTCGCGCCCCTCGCCGAGGCGCTCTCGGCGCCGCGACGCGAGCTGCGGCTGGCCCTCGCCCTGCTGGTGTTGATCCTCGCCACGATCCCGATCGGGCTGCTCGGTCGGCGCCCCCCGGCCGCGCCCCCCAACCCCTGCCCCGACACCCCGGACCCGCTCGCGGGCGTCTGGGACGGCGCCACCAAGAAGCAGGTCGGTGACCACCTGCGCGCGACCGCACCCGCCGTCGCGGCCGAGGTCCTGCTCCGCCTGGAGCCCGCGCTCGACGCGTACGCGACCGCGATCCGGACCATGCGCGTCACGGCCTGCCGGGCGACCCGGGTCAGCGGCGAGCAGTCGGAGGCGCTGCTCGATCTGCGGATGCAGTGCCTCGACCAGCGCAAGGAGGAGCTGCGCGCCCTCGTCACCCTGCTGGGCCGCGCCGACGCCAAGACGGCGGTCCAGGCGCCCCGCGCCGTGCTCGGCCTCGGCGACGTGCTCGGCTGCGCCGACGTGGCCAACCTCTCGACGCCGGTGCCTCTGCCCAAGGGCAGCGGCCGCAGCGAGATCGAGGCCATCCGCGTGGAGCTCTCGAGCGGCGAGGTCGCCTACCTCGCCGCCCGCTACGCCGAGGGCCTCGCCATCGCGACCCGCGCCGCGCTGCGCGCGCAGGCCGTGGGCTACCGGCCCGTGCAGGCCGAGGCGCTGTTCCTCCGTGGTCGCCTCGAGATCTCGCTCGGGAGCTTCGCGGCGGCCCGCGAGACGTTCCTCGAGGCGGTGAGCCGCGCCGAGGCCGGCAAGCACGACACGGTCGCCGCGGAGCTCTGGGCGTGGCTGACGCTGACGGCGGGCTCGAAGCTGGAGAAGCACGACGAGTCACGGCTCTACGAGGCCCGGGCGCGCGCCGCGATCGAGCGCGCGGGACAGCCGATCCGCGCGCGGCTCGCCCTCGCCCTCGCCCTCGGCACCACCCGGCGCGCGCGCGGGGAGTACGCCGCGGCCGTGCCGGTGATCGACGAGGCGCTCGGGATCGCCACCCACGACGAGGCCTTCGTGCCCGAGCGCGTGGAACTGCTCGCCGAGCTCGCGCGGGCCCACCGGCAGCTCGCGGCGTACCCGGCGGCGGAGGACGCCATCCGCCGCGCGCTCGTGCTGGCGGAGGCGCGGTTCGGCCCGAGCCACCCCGACGTGGCCTCGCTGATCGAGGTCCGCGCGATGATCGCCTCGATGCGCGGGGACCACGCCGCGAGCATCGACGCCTACGCGAAGGTCGTGGCGGTGCGCACCAAGGCACTCGGCGACCAGCACCCCGACGTGGCCCAGGCCCAGGCCAACCTCGCCATGGCGTACGTGCGCGCCGGGCGGCCCCTCGAGGCGATCCCCCTGCTGGAGAAGGTGCTCGCGATCGAGCTCGCCACGTTCGGCGCCGCGCACGCCAACATCGGGCAGATCGAGAACAACCTCGGCCTCGCGCACCTGCGCGCGGGCGACCTCAAGAAGGCACGGGTGCACTGCGAGCGCGCCGTCGCGCAGGGGGAGAAGGCGCTCGGGCCCAAGCACCCGCGGCTCGCGGTGTGGCTGCAGAACCTCGCGAAGGTCGAGATCAAGGAGGGGGCGCCGAAGCTCGCGGTGGGCCTCCTCGAGCGCGCGCTCGCCATCGAGGAGGCCGCGCTCGGACCCAAGCACCCCGACCTCGCCTTCGATCTGACCGACCTCGGCGAGGCGCACCTGGCGCTCGGCGAGGCCAAGAAGGCGCGGCCGCTGCTCGAGCGCGCGGTCGCGCTCCGGACCGGCAGCAGCGTCGCCAAGCAACGCCTCGCGGAGTCGCAGTTCCTGCTGGCCCGCGCGCTGCTCGGAGAGGACGACGCCCGCGCGCGGACGCTGGCGCGGGAGGCGGAGAAGACGTTCGCGGACGCGGGCCCCGGCGCCAAGACCGACCACGCGGCGGTCGTGGCCTGGCTCGCCGAGCACGACAAGGCGCCGAAGGGGCCGTGAATCGTGCTCCCATCGGGGGATGAGCGCCCCCGAACCGCCCCCCTGCCCCTACTGTTCGTCCGCGTCGTTCGCCTGGATCGACCGCGCGATCCTGAATCTGACCTCGGACCTGAAGATCGGCTTCGGCAACGTGCTGAAGCCGGAGGTGTCTCTCCTCGCCTGCCGTGGCTGCGGGCACGTCGCCTGGTTCCTGCGGGACCACGACAAGACGCTCGCGGGCATCCAGTGCGAGCCGGTGACCGCGTCGCAGAAGGTCTACCGCTGAAGCGCTCCGCGAGACCGACTCGTGGCACCATGCGCGTCATGGCGACCAAGAAGCCCGCAGCCAAGAAGTCCGCAGCGACGAAGAGGCCGGCGACGACGAAGAAGCCCGCGGCCAAGAAGCCCGCGGCCAAGAAGCCCGCGGCCAAGAAGCCCGCGGCCAAGAAGCCCG
>CAZUZY010000555.1:0-1911 GCA_964624885.1 uncultured Polyangiales bacterium | reverse complement strand
CAGCGCGCGCCGACTTCGGCGCCCCCGTGGACGGCTTCTTCGCCAAGCAGCCCGCCCACCTGCGCGCCATCCTCGAGGCCTTGCGGGGGCTCGTCGAGGAGGCCGCCCCGACGGCCACCGCCTCGCTCAAGTGGGGGATGCCCTTCTACGAGCTCGAAGGCAAGATGATGTGCGCCCTCGGCGGTCACAAGGCGCACGTGAACCTGATCCTCAGCGGACCTCCGTCCGCCTACGCCGACGAAGACGGGCTCCTCACGGGGGAGAGCAACCTCGGGCGCCACCTGAAGCTCACCGCGATCGAGCAGCTCCCCCGCGCCAAGGTGAAGGCGTGGCTCGCCACGGCGGTGAAGCTGGCGAAAGGCCGCTGAGCCGTGCCATCATCGGGGCATGCGGCTCGTTCGCCCCGCGGCTCTCGGGTTCGTGGTCTGGTTCCTGGGCTGCAACAGCAGCCAGCAGAACGGCCAGGAGTGTCTCAAGAACGACGACTGCGAGTCGAAGCGGTGCATCCAGTACGTCTGCGTCGACCCCGCGAGCGGCAAGACCGAGGGCGACGCGGCGAGCGGCGACACGGCCGCGACCGATGCGCCCTCGGACACGCCCGCCGACTCGACCGCGACCGACTCGACCGCGACCGACTCCACCGCGTCCGACTCGACCGCGTCCGACTCGACCGGCGACACGGGCGCGGGCGACACGGGCCCAGCGGATACAGGCACGAGCGACACGGGCACGGCCGATACGGGGACGGCGGATACGGGCAAGGCCGACAGCGGCGCCGACGCCCCCAAGGACACGCTCGCCGACGCAGACGCCGCCGGCTGAGGCGGGAAGCATCGGCCGCCGCCGAAACGAGCCGTCAGGCGCCGGGCAAGAGCGCGCGGACCGACACGTCGACCTCGCTCGCGACGAGGCGCAGGATGCTCTCGAGCTCGGTGCCCGGCACGCGCAGGTGCTGCTCGAGGTCCTTGCGCACGCCGCGCACGAGGCCCTCCTTCGCCCGCTGCACCCAGCGCGCCGCCGTGGCGCGGTGGATGTCGTAGACGCTCGCGATGGCGTCGATGCCGAGCCGCTCGACGACCACCCGGCGCAGGATGTCCTTGTCGCGCTCCTCCATCGCCTCGAGCGACCGGCGGAACGAGGCGCGGAACTCGCTCGTGTACTTGCGCCGCAGCAGCTCGAGCTCCGGATCCTGGCTCGCCGAAGGGATCTCGCCGAACTCCCCGTCGTCGCTCGGGGCGTCGCGCCGCGGCCGCATGGCCTCGGTGGTGAGGGTCCGCGTGACCGCCACGCGGAACCAGGTGCGCAGGTCGCCCTGCCCGGCGTAGTCGGCGATGCGCGGGCGACGCTCCGCGGTGGCCACGAAGAGCCGCTCCCGCATCCGCTGCGTGAAATCCTGCGGGTCGACCGCGCTGCGCCGGACCCGCGCGTAGGCGCGGTCGATCTCGCGGAAATAGGTCTGCTCGAACTGCGTGAGCGCCCACCCCGCGCCCGTGGCGCAGGCCGAGGCGAGGGCCACGTCTTCGGCGCGCACGGTGGTGAGGTAGGCGATCGGGTCGGGTGCGGCGCTCGCGTGTCGCGCGAGGTCGGCGGCGAAGGCCACCAGATCCACCGCGGGGAAGGCGGTCGTCGCGCGCGTGAACAGCCCGTCGGCCAGCGCGGCGACCGCGGCCCGGTGCTCGGAGGGGACGGCCTCGCCGAGCACACGACGGGCTTCGGCGACGGCATCCGCAGGCGGCACGAGGCCGAGGCTAGCCGGTCTCGTCGTGGAGCGTGAGGTCGAGCGTGGGGTCTCCCGCCGACCTCACTCCGTGCCGTCAGGCGGGGGCGTCGTCGGTGGCGTCGACGGGCGCGTCGGACTTGCCCGAGTCGGTCGCGCCGTCGGCCGGCGTGGCGTCGCCGCCGTCGCCGCCG
>CAZUZY010000554.1:0-4480 GCA_964624885.1 uncultured Polyangiales bacterium | reverse complement strand
GACCAGGAGCGAGAGAGTGACCGAGGCACCCGCATCGGCGCGCACGACGAAGATGGCACCGAGGCTGATCAGGCGCGCGACCAGGAGCGCGTGGACGACGTGCCCCACCGCGCTCGGCGAACGGGCCGAACGCCCCCGCGCGTCGGCCCGACGCCCGATCGCGAACAGGCCCACGCCGAGCGCGCTCAGCGCTGCGCCCGAGACCAGGAGTGGCACGGGCAGGAGCGGCCACCACCACACGGCGACGACCGCGCCGGCGAGCAGGAACGCACCCCCGGACCCGTGCTCGTTGCGGGTCAGCGCGCGCCACCCGCCGAACGAGAGGAGGACGAGCGAGAGGGCCGCCACGAGCTCGGTGCGGGGGCCGACGTGACCGAGCACCATCGCGAGGAGCGCGAGGCTCGTGCCGACCAGGGGCGCGGTGGCCTCGACGCCGTCGAGGGGGCGGCGCGCGCGGATCACCTGCCAGGCGGCGGCGCCCACGAACGGCGCCTCGAGCAACGCGAAGCCGAGGCCCGCGCCGCCGAGCCGGGGCACGTCGACCCCGTCGAGCCGGAGGTAGCCCGCCCAGGTCAGCACGAAGAGCTGCGCGAGCACGAACAACGGCCAGCGGAGGAAGTTCCACCCGACCCGCGCCGCGAGTCCCAGCGCGACGACCTCGGTCACCGCGAGCCCGCCCGCCACCGGGAGGTAGTGGATCTTGCCTGGACCGAGGAAGGCGACGAGGTGGGCGGCGCCGAGGATGCCCACGCCGGCGACGGCCGGCGCCTTGCGCACCCACCCGAGCACCGCCGCGACGACAGCCAGCGCGGCGAGCGTGGCCTGCGCGCGCCCGAGCGACAGCGACGCCCGCCCGAAGTGGGTCTCGAGCACGATGAGGAAGCCGAGGATCAGTGCGCTGTGGGCGAGCAGCGACCCCATCGCCCGGGTGCGTGGGAACAGCGCCGCGCTGAGCCCCGAGAGCAACGCGCAGTAGGCGATCCCGACGAACGGCGCCTGCGCGGGCGTGACCCAGCTGGCCTCCGCGGAGCGACGCAGCAGGAGCGCGCACACGAGCACGCCGCAGAGGACGGCGGCGCCTGCGAGCGAGCCCTCGAGCCCGAGCGCCATGCTGGTGGGTGCCTGGCTCGGCGGCGCCGGCTCGACCTTCGGCGCCGAGACCGGGGGCGGCGCTCCGCTCTCCTTCGCGCTCCGCAGCTCCGTGAGCTGGGTCTCGAGCCGCCGCAACGACTCCTGGAGCTCAGCCATCTTGTCGTTGGTCGGATCTTCGGCCACGTCAGCCCCCCGTTCCCCTCAGTCAGTCCGCCATCACGCTCCTTCGCTGTTCGAGGGGTGCCGCACTCGGGGGTCAGCCCGCCGAGCGCGGCAAACTTTCGCGCAACGCGTTGAGGGCCCTGAACAAGGTGTGATTCTCCTTCATCACCTCGCGCGAGACGTCCTTGGCCACGTGCTCGTCCTCGATGTGCTTCGTCGAGGCCACCATGATCGACCGGATCAGCATGGAGAGCTCCGCGTGGAAGCTCTCCACCTCGGCTTGCGAGGCGAACGCCAGCGTCCGGTTCGCGGGGTCGAAGTTCATTCGGCCGGCTCCGGGTGCGCGGGCTCGGGCTCGGGCTCGGGCTTGTCCTGGCCGTCGTCGGCGCGCAGCTCACCGGTCTGGATGGCGATGGTGACCTTGGCCATGGCCGTGTAGAGGAACGCGCCGAGGGCCACGATCCCGAGGCACAGGATGATCTCGCCGGCGTTGGGGGCGTACTCCTCGATCTCACCGAGGGGGTTCGGCACGAACCCGGGGAACACGAGGCCCATGCCCTTCTCGGTCCAGATGCCGACCACGGTCAGGCCGCAGGCGAGGTACATGAGCTTGGGGATCGCGCGCAGCTTGGGGACCAAGAAGATGATGGTCGCCGTCACGTTGAACGTGAGGGCGGTCCAGATGAAGCGCGGCAGCATCGCGTGGCCGTGCAGGCCGAAGTACAGGTAGTACGCCGACGCCGAGTGCAGCGAGCCGGTGTAGAACTCCTGGAACACCTCGCAGCCGACCAGGAACAGGTTGATCGGCATCGCGATGCGCAGCACGTAGAGGAAGTAGTCGAACACGCTCTGCTTCACGTTCAGCTTGCTGAACCGCTTGATCACGGTGAACAGCAGGATGAGGAGCGCGGGCGCGGAAGCGCCGGCGCTGATGAGGAAGCGCGGCGCGAGGATCGGCGTGTTCCAGAACGGTCGCGAGCCGAGACCCGAGAGGAGGAACGCGGTGACGGTGTGGATCGTGACCGCCCAGATCATCGAGAGGAAGACGAACGGCAGGTAGGCCATCGCCGTGGGCTTCTTGCCGCGGTACCGGCTGTAGAGCAGGTACCCGGGGATGTGCAGGTTCATGAGCAGGTAGCCCGTGAACACCACGACGTCCCACGAGAGCAGCGAGCTCGGCAGGTTCAAGAACCCGATGCCCGGCGTGAGGTGCCAGAGCCGATCCGGCCGCCCGACATCGGTCATGATGAACAGGAGGCACATGGAGACCGCGACCACGGCGAGCAGCTCGCCGAGCAGCACGAGCTCCTTGATGTCCTCGCGGTGGAACAGGTAGGCCGGGACCACGAGCACCGCGGCGCCGGCGGCGACGCCCACGAAGTACACGAAGTTCGCGATGCCGATGCCCCAGCTCACGTGGTCCGACATGTTGGTGACCACGAGCCCGTGCCGGATGTCGTGGTACCACTCGAAGCCACCCATCGCGACGAACAAGAGGAGGCTGGCCATCCAGACGTAGTAGGTGCGACTGCCCTTGAGCACGCAGAGGGCCATTCGCAGGAAGTAGGTGAGGAGCTGTTTCATCGCGAACGCTTCTCCTGCGATCACCCGTAGAAGTAGAAGAATCGGGGCTCGGTCCCCAGCTCTTCTTTCAGGATCCAGACCCGCTTGTTCTCGACGATCTTGCGCACTTCACTCGCCGGATCGGCCAGGTTGCCGAACTTGCGCGCGCCGGTCGGGCACACCTCGTAGCAAGCCGGGTAGCGGCCCGCGCGGGTGCGGTGGAGGCAGAACGTGCACTTCTCGACCACGCCCACCGGGCGGATGCGGTTCGAGAGGTACCCCTGGTTCGGGTTCACGCGGTCGGGCTCGATCGAGGGCGCGACCCAGTTGAACCGACGCGCGTGGTACGGGCAGGCGGCCTGGCAGTAGCGGCAGCCGATGCACCAGTTGTAGTCGACGACCACGATGCCGTCGGGCTCCTTCCAGGTGGCCTTGGTCGGACACGCGCGGACGCAGGGCGGGTTGTCGCACTGGTGGCACTGCACCGGCAGGTAGAACTTGCCCTTCTGGGGCACCTTCTCGGGGTCGTAGTGGACGGTGCCCTTCTCGAGGTGCTGCGAGCCGTTGTCGAGCTCGATCACGCGGATGTAGCGGATCTCCGGGTCGTTCGGGAGGTTGTTCTCGCGGGCGCAGGCCTCGACGCAGCGCCGGTTGCCGTTGCAGTGGCTCAGGTTGAGCGCGTAGGCGAAGTGCACCCCGTCGAGCGGCTGCGGGTCGGCGATGTGCACCTTCACCCCGGTGAGCGCGCGGGTGCGCTCCTCGAGGCGCGCGAAGATGCGCTTCTTCTCCTCGTCGGTGAGCACCTTGTAGTGCTTCTGCAGCAGCGCCTCGAAGTCGGGCTTGTCGGCGCAGCCGCTGGTCGCGGCGGCGGAGAGGCCGAGGGCGGTGGCGCCCGCGGCGACCCGCAGGAAGTCCCGGCGGGACTCGTCGTCGAGCGCCTCCTCGGGCGCAGCGCCGCCGCACCCTCCCCCACAGGAGGCCTCCGGCTCGCGGTACATGGGCAGGAGCTTTTTCATGTCAGAAGGCCTTGAGCCCCTTGGAAGCCGCGGGTGGTTTCTCGGGTTTGAGGGACGGGTAGCGAGGGTCGTGCGGGTCGTGACAGGCCGGGCACGACTTCTTTCGTTTCTCACCGTTCCAGTTGCCGACGATCAGTCCGTGCATGCCCGCGCGCCAGTCCTTGAGCTTGTCGCCGTGGCAGCCCGTGCAGAGCTGGTAGGCCTCGTCGAACGAGACGAGATCACCGGTGGCGGTGACCAGCTTGTCGATGTTCTTGAGCGAGTGGCACTGGTAGCACCAGAACTTGTCCTCGCCGTGCTGGAACTCCTGGTTGCGCACCGCGTGAAAGTCCTTGAGCACGTGTTTGTCGGGCTGCGGCTTGCGGTCGGCGTGGCAGCCCGAGCACGGGTAGGCCGGCAGCATCGCCGAGCGCGGCTCGATGGCGACGCTCGCGGCCTGCGACACCGACGACGAGGGCTTGTCGTGCTTGGGCTCCTCGTGATGGCAGCCGAGGACCAGCGCGAACGCGACGCTCGCGAGGCCGCCGAGGAGGGGGTGGCTCGGGTGGCTCATGGCTTGGCCTTCGCGGACGGGGCGCCGCTCGGCGCGGGGACCGCGCTCGCCGACGGGGCGGCCGAGGGGAGACCCGAGGCGCTGGCCGACGGGG
>CAZUZY010000553.1:0-4482 GCA_964624885.1 uncultured Polyangiales bacterium | reverse complement strand
GCCCCGGTCGCCCCGGTCGCGGCGCCGGTTGCGGCGCCGGTGGCGGCCCAGGTGCAGCACGGAACGCTCGCCGAGCTCGCGCAGCACGCGCCAGCGCCGGTGGCGAGCCTCGGGCCCGAGCTCGAGCGCAAGCTCGAGGGCTTCGGTCTCACCCCGGCCCAGGTCGACGCCGTCGTGGCCCTGTCGCGCGAAGTCGTCGAGAAGGTGGTCTGGGAGGTCGTGCCGATCCTCGCCGAGACCCTGATCAAAGAAGAGATCGCGCGCCTCACGAAGGAGTGAGGGCTTTTGCCGACCCCGTCCGTGGCCGTAGCCTCGGACGATGCAGCGCCACGTCCTCCTCGCCTGCCTGATCACGGTGGCCTCGATCGCGCCGAGCGCCGAGGCGGGCTCCCACTGCGCACCGGGGGTGCTGAACGCGGCGGGCAGCTGCGACTGCCCCGCGGGCTACAAGAACGTCGGCTCGGCCGGCGCCTCCCGCTGCGAGATCGTCGCCTCCGCGGTGAAGCAGAACGTCGCGGTGGCGGTCGTGGCCAAGTGCACGGACGGCGACGCGGCGGGGTGCGAGAAGCACTGCAACGGTGGCAACCTCCCCTCGTGCGTGGTGCTCGGCGGGATGTACCGCGACGGCCGCGGGGTCGTCGTGGCCGAGGACGACAAGGCCGTGGCCCTCTTCAAGAAGGCGTGCGACGGCAACGAGCTCGCGGGCTGCGTCGAGCTCGGGCGGATGACCGAGACGGGCAAGGCCGGCCCCAAGGACGCGAAGAAGGCCGTCGCGCTCTACGACAAGGCTTGCAAGGGCAAGAACGGCGCGGGCTGTCGCGAGCTCGGTGGCAACTACTTCTACGGCGAGGGCGTGACCAAGGACCGCGAACAGGCGGTCGCGTTCTACGAGAAGGGCTGCGACTACAAGGACATGTTCGCGTGCAACCGCGTGGGCGTCGTGCTCTCGAGCGGCGACGGCGTCACGACCGACGAGCCCCGCGCCTTCAAGTTCTTCGACAAGGCGTGCACCGGCGGCTGGGGCTGGGGCTGCTACAACGCCGGCAACTTCTACCAGAACGGGCGCGGCGGCCTCACCGCCGACCCGAAGAAAGCGGCCGATCTCTACGGCAAGGCGTGCATCGACTCCATCGGCACTGCCTGCAACACCCTCGGCATCATGAACGAGAGTGGCGAGGGCATGCCGGCCGACAAGAAGAAGGCCGGGCTCCTGTTCGACAAGGCGTGCGTCGCCGGCGACGAGTGGGGTTGCTACAACTCCGGGCTCTACGCGGAGAACGGCACGGTGGACGCCAAGGATCTCGCCAAGGCCGCGACCGCCTACGAGAAGGCCTGCAAGCTCAACAACGCGAAGGCTTGCTACAACCTCGGCAACCTCTACTTCGACGGCGGGGTGGGGCTCGCGCAGAACGACGGCAAGGCCGTGAGCTTCTACGAGAAGGCCTGCAACCTCAAGCACCTCTCCGGCTGCAACGACCTCGGCTACATGCACTTCAACGGGCGCGGTGTCCCGAAGGATCAGGTGAAGGCCAACAAGATCTACAAGGACACGTGCGACGCCGACAGCGGGCCCGCCTGCTTCAACCTGGGCTTCTCCTGGGAGCACGGGCACGGCGTCGACGCCAAGGACTTCGCGGCCGCCGTGAAGCTCTACAAGAAGGCCTGCACGCTCAAGTTCGAGAAGGCGTGCAAGCGGCTCGCCGAATGAAACACCTCCGCGCCATGCCGAGCTCGCTCGGGCTCGGGCTCCTCGTCGTCGCGACGGGCGCCTCGTGCGCGAGGCTGGTCGGCTACGACGAGCTGCGCGTGGAGGCCAGCGACGCCGCGCCCAGCGAGACCGCGCCCGACGCCCCCGCCGAGGACGTGATCGGCGAGACCGGCGACGCGCCCCCGGCGTCGGCCGTCCCACCAGGCCCCCCCACCGGCGACGCGAAGCCGTCGGGCAAGGGCAAGACCTTGTGGTTCGCCGTCGATCACCTGTTCCTCGGTCAGCGCGACCCTTCGACCGGCGCGCTCTCGGCCGAAGCGTGGACCGGCCTCGGCCACGACATCGATCGGGTGTGCACGGGGGCGACCGAGTCGAAGGAGAACACCAACACCTGTCGGCGTCCCGCGGGGGCCAACCAGGACTCGCTGATCGACGGCCTCGGTTGTCGCGACAACAACTTCGGCGCGAAGTTCTTGCCGCTCGCGGGTGTCTATCTGTCGACCGTCGAGGCAGACACCAACGCGCGGCTGCTCGAGGGGGCGAGCACCCTGCTGTTCGCGCTCGACGACCTCGACGACGGGGTCGACGATCCCTATGTGGTCGGCCGCCTGTACTCGGCCGCCAAGTGGAAGGACTACGGAAAGACACCCCCCAAGTGGGACGGCACCGATCAGCGCGACGTCACCGACGACACGGTCGTCGGCGGCGACGTGGGCAAGCCCCTCTCGACCTTCGTCGGCTACCTCCGCGGCAACGTGTGGGTCTCCGGGTCGCCGGCGGCGATGAAGCTCGGCCTCCCGTTCAACACGATCCCCGTGCGACTCTCGCTGGTCGGCGCCACGATCACGGTCACCCTCGACGCGAAGCACGAGCGCCCCACGGGTGGGGTGATCTCGGGCGGGATGCCCACCCGGGCGCTGGGCGACGTGCTCGGCCCGATCGCCGACGTCGCCGGAGTCTGCCCGGGCACCACGCTCTACAGCTCGCTGCTCGTCACCGTCGGGCGCATGGCCGACCTGGTCGAAGGGCAGCCGCGCCTGCAGAGCACCGTCGTCGAGTGCGACACGATGTCGGTCGGCCTCGGCTTCACCGCGGTCCCCGTCGTGCCCCCGACCACCGCGGTGCCGCGCCCTGGCTACTCGGGCAAGTGCGACGCCGGCCCGGGCTGAGGCGAGCGTAAGCGAGCCGAAGCATCGGCCGCCTCCATGGGCGGCCGACAAATATTCACAGGGTCTGCGAAGGAGAGAGCAGCCCCGCGCGGAGCAGCTGGCGGACGGCGGCGAGCACCTTGGGCGCCACCAACGCGAAGGGCGCCCCGTGGCGGTCGGCGAGCGCCTGTATCGCGGCGGTGATCGACGAGCCGTCGACGCTCGTGAGCAGGTCGCGTGACGCGGGCGCGAGACCGAGCGGCTGGGCCAGCGTCTCGCGCGGGGGGTGGGCCAAGGTTGCGTATGGGACGTCGCTGCCGTGGGGAGCGGACAGGAACGTGGTCCCGCGAGGGATCCGGACCTCGGCCGCGAGCAGGGTGTCGTCGTCGGCGGCCGCGAGCGCGTGCGCGAGGAACCGCTGCTCGAGCTCCCCGGTGGACAGGGTGGTGTCGGTGAGCGCCGGCGCCGCGACGGACGCTCGGAACGCGCCCCGCCCGACCATCGAGAGCACGAGCCGCGTGCTCGTGACGCCGAGACGAGCCAGGTGGTCGCGACGGCCGACCGCGCTCGCCGCGAACGACGCGCCGAGGTCGGGGTGCTCGAGGGCAGCGTACGCGGCGCAGTGCTCGTCGAGATCGGCGTCGGCGCCTTCGAAGAGCAGCAGGGAGAGCCCCTCGGGCAGCACGCGCGCGAGTCGATCGAGCAGCGGTTCGCCCACCAGCGGGAGCAACGCGAGGACCAGGGCCCGCCCTTCGTCGGTGAGGTGCGGTCCGAGCCCGGCGTGGACGCGGAGCGCGATCTCGTCCCCGCGCTCGCCGCCGTGCTGGTAGAGCGCCGCGTCGAAGCCGGGCGGCCGTGAGACGAACGGCGGCTGGGCGACGACGCGGTCGAAGCGCTCTCCACGGACCGGGCCGAACAGATCGCCTTCGCGCACCACGACGTTCGAGAGCCCGTTGAGCGCCACGTTGAGCCGCGCGAGGGCGACCGCGCGAGGGTTCACGTCGGTCGCGACCACCTCCTCCGCGTGATCGGCGAGCGCGAACGCGAGCGAGCCGGCCCCGCATCCGAGGTCGAGCGCGCGTGCGATCGGCCGGGTCGGCACGACGGCCGGGAGGAACAGGCGGGTGGTGCCCCCGATCCCCATGACGGCCGCGCCCCCGTGCGAGAGCCAGTCCGAGAAGGCGAGCCTCCCGCGGGGGAGCGCTCCGAGAAGGTAAGGAGAGACGAAGCCCTCGGGCGCGCGGTCGAGCAACCCCGCCTCCACCAGGGTGACGAGGTCGGTCTCACCGAGCACGAGGCGGGTCGCGAGCTCCGGGATCGGGTCTCCGAAGACGAACGCGCGCAGGGCCAGCGCGGTCGGGTCGGTGCGCGCGCGGAGCCGGCGCCGCAGGAGCGGCTCGAGCCTCGGATCGTAGGCCGCCTCGGACGGCGCGCGGGCCGCCGCGATCGCCTCCTTGGACACGCCGAGCTCGACGAGTCGGGCGCCCAGCGCGCGGAGGGCGCCCGCGGAGAGCCGCGAGAGGCGGGAGACGTCGGGCAGCGCCATGGCCGCCGAGCGTAGCTCAGAGGCCCGCGTGGCACCGGGCGGCCCAGCGGAGCACGCCCGCGCGACGCCCCTCGTGGGCG
>CAZUZY010000552.1:0-4587 GCA_964624885.1 uncultured Polyangiales bacterium | reverse complement strand
CCGCTGCGAGCCCGAGCCCCCTGCCGCCCACACCCTCGACGCCCGGTCCGGTGGCCCCCGTCGCGAGTCCCGCGACGAGCGTGAGCCAGGTGGTCTCCCCGGTCGGCCCGGCCACGGGTCCCTCCGCGAAGCCCGCGCCGAGCAGCTCCGGCAAGCCGGCGCCGAGCGGCTCGAGCAAGTCCCAGCAAGCCGGCCTGAGTCCCGATCTATGAAGCTCGCTCCGTTCACCGGTCTCCTCCTCGGTCTCGTCACGATCGCAGCGTCGTCGACCGCCTTCCCCGGCGCTCCCAAGGGGCCCGTCACCGAGGAGGCGCGCAGCGACGCGAAGGCGCGCGTGAAGAAGGCGCTCGGCCTGTTCGACCAGGGCGACAACGCCGGCGCGCTCGCGGAGCTGCGCAAGGCCTACGAGCTCACCGGGAGCCCGCTCGTCCTCTACAACATCGGGCTCGTCCTCGACGCCAAGGGAGACTACCCGGAGGCCGACGCCGCGCTCACCGAGGTGCTCGCGCTCGCGCCCGATCCGCTCAAGCCCGAGGCACGCAAGCGCGCCCTCGAGGCGCAGGCCCACGCCCGCGCCAACATCGGCCTCGTCGAGCTCGCCGCGCAGCTCGAGACCCCGCCGGGCACGACCGACGATCCGCGGATCGGCGCGTCGATCGAGCTCGACGGCGTCGAGGTCGCGCGCTGGCCGCTCGGAGGGCCGCTCCGGGTCTCGGTGGGCGAGCACACCGTGGGCCTGGTGGTCGCCGGCTACGCGCCCGCGCGCAAGAAGGTGCTGGTCGCGGGCGGCACCACCGTGAAGGCCAGCCTCTCGCTCGTGGCGATGGCCAGCAAGGCCGCGCAGCTGACGGTGAAGTGCAACGTCCCGGGCGCCGAGGTGCTCGTCGACGGGGAGCCGATCGGTCGCACCCCGTTCGCGGCGTCGGTGGCCGTCGCGCCGGGCAAGCACGTCGTCGAGGCCAAGCGGCCCGGCTACGGCGCCGGCTCCACCGTGGTCACCCTCGCGGCGGGCGGCACGGGCGGCGCAGACCTCGATCTGCGGGAGGACGCGGCCGCGACCCTCGCGCTCGGCGCCAAGGTGAAGCTCGACATCAGCGAGCCGGGGGCCACCGTCACCATCGACGGCGCGCCCCGTGCGGTGAGCGCGCCGCTCGCGCTCCCCCCCGGCCCGCACCAGCTGCACGTCGAGCGCACCGGGTTCTTCGCGGTCGACCGCGAGCTCGACGTGAAGGCGGGGGCCACCACGACGATCCGCGTGAGCCTGCCGCCCACCCCCGAGACCGTGGAGGCGCACGACGCCACGGTGAAGACGCACCGCACGTGGGGCGTGGTGGGAGCCGGCGCGGGCGGCGCGTTGCTCGCGGGGAGCGCGGTGTGGCTCGGGGTGCTGCTCGGCCAGCGCAGCGACATCAACGCGCGCGCGCTCGCCTTCAACAACCGGCTCGGCAACCAGGACTGCTCGCTCTTGACCACCGCCTGGCCGACCTGCGTCGCGGAAAAGGAGCAGATCGACGCCGACCAGGCCAGCAACCGCACGCGGCGCACCCTCGCGGTCGTGGGCATGGTGGTCGGGGCCGTGGGCCTCGGGCTCGGCATCTACGCGTTCGCGAGCGCGCCGGACCCCAACAAATACAAGGCGGTGCACCGCGACGAGGGCGACCTGGCGCGCCTCTCGGTGGTCGTGGTCCCGGGGTACGCCGGGCTCTCGCTCGGTGGGCGCTTCTAGCTCACGAACGCGGCCGAAGTTCGATAGCCTCGCTGCGTGATCGACCCCGCCCTCTGCCTCGTGCGGCCCGCCGCGACCACCGCCGAAGACGTCGTGCGCGCGCTCGCGCGACTGCTGCACGGTCGAGGCCACGTGCGCGACTCGTTCGAGCGGGCCGCCCTCGCGCGCGAGAAGCGCTCCCCCACTGGCCTGCCCTTCCCCGGGATCGCGGTGGCGCTGCCGCACGCCGAGCCGGAGCACGTGGTCTCGCCGGCCATCGCCGTCGCCACCCTCGCGGCGCCCGTCGGGTTCCGGGAGATGGGCAACCCGGCGGTCAAGCTCTCGGTCTCGCTCGTGGTCATGCCCGCGTTCTCCGCCAAGGAGCAGGCCGGCGCGGGCCTGTCCGCCCTGATCGAGCGGCTGCAGGACGAGGCGCTCCGCGCGCGGCTCTTGGCCGCCACCGACGCCGCGGCCCTCGCCGCCACGCTGGAGGGCTGAGCATGCTCGAGCAGATCGTCCGCTACGTCCTCGACCTCGGCGCCCCGGTGATGATGCCGCTCATCATCACCTTGCTCGGCCTCGGCCTCGGGCAGGGGCTCGCCAAGTCGTTCCGCGCCGGGCTCACGGTCGGCGTGGGCTTCATCGCCATCGGCCTCGTGGTCGGGCTGCTCGTGCAGGTGGTGGGGCCCAAGGCGATGGCGTTCGCCAACGTGCTCGGCCTCAAGCTCGACGTGCTCGACGTGGGCTGGCCCATGGGCGCCGCGGTGTCGTTCGCGTCACCGATCGCGGCCGCGCTCATCCCGGCGGTGCTGGTGCTCAACGTGGTCCTCGTGGTCACGAGGGTCACCCGCACGGTCGACGTCGATCTCTGGAACTACTGGCACTTCATCTACACCGGCGCGGTCGTGCACGCGGCCACGGGCTCGTTCGCGCTCGGCGTCGTCTCGGCCCTCGTCACCGCGGTGGTGATCTTCAAGCTCGCGGACTGGACCGCGCCCGCCGTCGAGCACCACTTCGGGCTCCCGGGCATCTCGCTGCCGCACACCGAGACCATCAACTGGGCCCCCCTCATGTTCGCGCTCGAGAAGATCGAGCGGCGCATCCCGTGGCTCGGCGACGTGAAGGCGGATCCGGCGGCGATCCGCAAGCGCCTCGGCGTGCTCGGCGAGCCGATCCTGATGGGCGCCATCCTCGGCTGCCTCATCGGCGCGCTCGGCGGGGTGCAGCTCTGGAAGGCGCACGAGTACGGCAAGTGGCTCAAGGAGGTGCTGCGACTCGCGGTCACCATGTCGGCGGTGCTCGTCGTGCTGCCCAAGGTGGTGGCGATCCTCATGGAGGGCCTCATCCCCATCTCCGAAGGCGCGCGCGAGTTCCTGCAGAAGCGCTTCCCGGGTCGCGACGTGCTCATCGGCCTCGACGCGGCGGTGGTCATCGGTCACCCCGCCAACATGGCGATCGCGCTCCTGTGCGTGCCGATCGCGCTGCTGCTCGCGGTGGTGCTCCCCGGCAACCGCATGCTGCCGTTCGGCGACCTCGCGGCGCTGCCGTTCTACATCCTGTGGGGGGTCGCGGCCTCGCGCGGCAACATGATCCGCGGCCTGCTCAACTCGATCGTCATCCTCGCGCTCATCCTGTGGATCGGCACGAGCCTCGGGCCGCTCACCACCGAGCTCGCGCGCAAGGCCGGCTGGGCGCCCGAGGGCATCGCGGGGGCGCAGGGCTACACGCAGTGGTCGGGCGTGGCCCTCGGCAGCCACGTCGTGCCGTGGATCGTGCTGCAGCTGTTCCGCAAGCAAACCATGCTGGTCGGCGTCGCGTCGGCGCTCGGCTTCGGGCTGGTCTGGTTCTGGGTGCGCAACGAGCTCCGCGAGCAGTACGCCGAGGAGATCGCCGCGGCGGAGAAGGCCCGCGCCGAGAGCGCGGAGGAGCCCTCCGAGTGAGGCTCACGCTGCCCGATGCCCTCCACGCGCGGCCGGCCGATCTCCTGGTGCGTCGCGCCGCGGAGCTCCCGGCGAAGGTCTTCGTGTCGTGTCGCGGCAAGCGAGCCGACGCGCGCAAGATCCTCGAGGTGCTCGCCCTCGGCGCGCAGAAGGGCGAGGCCGTCGAGCTCGAGTCCGACGACGAGGGCGCGCTCGCCGCGCTCGCCACCCTGATCACCCACGAGTTCGACCCTGACCTGGTCCCCGAGCGGGCGGCGAGCGTGGTCGAGGGGATCGCGATCGGGCACGCGCTCGTCCTGGTCGACGAGGCGGCGAGCGCGGAGGTGGGGACCGTCGCGCAGGAGCGGGCCCGCGCCGAGGCGGCGTTCGCCCGCACGCGGGTCGACCTCTCGGCGCTGCTCGCCGCGCTCCCCGCCGCGGAGGCCGCGCTGTTCGCGCCCGAGCTCGCGATCCTCTCGGCGCTGGAGGGCGAGGTGCTCACCCGCATCGATCGCGGGGAGGGCGCCGACCAGGCCGTCGAGCAGGAGGCCACGCGCGGTCCGACCGACCTCGTGGACGACGCGCGGCGCCGCCTGCTCGAGGCGCTCCGGGGAACGGTGGGCGCGTGGGAGCGCCGGCTCGCGGAGCACGCGCGGCCGACGGTGGTCGTCGTGGAGGGCGTCACCCCTTCGCTGGTGGCGGTGCTGCCCAGCCACGTCGTCGGCGTCGTCGCGGTGAGCGAGGACGAGGCGGCCGGCACGAGCCACGCCGCCATCCTCGCGCGCGGCCGCGGCCTCCCGCTCGCGTACGTGGCCCCACACGTGGCCGCCGGCATCGAGGACGGCGCGCCCCTCGTCCTCGACACCACGACCACTCCGGCCCGCGTCTGGATCTCGCCCTCGGAGGCCACCGTCGCCGAAGCGACCCGGCGCAGGGAGGCGCTCGCCACGCGCGACCGCGCGG
>CAZUZY010000551.1:0-4632 GCA_964624885.1 uncultured Polyangiales bacterium | reverse complement strand
GCTCGGCCTTCGTGGTCTTGGCGCGACGCGCCTTCTCGCCGGCGGCGGCCGCGGCGACCAGCGGACCGACGACACCCTCGAGCAGCGAGGCCACGAGCCCCTCGGCGTCGTCGTGGGCGAGCACGCGGCGGGCGAGCGAACGCAGCTCGCTCGTGGCGTTGCCCCTGCGCTCGGCGACGGAGCGCTGCTCCACCGTCGCGAGGAGGTCGGTCTCGCGACGGGCGGCGAGCTCGCGCTCGTCGGGCACCGCGCGCTCGATGGGCCGGATGCCGTAGGTGAGGCGCAGGTAGTAGAGGCTGCCGATCGCCTTCGGCGAGATGAGCGAGATGGCCGTGCCGGTGCGGCCCGCGCGGCCGGTACGGCCGGTGCGGTGGACGTACTGCTCCTGGGCCTCGGGGAAATCCACGTTGATGACGTGGGTGAGGTGGCTGATGTCGATGCCGCGCGCCGCGACGTCGGTGGCCACGAGGAAGCGCAGCTGGCCGTCGCGCACGCGGCCCATCACCTTCTCGCGCGCGGCCTGCTCGAGGTCACCCGAGATGTAGTCGGCGGCGTAGCCCACCTTGTCGAGCTCGCGCGCGACGCGCTCGGTCTCGTCCTTGGTGTTGCAGAAGAGGATCGCCGAGGGCGGGTCCTCGACGTCGAGCACGCGCATCAGGTCGCGCAGCTTGTCGCCCGTCTGCAGGTAGAAATAGTGGGTGAGCTCGAGCGCGCCGACCTGGTCGCCGGAGAGGAGGATCTTCTCCGGGTCCTTCATGTCGCGGATGATCCGCGAGACCTCGTTGGAGAGCGTGGCCGAGAACAGGAGCGTCTGCCGCCCCTTGGGGAGCTTCTCGACGATGGCGTTGAGCTCCTTCTCGAAGCCCATGGAGAGCATCTCGTCGGCCTCGTCGAGGACGAACGTGCGGATGCCGTTCGGATCCATGGTGCCGCGGCGCAGGTGGTCGAGCACGCGACCGGGCGTGCCGACGACGACCTGGGCCCCGGCCTCGAGCTCCGTGATCTGCCGACCCATCGGCGCACCGCCGTAGACGGCGGTGATGGAGAGCCCGCGGTGCACGCCGATCTTGCCGAGCTCCGCCGCGACCTGGAGGGCGAGCTCACGCGTCGGGCACAGGATGAGCGCCTGCAGCCCGGGCTTCTTGCTCACCACCTGGTCGAGCAGCGGCAGGCCGAACGCGGTGGTCTTGCCGGTGCCGGTGCGGGCCTGGACCATCACGTCCTTGCCACGCGTGACCGGCTCGTAGCAGGCCAGCTGCACGGGCGTGGGGTGCACGTACCCCATCTCCGCGAGGGCCTTGCTCACCTCGGCGGTGAGGGGCAGCGAGGCGAAGGTGGGTTTCTCTCGTTCGGTCGTCGACGTTTCGGTCATGGGAGTCTTTTCGGGGGCCAGGATGAAGGACGGGAGCGCCGTCAGGGCGCAGAGGGCGCAGAGGGCGCAGGAGTCGGGGGAGGAGCAGTGGGCGCGGGACTGAGCGTGGGCGCGACGGCCTTGCGGTGGGCAGCGCGGGCGGGCGCGGCCTCGAGCGCGTCGAGGCGGAGCATCGCCTCCTGGGCCGCCCGGAGGCGCGCGAGAGCATACGCCGCCCTCGACTCTTCGGGGGGACAGCCGTCGATCAGCTCGTAGACCCTCTGATCGAAGGCCCGGCCGCTCGGGCCCCCGAGGACGGTGCGGAAGGCGTCGACGGCAGCGGTGTCGGAGGCCGAATCGTCGGTCGCCATGGCGGCCTCGGCGAGCCGCGCCCGGAGCCGGGACAGCTCGGTCTTGCACGCGAGCGCGTCGCGCGCGGGCGCCCCGCGGAAGACCGCGTCCCGCAGGATCTGCCAGGAACCGGCGACGATCACCCAGATCAGCAGCGAGAAGAACAGCACCTGGGACACCCGCAAGCCACGCTTGGCGTTCGGTCCGAGGGGGGCCTTCTCGCTTGCCACGGCCGGGGTTTCCGGCAGCAGCGCCCTTGCGTCAAGCGGTCGTGGGCCCGGCGGTCGGCTGGAAGGTGGGGTCGGCCTCGCGCAGCCAGGCGCTCGCGGCCTCCTCGGACGAGAACGTGCGGAGCTGGATGCGCGGGGCGAGGAGCGCGATGGGGTCGACGACCGTGCGGACGACGAAGCTGCGCTCGACGAACACCGCCGCGCGGACGAAGTCGGGCGTGCGCTCGATGTAGCCGCGCGCGAAGCGGACGAACGAGGTGCCGCCGAGGACGGCGACGACGTCGCGGACGCGCGCGTAGAGGCACACCACGCGGCCTCCCTCCTTGGCGATGCGAGCCTCGAGCGCGAGCAGCTCCTTCTCGAGCGTGACGAGATCGGCGGTCGGACCGTCGAGATCGAAGGCCACGGTGGTGGCCCCGGGCCGGTGGATGCGCAGGGCTCCCTTGCTCAAGGGGCGCAGCCTACCAAACGCGGTCGCGTTGCGAAGGGGCCACGTTCAGGGCAGCTCGAGGGCGTGGGCGTGCAGCGGCATCGCCTCGCGCGCGCACCCGGGCACCTGCGCCTTGCACAGCGAGCGGAGCTTCGGGGTGTCGTCGTCGCGGCGGTATTTCAGGTAGGCCGCGCGAGCGAGCTCGGCGTCCTCTTTCATGCCGAGCCGATCGTAGGCGAGCGCCTGCAGGTGCTGGAGCTGCGCCGACTCGGGGTCGACGTGGAGCGCTTGCTGGATGACCGTGAGCGCGCCGAGGTCGTCGCCCTTGAGCTCGAGCGCCTCGCCGAGCAGCTCCGCGCCGTGGACGATGTGCGGCGAGCGCAGGAAGCCGACCCGCAGGGGCTCGACGGCGTCCGCGAGCTTGTACACCTCGTAGCGCGCGACCCCGCGCAGGAACGGGATCACCGGCGTCTCCGGGTCGAGCTTCTGCGCCGCGTCGAGCATCGCGTCGGCGTCGAGCGTGCGGCCCTGGCGGACGTACATGCGCGCGAGGTCGATGAAGCCGTGCGCTTTGTTCGGCGCGAGCTCGACCGCCCTGGCGAGCGGGCCCTGCGCGTCGCCCACGTCCTCCTGCAGCGCGTTGAGGAGGCCGCGCCCGTAGGCGAGGTGGCGTCGGAATGCGTCGGGCTTGCCCGCGAGGGTCGGAGCGCCGAGGACGACCGTGTCGGCCGTGATCTCGGTGACGGGGAGCTCGGGGCAGGCCTTCATCGGGGGCGCGCTCGCGAACTCGTTCACGCAGGCGTTCTTGGTGAACGTGGGGCTGAACTTGCGGTAGAGCAGGCGCGCGCGCACCGAGAGCGGCTGGGCGACGTCGAGCGGCACCGGCAGCGCGTAGCGGACGACCCGCGAGTCCTGCGGCGGGATGGTGGTGTCCCACCCGGCGGCGGCGAAGCGGTGCGCGTCACGGAACAGCGCCGGCTTGCCGTCGTTGTCGAGCTGCAGGACGCCGAAGCGGTGCGCCTCGCTGCCGAGGACGCCGTCCTTGTCGAGGGCGCCGCTCTTGCCGAGTAGCTGGCCCTTGGCGTCGCGCACCTCGAGCTCCAGCCAGATCTCGTTGGAGTCCACCGTGCCGGTCGGGAACTTGTGCCCGACCTTGGTGTTCTCGACGACCACGTCGATGGCCACGCTCTCGCCGGGGACGATCTTGGCGTCCTCCACGCGCTGGTAGCTCGGGCCGCGGCGCACCGCGACGACGTCCACGCGCACGACGTCCTTCAGGAACGCCTGCTGGCGCAGCACGGTGTCCTTGTCGCCCGCGAAGGTGGCCAGCGCGGTGTTGGCCGCGAGGAACCGGTGCGAGCGCACCTTCTTCTCGCCGCCCACCGCCTTGGCCGAGAGATCGCCCTTGGGCGCGGCCTCGTGCGGCATGTGGCAGTCCTGGCAGCGCTTGGCCTCGACCTCCGGGGCGTAGACGAACCCCGCCGTCTTCTTGCCGCCGAAGGCGAACGGCCCCTGCTCCCAGCCGTCGAAGTCGTTCTGTCCGCGCAGCCATCGCTTGCCGTTGACGTCGGCGTGCAGCGACACCTTGTGGCAGCTCGCGCACAGCTCCGGCGACTCGGTGGTCTTGGTCTTCATCGCGGCCTTGTGCGCCGCGACCGCCTTCGGGTCCTTGGGGTCGGGCTCCTTGAAGGCGCCGGTGTACGCGAGCAGGTAGCCGCCGCCACCGACGCGCGCGCCCTCCTTGATCGAGTGGCACACGAGGCACCCGAGGCCATCGCCCGCGCGGGGGCTCTTCGGCGCCTCGTCCTTGTCGATCAGCGGATCGGCGGCGGTCGGGGTCGCGTCGTTGAACATGAGCGACGGGTCGTGACAACCGCCGCACCAGCGCGAGGTCTTGTTGCCGCGGTGCTTGCGGGTGAGGTCGACGGCCGAGGCATAGAAGCGGTTGCTGAAGGAGGAGTTGTGGTGGGCGCTCGGGTCCCACTGCGCGGCCACGTCGGCGTGGCAGCCCGCGCACTGCACCGGATCGCCGAGCGTGCCGACGTCGACCTTCTCGGTCGTCTCGAGCCGCACGAACGCCGGCGCGAACCGCGAGGGCGGCTCCACCATCACATAGGCCTTGGGGGGCGTGGGCGGCGTCGCGACCTTGGGCGGCTCGGGCGCGTGCCGGTTGCACGCGCCGAACGCGAGACCGAGCGCGACGACGGCGACGACCCCCTTGTTCACCGCGGCCTCCGCGTCCGGCGGCGCGCGACGAGCAGCCCGAGGAG
>CAZUZY010000550.1:0-4634 GCA_964624885.1 uncultured Polyangiales bacterium | reverse complement strand
GACGGTGGCGCCGAGGGCGGCACCGACGCCTCACCTCCCGCGACCCCCTCGGCCAGCCCGAGCAGCGTGACCTCCGCCAACCTCCGCGAGCTCGATCGGTTCAAGAACGTGCCGCCGCTCGACCCCGACCTCCCCATGAAGATCAAGGAGCGGAAGAAGCTCCCGAAGAGCCTGGACAAATGAGCCGCCGAGTCCACGCGCTCACCGCCCTCGTGGTCCTGGTCGCGACCCGGGGCAACGTCGAGGCAGCGCCGGCGGCGGCGGTGGAGGCCAAGGTCGACCGCGCCGTGGTCGGCGTGGGCGAGGTGGTGACCTACACGCTCGTCGTGAAGGTGCCCCAGCAGGCGACCACCTACGAGCACGCGCCGGGCAAGATGCCGGGGTTCGACCTCGTCTCGGTGTCTGCGGTGCCGAAGAGCGTGACCTCCCACATCAACGGGGTGGTCCAGCGTCAGACCAGCATCTCGGTCAGCTACAAGCTCCGCGCGAAGACGCTCGGCAAGCACGAGCTCGGTCCCGGCAAGCTCACGGTCGACGAGGTGGCCCACCCGATGCCCAAGGTGGCCATCGAGGTGGTCCCCGCGGGCAAGGCTCCGCCCGCCCCGAAGAAGGCCGCCGATCCCTTCGACGACTTCTTCTTCAAGATGGGCGACGACGACGACGACTTCGCGCCGCCGCCGCCCAAGGACGACGTGCCGGACCCGCTCGCGCGGGTGGAAGAGCTGCCGGCCGGCGCGGTGCCCGAGCCCATGTTCGTGCGCGTGGCCGTCGACGAGCTGCACCCCGTCGTCGGGCAGGCGGTGACCGCCAAGCTCTTCGTCTACTCGCGGCTCGGCGCGCGCTTCCTGCCGAGCAAGCCGCTCACGTTCCCCGACTTCGCGAACGTCCGGCTGCGGGTCGCCGACGACAAGTGGCGCACCATCACCGTCGGTGGCCAGAGCTTCCAGTGGAAGCTCTGGGAGGCGAGCGCGATCTTCCCGCTGCGCACCGGCAAGCTCGAGATCCCTTCGGCCGAGGTCGAGGGCACGCGCATCGACACCTTCACGATGGGCGGCCCCGTGCTCCTGAAGTCGAAGCCGTTCACCATCGAGGCCGTGGAGCCCAAGCTCGAGGGCCGGCCGGCCGGCTACGTGCTCGGCGACGTCGCCGCGGATCTCGAGCTCCAGGCCGACGTGCAGCCGCGCGACGTGAAGGACGGACACGCGCTCGTCGAGCTCAAGCTGCGCGGGATGGGGCGCGTCGAGCGTCTCACGGTGACCCCACCGGTGATCCCCGGGGTGACCTGGACCGTCACCACCGACACCTCGAAGACCACGGTCGACGCCACCACGGTGCGCGGCGGACGGCGCCTGCTCTACGACGCGCGCTTCGACCAGCCTGGCGACGTCGACCTCGGCGCCGTGCGGGTGCCGGTGTGGGATCCGCTGCGCAAGGGCTACCTGATCGCGCAGGCCAACCTCGGCAAGGTGCACGTCACCACGGCGGCCCCCGCGCCGAGCGCGAGCGCGAGCGCCGAGTGGGTGCTGCCGGCGCCGCGCGAGGAGCTCGGTCGGGTGCCTTCGGCGCCTCGCCTCGCCGACCGCGCGTGGCCCTGGATCGTCGCTGGAGGGGCGCCGCTCTCGGTGCTGGCGCTCTCTTCGCTGCTGCGCGCCGGCCGGAGCGCCTCGACCCGTCGGCAGGTCGCCCGCGACAAGCCCGCGCACAAGGCGCGCGAGGCGCTCGCCAAGCTCGGCGATGGTGTGGACGACGCCGCGCGCGCGCTCGACCTCGCCCTCGAGGCTCGTCTCGGTCGCCCCGCGCGAGGGCTCACCCGGAGGGAGCTGCAGAAGGCGCTGGTCGAGGTAGGGGAGTCGGCCCACCTCGCCGAGATCCTCGCGCTGCACGAGGCCATCGCGACCGCGCGCTTCGCCAAGGAGGCGCCGCCGTCGAAGGCCGAGGTCCGCGCGGTCGCGGGTGGCCTGCTCGATCGCGCGCCGGCGGAGGCCACGTGAGCGAGCTCACGCCGGCCGTGATCGCGCTGCGCGAGGGTCGCCTCGACGACGCGATCGGCGCGCTCGAGTCGCTCGCCGATCGCGGGGTGCTGTCCACGTCAGCGGCGTTCGACCGCGGGATCGCCTACGCGCGCCGCTCGCAGTCCACGTTCGCGCGTTCGGGGGATCTGGGGCGGGCGGCGCACGCGTTCGAGGAGGTGCTGCGGCTCGACCCTCACGACGGCGCCGCGCGCGAGCTGCTCGAGCAGGCGCGGCGCGAGATCGCGCGACGCGACGCGCGCGCGAGCGGAAAGGCAGAGGAGCTCGCGGCCGAGTCGCCGTTCCGCGCCATCGTGACGGCGGCCCCCCCGGACACATACGCCGCGGTGACGCTGGTGGGCTCCGTGGTGCTGTCGGTCGCGCTCCTGCTCTTGCCGAGCGCGGTGCGGGCGCGCCGCCGGATCGTCGCGACGGTGGCGATCGTCGCGGCGCTCTCCACGCTCGCGACGGGCACGCTGGGGCTCGCCGCGTGGGACCTGCGCGTGCACCTGCGCGAGGCCGTGGTGGTGGTGCAGAAGCCGACCGCGACCACCCTCGACGGCGCACCGTTCGACGTGGACGAGGGCGCGCGCGTGGACGTGGTGGAGATCGGCGCCACGGCGACCCGCATCCGCACGGAGAAGGGCGAGGCCTGGATCCCGCGGGCAGAGCTGCGCTTGCTGCCGCCGCACCACCCGTGAGCGCCGCGCGGGGTTCGAAGCCGCCGCCTGGGACCCGTCCGTAACATCCCTGAGACTCGCTGGCGACGGCGTCGCGGCCTAGCATCCGCGCATGACCACGCGCACTCTGGTCGTCCTCGGACTGTCTCTCTCGACCCTCTCGTGCGGGAGCTCCGACGCGGGGGAGCCCGTGCTCGACGACACGGGATCGGGCGACGTCGCCGACGCCACGCCGGACACGATCGCGGACACGCCTCCCGCGTGCTCGGGCACCGTCTGTGCCGGCGCGTGCGTGGTCGGGAGCTGCGACTTCGCGGTCACGTCGATCAGCGCGGTGGTGGCGGGCGGCGGCGCGCAGGACTGGGTGAGCGGCGGCGCCTTCTTCAGCGTCAGGGGCCAGGGATTCGCCAAGGGCATGAAGCTCTTCCTCGGCGACGGGCGCGCGCCGCTGCGCGTGATCGACGCGACGACCGCGACCATCCAGGCTCCTCCCGGCCCGCAGGGCTCCGTCGACGTGCGCATCGAGCTCGCCGGCAAGAAGAGCTCGACGAAGGGGGCGTTCGCCTACCGCACCGGTCCGATCGAAGGCGACCTGCCGTGGGAGAAGCGCACCATGGCCATCCCCCACGCCGACATGCCGTCGGTCGCGGTGCTCCACGACGGGCGTGCGCTCGTGAGCGGCGGCCTCTCGGTCATCGCGCCGATCACGATGACCGACCGCGCCGACCTGTTCTCGCTCGACTCGAAGGACACCGTCCCGGCTGCGGGGCCGATGAACACCGCGCGCTGGAACCACTCGACGGTCACCTTGCTCGACGGCCGGGCCGCGCTGATCGGCGCGTCGGGGGTCGGGGCCTCGCCGTGCTGCAACAGCCTGATCGTCGACCTGTTCGACCCCAAGACGAACACGTTCGTGAAGGCGAAGAGCGCGCCGACCGAGGCGTTCCAGGGGCCGCGCGCCGCGCTGCTCCCCGACGGTCGGGTGCTCGTCCTCGCCTACGGCAGCAAGTCCGCGCACGTGTTCGACCCCGAGACCGAGACCTTCACCACGGTCGCCGGGGCACCGACCATCGACTACTGGCAGACAGGCCCCGGGCTGCAGTACCTCACGCGGCTGCGTGACGGTCGGGTGCTGATCGTGACCGGCCTCGGACAGGACGCATACGCGTTCGACGGCGACACCAGCACGTTCACCAAGCTCGGCAAGGGGCCCAAGGCGGGCGTCGACGCTCTCCTGACGTTGCCCGACGGTCGCGCGATCGCCCTCGGCGGGGTGCTCTCGAGCGGCGCGATCTCGAAGGCGAGCGACGTCGTCGAGCTGTTCGATCCGGCGACGGGCGCGTTCACGCCCGCGTCGTACAAGCTCAGCGCTCCGCGCATGGCGTCGGCGAGCGCGCTCTCGCGAGATGGCTCGGTGCTCGTCGTCGGCGGAGCGACCGGCGAGTTCCCCAATCCGTACGGCTGCGGCTCCACGGCGCCCGCGGAGAAGGCCACCGCCGCGGTCGATCGCGTCGACCCGGTGGCGGGGACGGTGAGCACGTTCGCGGCGCTCCCCGAGCCCAACGACTACCTGGTGACGGCGACGCTGGTCGACGGCTCGGTGCTCGTCGCGGGGGGCGGGGTGTGCGGCGCGTCGAAGCCCTATCCGTACCTGTACTTCCGCAAGGCGCCGCCGCTCCCCAAGTGATCACCGGCGCGTTCACCCACCGTCCGGCTTGAGGAAGGCGAGCGCGAGCCGGCGTACGGTGCCGTCCTCGAAGCGCACGGCGGCGCGGTCGTCGGTGAGCTCGGTGACGACACCCGCGCCGAACTTGGCGTGCCGGACGCGCGCGCCCTCCTCGATCTCGTCCACCTCCGGCGTCGCGGCGCGCGGGGGCCGCATCGGTATGACCGGCGCCACAGGCGCAGGCGGCTGCGGCTTCGCGGGCGCGGGCCGCTCCGCCGC
>CAZUZY010000549.1:0-4647 GCA_964624885.1 uncultured Polyangiales bacterium | reverse complement strand
GGTCGAGCGCGGCGCCGCCGCGGTGTGCGCCGAGGGCCTCGGCATCATGCAGACCGTGCTCTTCATGACCCGGGACTACCTGAGCCAGCGCGAGCAGTTCGGCGTGAAGATCGGCTCGTTCCAGGCGCTGCAGCACCGCTGCGTCGACATGTTCGTCGAGACCGAGCTCGCGCGCTCCACCATGCTGCTCGCGGCCCTGGCCCTCGACGATCCGAAGGCGGTGTCGGTGGCCAAGGTGCAGCTCGCCGCCGGCGGTCGGCTCGTGGTGCAGCAAGCGGTGCAGCTCCACGGCGGCATCGGCATCACCGACGAGGCCGACGTGGGCCTCTACTTCAAGCGCATGCACGTCATCCAGGCCCTGTTCGGCGACGAGGATTTCCACCTCGCCCGCGTGGCCCGCCTCGGCCTCGACTAAACGGGGGGGCTGCTCGGCTTGAGCCGCCCGGCCGTCGCCCCTATCGGCACGGTCGATGTCCACGGTCGCCTTCCGGCGTCTCTCGATCGCGACGCTCGTCGCCACCCTCGCGGTCATCCTGTGGGGGGCCTACGTGCGCGCGAGCGGGTCGGGCGCCGGGTGCGGCAGCCACTGGCCGCTGTGCAACGGCGAGGTGCTCCCGCGCTCGCCGAACGCCAAGCTCGTCGTCGAGCTCACCCACCGCGTCACCTCGGGCCTCTCGCTGATCTTGACGGTGATCCAGCTGTGGTTCTCCTTCCGCGTGTACCCGCGCGCCCACCGCGTCCGCAAGATGGCGGCGACCTCGATGTTCTTCATGGTCACCGAGGCGGCCGTCGGGGCGGGGCTCGTGCTGTTCGAGATGGTCGCCGGCAACAAGTCGCTCGCGCGTGTGTGGTGGATGAGCGCGCACCTGATCAACACCTACTTCCTGATCGCGTCGATGGCGCTCACCGCGGCGTTCTCGGCCGGCGTCGCCGCGCCCCGCCGCGGGCCGCGGACCGCGCTCGTCACGACCCTCGCCGTCGGCATGCTCGCGGTCGGCACGAGCGGCGCCATCGTCGCGCTCGGCGACACGCTGTTCCCCTCGAAATCCCTGGTCGAAGGGTTCCGCGCCGAGCTGTCCACCGGCGCCCACCTGCTGATCCGACTGCGCGTGGTGCACCCGGTCCTCGCCCTCGCCGTCGGCGCGCTCGTGGCGCTGGTGGCCCGCGGCGAGCTCTCACGCACGCGCGACCCAGACGTGGCGAAAACCGCGCGCGCCGTGCTCGCGCTGTTCGTCACCCAGATCGCGGTGGGCTTCCTCAACCTCGGGTTGCTCGCCCCCATCCCGCTGCAGATCGTCCACCTGCTGGTCGCCGATCTGCTCTGGATCGCCACGGTCCTGTTCGGCGTCGCGCTCCTCGGCGCGACGGAGCAACCTGCCGGTGGCACCGCCGGGCTCGCCGCGCCGGTCGGCCCCCCGAGCATCTGAGCGCGGATCTGCGCCGAACGGCGGGCCGGCCTGCGCCCGCGCCCCCCGTGCGCTATAACCCGCGGTCCCCCTCGATGAGCACCTACCACCCCGACCGCGCCATCGTCGTGCAGTCCGATCTCTCGGTGCTCGTCGAAGTGGACGCGCCGGACTACCCACAGGCGCGCGCGGCCATCGCCGCCATTGCGGAGCTCGAGAAATCGCCCGAGCACGTGCACACGTACCGGATCACGCCGCTGTCCATCTGGAACGCGGCCGCGGCCGGGCGCACGGCCTCCGAGGCCAAGGCGGGCCTGATCGCGCACGCCAAGTACGACGTCCCCGTCTCGGTGCTCCACCAGATCGACGACTTCTTCACGCGCTGGGGCAAGGTCACCCTCGAGCCGCACACCCCCGGGCAGCCCGAGGGCACCTTCACCCTCGTCGCCCGCGACCCCGCCGCCGAGGCCCGCATCGGTCGCGACAACTGGTTCGTCGAGCACACGTCGCCCATCGGCAAGGGCGCCTTCGCGGTCGCGCTCGTGCACCGCGGCGAGGTGAAGCAGCGCGTCCTCAAGCTCGGCTGGCCCGTCGACGATCGCGCCGGGGTGCTCGCCGGCGACCCGCTCGCCTGCGCCCTGCGCGAGGACGTGTTCTCGCTGCGCACCTACCAGCGCGACGCGGTCGAGGTGTTCCTCGACGGCGGCGGCCACGGCGTCGTGTGTCTCCCGTGCGGCGGCGGCAAGACCGTGGTCGCGCTCGCCACCATGGCGCGCCTCGAGACCCGCACCCTCATCCTCGTGACCGGCCACGAGGCGGCCGAGCAGTGGAAGCGCGAGCTCTGCCTCAAGACCACCCTCACGCCCGACCAGATCGGCCTCTATTCGGGCCTCGCCAAGGAGGTCGCGCCGATCACCATCGCGACCTACTCGATCCTCACCGCCGGCGCCAAGACCAAGGCCATGAAGCACTTCGAGGCGCTCTGCAAGGAGCCGTGGGGCCTCGTGGTCTACGACGAGGTGCACCTCCTCCCCGCGCCGGTGTTCCGCCTCTCCGCGGCCCTGCAGGCCCGCCGTCGCCTCGGCCTCACCGCCACCCTCGTGCGCGAAGACGGCCGCGAGGGAGACGTGTTCAGCCTCATCGGCCCCAAGCGCTACGACGTCCCCTGGCGCGACCTCGAGGCCTCCGGCTTCATCGCCTCGGCGCGGTGCATCGAGCGCCGCGTACCCATGCCCGAAGACGCGCGCCTCGCGTTCGACGTCGCGAGCGAGCCGCACGAGCGCGCGCGCCTCGCCGCCGACAACCCCGAGAAGGACGCGGTCGTGGCCGAGCTCGTCGCGGGCCACGGCGACGACCAGATCCTCGTCATCGGCACCTACCTCGAGCAGCTGCGTCGCCTGTCGGAGAAGCTCGGCGCGCCGCTTCTCACCGGGGAGACCCCGCACAGCAAGCGTGAGGAGCTCTACGGCGCCTTCCGCCGCAACGAGATCCGCGTGCTCGTGGTCTCGCGTGTGGCCAACTTCGCCATCGATCTGCCCGACGCTTCGGTGCTGGTGCAAGTGGCCGGCACCTTCGGCTCGCGCCAGGAGGAGGCCCAGCGCCTCGGCCGCATCCTCCGCCCGAAACAGCGCGGCGCGTTCTTCTACACGCTGGTCTCGCAAGGCACCGAGGAGGTGGAGTGGGCGCGCAACCGCCAGCGCTTCCTCGCCGAGCAGGGCTACGGCTACGACATCGAGGGCCTGGAGATCCTCCGCGAACAGGCGCCGGCGTGAGCAAGCGGGCCTCGCTCGACACCGAGCTCAAGAACGCCCTCTCGGGCCGCGAGGTCGAGCTCTGCGCCGCGATCCTGGCCCGCGTCTGCGGCACCACCGCCGCCACCGAGAAGCGCGACCTCGAGGCGTGGTACGCGGCCGCGGCCGAGGCGCTCGCCGACGCCGAGGCGCTCGCCCGCCGCGTCGAAAAGCTCTCCGACCTGGAGCGCGTCACCCTGGCGCTGCTCGTCGCCCACCCCTGGTGGTCGCGCGTCGCGCTCGCGCAGGCGGTCGGCCTCCTCCGCCCCACCGCCGACGCGAGCGGCGACACGGCCAAGGTGGGGCAGGCCGTCGCCGACGCCCTGCGCGGCTTCCCCGTGCTCGTGCGCACCAACTCCTGGACGCGCACCGAGGAGCTCTCGCTGTTCGAGCCGCTCGCGACGCGCCTGCGCCCGCTCGTCGAGTCCACGCTCGCCGTCGGCCACGCGCGGCTCGTCGACCCGCTCCCCGACGCCGGCCTCGGCCGCACGTTGCTCGCCCTCGCCTTGTTCCCCGGGCTCGTCGCGCAGCGGCGCCCGCGCGTCACCCGCGGCGGTGACCTGCACGCCGCCGACGCGACCCGCCTCGAGCGCACGCTCGGCGACGCGCGCGGAATGTACGCCACCTGGGATCGCCTGCACGCCTTCGAGGAGATCGACGGCGCGCTCGCGCCCATCGCGGCCCGCTGCCGCGCGCTCCTCGACGACCCGAGCGGGCTCGTCGCCGAGCTCCTGCGCCACCGCCTCTCGGATCTCGGCTGGGAGCTCGCGGCCCTCGCGGCGAGCGCGCCCGAGGGCCATGGCTGCGAGCTCGGCGCGGCGCTGCTCGCGGTCGGTCTCCGTTCCCGCTTCGCCTACGGCCTCGATCCGGCCGCGCTGGTGCAGCACGTCACCCACGAAGACCTCCGCTTCGCGCCGTTCGTGCTCGCCTCGATGCGCGACGACACCCTCGCCGTCCCGCGGGACGTGCGCGCGGCCGTGCGCGGCGAGCCCATCGCGCTCGCGGGCTCGGCAGGCTTCGTCCAGCCCAACTACGAGGTCGTCATCCCCCCGGGCGCGCCGCTCGGGCCCACCTTCGTGGTCGGGTGCGCCGCCGAGCTGCGCCACCTCGAGGCCGTCGCGCGCCTGGAGCTCACCCGCGAGAGCGTGCTCGCCGCGCGCGCCGTCGGCGTGGAGCCCGCGCAGATCGTCGCCGCCCTCGAGGCCATCTCGGCCCCGCGACCGCTGCCGCCCGCGGTCCGTCACGCCATCGAGGAGTGGGGCGCAGCGGTCGGCGAGGCCCGGGTGCGCACCGCCGTGCTGTTCGACGTGCGCGCGTCCGACGCCCTCCTCGACATCGTCGCTCGCGAGCTCGAGCCGCTGGTCGTGGACCGCCCGGCGCCCCGCCTCTTCGTGCTCTCCCGCGCCCCCACGCCACGCGAGCTCGCGCGCCTCCGCGACGCCGGGGTGATC
>CAZUZY010000548.1:0-4648 GCA_964624885.1 uncultured Polyangiales bacterium | reverse complement strand
CGGGTCCTCAGACCACAGTTGGGTCTTGAAGAGGGCGGTTAAAAATCCTATGCCCCACGGCGCAGGCAAAGTTCTCTCATGTCGTCTCCATAAGGCTGCTGCAACACAGCGATGCGGCCGAGGATGACGACGACGAATCGCCAGCCGGGGGGCCGGCGGATGTGCCGGCGCATCTGTTGTCAGTACCCGGCGCGCTCGGCCAGGCGGTCGCGTGGGTCAACGCCACGTCCCGCAAGCCGCAGCCGATGTTCGCGGTGCAGGCCGCGCTCGCGCTCGGGTCTGCCTGCATGGGCCGGCGCTGGCGCACGGACAACGCGAACTGGCCGGCGCTGTACTTCATGAACGTCGGCCCTTCAGGCGCGGGCAAAGAGCACGCGAAGTACGCAGTGGAAACGCTTCTCGAAGCCGCAGGCCTGGCGCGGCTGGTCGGCGTCGGCCGCTTCGTCAGCGAGTCATCGGTGGTGTCGAGCTTGATCGACAAGCCAGCGCAGTTCAGCGTCCTCGACGAGTTCGGCAAGATGCTCCAGTCGGCGTCCATCGCCCAGAATTTCGCCGACCGCAATACGCTCAAGGCGCTGATGGAGACATGGGGCCGCGCCGATGGCGTGCTGCGCCCGGCCGCCTACAGCACGGCGGGCCTGTCTTCCAAGCAGGCTGAAGAGCTTGCCAAGCGTCTGGTGCGCAAGCCCAGCCTCACCATGCTGGCAATGACGACGCCGGAGACTCTGTTCGAGGGGCTGACTTCGGCCGCCGTCGTCGACGGTTTCCTGAACCGCTTCATTTCAGTCCACAGCGACCGCGGGCGCCAGCTCGCCCGCACCGTGGAGGCTGTCGCGCCACCCGAAGAACTTCTTGCATGGATGCGGGATGCCGCAAGCGCTGCCGCCTCAGGCGGTAACCTGGCCTGTCTGCAGGTCGCTCACGACATGGAGCCAGACCCGAAGGTCATGGCTCTCGATGCCGGTGCGCTGCGTGTCTTCGCCGAGCTAGAGCACCATGTGCTCCAGCGCAGCAACCAGCTCGACGCCGAGGGCCTGGCGGAGATGATGACGCGCCGTACCGAGATGGCCATGCGCCTGGCGCTGATCGTCGCCTGTTCGTGCCGGCATTCCAAGGTGATGCGTCAAGATGCCGAGTGGGCACGCGACTACGTTATGACGCACGCCGAGCGCGACCTGTCCATGCTGCGCGATCGGCTGGCCGACGGCGTGTTCGACAAGCTGTGCAAGGATGTCTCGCGCCTGGTGCGCGAAAGCGGCAAGCGAGGCATGACAGAGCGCGACTTGAACAAGGCATCGCGCTCATGGCGTGCAAACCCGTTGCGGATGCGCGAGGACGCTTTGCGCGCGCTCGAGCGCCGCCACGCCATCGCCTACACCGAGGTCGAAAACACCAGCGGCCGAGGCCGCAAGCGCTTCGCATGGGTCGCTCCGGGCGCTGCATCTTCAATTACGCCGACAAACGCCGACAAAACGCCGACGCATGTGTCCCCGCAATAACCCAAGCATCCACGCGCCTCACAGCTTTGTTGCCGACAACGCGACGGGGGTAAGTTCGTCCTTAAATCCCGGCGCTAGGGAAGAACAGGGGGGTTTTTTTATCCAACAATTCTCTAGCCCGCATGGATGCTTGCTTTATTGCGCCGACAGTGCGTCCCCAACTTGTCGGCGCAATAGGCGCATTGAGGTGACGCCATGAGCATGCTGACCATTACCCTCCCCTGGCCCCCGCGCTCTCTGTCGCCAAACTCACGCCACGGCCACTGGGCCACACTCGCACGCGCCAAACGCTCCTACAGGGCCGCCTGCGCCCGGTCGGCACGATTACAGGGGGTAGGTGCCACCCACGCCGAACAAATCGCCCTGAGCCTCGTCTTCGTCCCCCCAGACCGCCGCGCACGCGACCTCGACAACTGCATCGCCTCCATGAAGTCCGGCCTCGACGGCCTGGCCGACGTGATCTGCGTCGACGACAGCCGCTGGACGCTCACTGCCATGCTCGATCGCGAGCAGATCGGCGGCTTCGTCCGCGTGGAGGTGTCGCCATGGCCGGTCTGACACCCAAGCAGCAGCGCTTCGTCGAGGAGTACCTCGTCGACTGCAATGGCAAGCAGGCGGCCATCCGCTGCGGCTACAAGCCGGCGCGCGCAGAGCGCACGGCATGCGAACTTCTCACACTGCGGAAGGTTTCGGAAGCTGTCGCAATCGCCCGCCGGCAGCTCTCCGTGCGCACCCAGCGCACCGTCGACGACGCGATGGCCGACATCCGCCGCCGCGGCCAGCTCGCCGAGAACAACGGCGACTTCGGCCCCGCCATCAAGGCGGCCGAGCTGGAGGCCAAGCACCTGGGCGCGTTCGAGGTGCGCGTCACCCACAACCTGGGCGCCGTCACCGAGGACTGGCAAGCGCTGCTGCGCTCGCAACCGTCGCAGGACCACGGCTGATGCTGCACGCCGGACAGCAGCAAATCCTGCGCCAGGCGCGCCGCTTCAACACGGTGTCCTGCGGCCGGCGCTTCGGCAAGACCACGCTCGGCCTGGCGCTGGCATCGCGCGGCGCGCCGTTCGCGCCGGGCGGCATCCGCGCGGGATTCGACGTGGGGTGGTTCGCGCCGAGCTACAAGCTGCTGGACGAAGCCTGGCGCAGCGCCAAGGCGTTCCTGCGCGCGTTCGTCTCGCGCACCGACGCGCAGCAGCATCGTATGGAGTTCGCAACCGGCGTGGCGCTCGATTTCTGGACGCTCGAGGACGCCGACGCTGGCCGTGGGCGCAAGTACGGCCTGGTCATCGTCGACGAGGCGGCGATGACGCGCAACCTGGAGGCCGCATGGAATGCGGCGATCCGCCCGACCCTGACAGATCACAAGGGCGGCGCGTGGTTCTTCAGCACGCCCAAGGGCCGCAACTTCTTCTGGCAGTTGCACCAAAAAGGCATGCACGAAGACTCTTGGGCTGCCCACCACGCGCCAAGCAGCGCCAATCCGCACCTTGACCCGGCCGAGATCGAGCAGGCGCGCCTGAGCCTGCCAGAGCGCATCTTCGCGCAGGAGTACCTGGCACGGTTCCTGGAGGACGGCGGCGGTGTGTTCCGCCGCGTGACGGCAGCGGTCGATCCTGCGCTGACCAACACGCTGCACACAAGCCGCGACGCGGGCGACGGCCGCGCCTACGTCATCGGCGTCGACTGGGGCCGGCACGAGGACTTCACAGTCTTCACGGTGCTCGACGCGCGCGAGCGCGCCGTCGTCGCGCTGGACCGATTCACGCAGATCGAGTACGCCTTCCAGCTCGCCAGGCTCAAGGCGCTGCGCGCGCGCTTCCAGCACGCGGCCGTGGTGGCAGAGTCCAACAGCATCGGCGGGCCGCTGATCGAGCAGCTGCGCCGCGATGGCGTGGGCGTCACGGCGTTCCAGACCACCAACGCCAGCAAGGCGCAGATCGTCGAGGCGCTGGCGCTGGCCTTTGAGGATGGTGCATTGCGCATTCCGCCAGAGCAATGGCTGATCGACGAGCTGATGGCGTTCGACCAGGAGCGCACGCCCAGCGGCCTGATGCGCTACGGCGCACCCAATGGCGGCCACGACGACGGCGTGATGAGCCTGGCCATCGCCTGGCACGCTCAGGCCGCCAACCCGGGACGCGTCGGCTCCGCCGGCGCGCGCATCTCGCTGCCATCGTTCGTATGATCTTCACACGCTCCATGCAGCCCATCATCGAAGCCGTCGGCTTCGATTGCGCGCTGCGCATCGCAAGCCACTTCGGCGGCACGCGCGTACTCGTCTCGTCTGATCCTGCAGCGCGCGACCCGCTCGCCGCCGTAATCGGAATCGAAGCCGCACGCGCGCTCGCCGCTGCCATCGGAGCTGGAGCGTTCGAGGTGCCGCGCTGCACGGCCTGGCTCATCGCCCGGCGCAACGAGGAGATCGTCGCACGCGAGCTCGGCGGCGAGAGCCACGCCGAGCTCGCGCTGCGCTTCTCGCTCACCGAGCGCCACATCCGCAACATCATCAACGAGGGCAATCTGCCGGATTGCGCGCCGCACAAAGACCTGTTCACCAACGAAAGCCCAGCCTCGCCATGAACATCATCCGAGCCACCGTCGCGCGCCTGTTCGGCCTAGACGCGCAGCAGCCGGCGAGCTTTTCAGCTCCGGCCAAGCTCACCATCGAGCAGGCCACCATGGAGCGCACGTTCTCTCTCATCACCACGCTGCCAGACCCCGACGAGGCGCTGCGCCGCGCCGGCATCGCGCGCCACCAGTTGCGAGCCGTCGAAATGGACGACGAGATCACCGCCGCGCTGGACACCCGCCGCGAGGCCGTCATCGGCACCCCGTGGCGCCTGGAGGGCGCTACCGCGCGCTGGCGCAACGAGCTGTGGGCAGAGCTCGCGCCGCACATGGAAGCGCTGCTGCGCGGCGCCTTCTCGGCCGTGCCATACGGCTACAGCGTGATCGAGGTCGTCTACGCCAACCGCGACGGCGGCCGTGCAGGCATCGCAAGCGCGACCGAAAAGCCGCTCGAATGGTTCATCCCGGGCACCGACAGCGTGCACCTGCGCTGGCGCGACCCGGCATCTGGCAGCTTCGACGGCGTGCCGGTCGATCCGCGCAAGTTCTTGCTCACCGTGCGCCAGCCGAGCGCGCGCAAC
>CAZUZY010000547.1:0-4653 GCA_964624885.1 uncultured Polyangiales bacterium | reverse complement strand
CCGCCGCGCGCGTAGGCGGCCCAGAGCTCGGCGAGCTCCGCCTCGCGGCCGACCAGCGTCGCGCGCGGGCGCCGCTGCTCCTGGGTGTCGCGGACGCCGAGCACGCGGTAGAGGCTGATCTGCCGCGTGACGCCCTTGAGCGCGCGCTCTCCGAGCTCCTCGCCGACGAATGCACCCTGCGCGAGCCGCCAGGTGTCACCGCTGGCGACCACCTGGTTCTCACCGGCCTCGCCTTGCACGCGCGAGGCGATGTTCGGCGCCTCGCCGAGCGCCAGGGTCTCCTTGCGCACGCCGGCGCCGACGTCGCCCACGACCACGAGACCGCTGTGCACGCCGACCCGCACCGCGAGCGGGCGACCGAGCTCGGTGCCGAGGGCGCGGACCCGCTCCACCACGGCCAGCGCGGCGCGCAGCGCACGACCGGCGTCGTCCTCCCGCGCGGCCGGGTAGCCGAAGTACACGAGGATGCCGTCGCCGAGATACTGCGCCACCCAGCCACCGAACTGCTCGACGGCGGCCCCCGTCTCGCGCTGATAGGCGAGCACGGTGTCGCGGAGCTCCTCGGCGTCGAGACGCGCGGACAGCGCGGTCGACCCCACGAGATCGCAGAACATCACCGTGATCTGGCGCCGCTCGGGCTCGCTCGGGGCGCGGGCAGAGGTGGGTCGTCTCCACGAGAGGCCGCCGTCGATCTCGTCCACCGGCTCGCCCGAGAACCGCAGGTCCTGGCGCAGATCGGCGATGAAGGCGTCGTCGACGGAGAACTGCCGGCGAATGGCGGCGTAGGAGAGCCGGCCCTCCTGCCGGAGGCGTTCGAGGATTCGCGTGCGGAGCGAGAAGAAGTCCACCCAGCAATCTCCGTCCGCGAAGGTACCGACCGCTTCCGGAGAGGTAAACAGTCATTCCGTACGCGTGCGCTCGAGTCGCTCGAGCTTCTCTTCCACCTCTCGGAACCGATCGGTGAGGGCGCGGACGAAGGCCCCCATCCAGGTGTCGAGCCCGAGCCCCTCCTGGAGCAGGTGACGCCCGACCACCCGCACCACGGTGGGCTCCACCGCCTCGACGCTCGCCGAGCGCGGCCGGGACGAGAACACCGCCATCTCCCCGAACACGTCCCCCGGGCCCATCTCGCGCAGCACGACCTTCCGGTCGTCGAGGGTCTTGTAGGCGACGCATTTGCCCTGCGTGATGACGAACGCGTCCTGGCCGTGCTCGCCCTCGCGGACGATCACCTCGCCGGCCTCGAAACGGCGACTGCCGAAGCCGAGCCCACCGCGCCGGAAGCGCTCGATGTCGCGGGCGAGCTGGCTCACCCCGGCGTACCGTTGGCTCGGCTCGCGCTCGGTCGCCTTGCGCACGATGCGCGAGAGCGCGGTCGGCACGTGCCCACCGGGGACCACGTTCTCGAGCGGCACGATGTCGGCGCGGGCGGCGAGCTCGCGCACCTCGGCGTGGCTCTCGCCGTAGTAGGGTGGGTGACCGCTGACGATCTCGTAGAGCAGCGCGCCGAGAGCGAACACGTCGGTCCACGGGCCGATGGGGCGCCACAGCGGCTGGGCCTGCTCGGGCGCCATGTACGAGACCGTGCCGCTGCCGTCGTCGGCGAAGCCGCGCCGGGCGACGCGCACGCGCTCGGCCTGGCTGCCCGGGAGGACGCGAGCGAGACCCCAGTCCATCACGTAGACGCGACCGAACGTGTCGACCATCACGTTCTGTGGCTTGAGGTCGCGGTGCACGACCCCGCGGCTGTGGGCGAACGCCATGGCGTCGCAGACCTTGAGGAAGATGACGAGCAGCTCGTCGAGCGCCTCGGCGTCGCGCGGCACCTCGGGGCGCTGGTCGAGGTAGTCGGCGAGGGTCTCGCCCGACACCGCCTTCATCACGAAGTACGGCGCGTCGCCGTCGAGCACGAGGTCGTGCACCGGCGGGATGTTGGGGTGGTCGAGCTGCGCGGTGATCTGCGCCTCGCCGACGAAGCGCTCGGGATCGGGGGTGAAGCCCGCCGGCGGATCGATCCGCTTGATGGCGACCTCCCGGAGGAGCACCGCGTCGCTCGCGAGGTGGACGGAGGCCATTCCGCCGCGACCCAGCTGCCGCTGCAGCTGGTAACGCTCGCCGAAGGGCGTCCAGGAGCCGGTCAGCTCCCCGCTGGCCGAGTGACCGACCGCCGCGTGATCGTCCTCTTGGTGCAGCTGAGACGGCCGGGCGTGGCTGCCCCCCAGGCTCGGATCGACGGCCCCGACGACCGTCTGCTGCTCGTGGACCTTGGAGGCCATTGACCCAGAGCATACCGTCTCCGCTGCCTGGGTCCTCGCCCGATCGTCCCGGCGAGAATGCAAAGTCGCCATTGCGGAGCGACAAAGGCGAGCGGACGGACTGGGACGGTCCGGGAGCGACAAAAGCAAACCCGGAGCGGTGGACCGGACTGGGACGGTCCGGGAGCGACAAAAGCAAAGAGGGCCCGGAGGCCCTCTTCGCTGTCAGGTGGTCAGACGAGCCGACTCACTTGCCCTTCTTGGCGTCGGGCGCCGGATCCTGCTCGGTGATCACGAACTGGACGCGACGGTTCTTGCCCTTGCCGGCCTCGTTGATGTTCGGGGCGATCGGCTTGTTCTGACCGTAGCCCTTCGCCTCGAGGCGGCTCGCCTCGACGCCGTGGCTGACGAGGAACTGCTTCACGGCCTCGGCGCGGGCCTGCGAGAGCTCCTGGTTGTGCTCCTTGGTGCCCGTGTTGTCGGTGTGACCCTGGATCTCGATCTTCTTGATGCGCGGGTTCGCGATCATGACGTCGGCGACCTCCTCGAGGAGGGCGATCGAGTCACCGAGGATGACCGACTTGTCGGTCGCGAAGTGGACCTGCTGCTTGATCTTGATCTCGGTCTTGCCGACCTCGACGAGCTTGTCCTTCGGACGCGCGCGGATCGCGATCTTGTCCTTGGTCTCCTCCCGGACGCGGATCTCGAACGGCTGCTTGCTCTGGAAGTAGCCCTCGGTGTTGATCTTGACGGTCCAGAAGCCGGGCGCGAGCTCGGTGACCTTGATCTGACCGTTGCCGTCGGTGGTGAGCGACTTCAGGCTGCCGCCACCCGCGTCGGCGACCTCGACCGGGATGCCCGAGAGCGGGGTGCCGGCGTCGGCGTCGATGACGGTGAGCGTGGCCGAGCCGACCTTGGGCAGGGCCTCGAGCGCGCAGTCGATCTCGAGCGTGCCAGGGGTGGCCGGCGGCTTGCCGGGCAGGGTCGGCGCGGGCGTGCCGCCCTTCGGCACCGCGGTGCCGCCGCACGAGCCCTCTTTGAAGCCATCCGCCTTGATCGAGTACTGGTAGGTGCCCGCGGGGACGTCGTCGCCGAACACGCCGTCGGCCGCCGTGGCGAGCGGCGCCATGCCGGCCGCGCCCACGTAGCTGACGATCGCGTTGGCGATCGGGGTGTTGCCGCCGGCCTCGTGGACGAAGCCCTTCACCTTGACCAGCGCGATGCCGACCGGCACCTCGACCTTCTTCTCGACGACCTTCTCCACCACCTTCGGCGGGTGATCGTTCGCGTCGGTCGCGAGGCCGAAGCCGAGCCACACGGTGTACGGCGCCTGGGGCGCGAGCTCGGCGATCGGCTTGCTGGTGCCGGTCACGCCGATGTCGACCGCGGCGAGGAAGCTCACGCCGCCCATGCCGCCCATGAACGGGTAGATGCGGGTGCCGAGGGTGAGCTTGGAGGGCAGCGAGCCGAAGCCCACGCCGTCGCCGCCGAGGCACTCGTCGGTGCGTCCGCCGCCCGGGATGTCCTTGGCCTGGACGCACTCGAATCCCTGGCGGTTCACCGGGATCATCATGTTGTACTCGAGGAACGGACGGAGCTTGTCGTTGACCAGCAAGCCCTCGAAGCCGAGCCCGAGCTCGAAGCGATCGAGCCGGTTGATGCCGAGGCCGTAGCGCTCGATGCGCGAGATGTCGGTCCGCTTGCCGAGGCGCGTGGTGCGATCGGCCTCGACGTCGGTGACCACCTGCGCGCTGTTGTCGAACAGGTAGCTCAGGCCGAAGTGGATGCGCAGCGGGGTCTTGCCCTCGGTCTTGTCGAGCGCGAACGTGGAGAGCGCGCGCAGGCGGAAGCTCGTGCCGCCGCCGTTGAGGCCGATGCCCCCGGTGCCGTTGAGGAACAGCACCTCGGCGCCGCCGCCGAGGTTGACCACGCCCTCGCCGAGCGCCTTGACGTACTTGAGACCGAACGTGATGTCGCCGAGCACCTGCAGGAGCTTGGGCGAGGACTGGTCGTTCGAGTTCGCGTAGACGCGCGCGCCGAGGTAGGTCTCGAGGCCGTCGACGATGGTCGCCGACACGAGCGCGGTCGCGCCGATGTGGCTCGCTTCGTCCTTCGGCTGGCGGACGCCACCCTTGCTGCAGGGGTACTCCTCGGTGCAGAGGAACCCGCTGGTCTTGAACCAGTCGAGGTACATCCCGACGCGGAACGTGCCGGCCGGGCCGGTCATCGCGGAGGGCAGGTAGAGCAGACCGCTCGGGCCCGTCGACGCGGGCATCTCGTGCATCGCGACGTCGGTGGGCTCGGCGTCCTTGTCGTCCTTCGGCTCGGCCTTCACCTCGGCCGCCGCCGCGGGCTTCGCGGCAGCTCCGGCCGCAGGCGCGGCAGCGGGCGCGGCCGC
>CAZUZY010000546.1:0-4678 GCA_964624885.1 uncultured Polyangiales bacterium | reverse complement strand
CGGCGCGCGGCGCCGAGGAGGAGCCCCGCGCGGAGGGCGCGCGTGCGCGTGTCGGCGAGCACTCGATCGAGCGAGGCCTCGTCGAAGTTGCGGTAGGCCCAGAGGACGCGGTTGCGGTACATGTAGAACAGGTACCGATACGGCTCGCTCGCCGTCGAGGCGCGCACGCGATGCCAGCAGACGGCCTCGCCGGTGTAGAGCAGCCGGAAGCCCTTGCGCACCGCGCGGGAGAAGAAGTCGGTCTCCTCGTAGTAGGCGAAGAACAGCGGATCGAGGAACGGCGCGCCCACCGCTTGGATCGCGCTCCTTCGCACGAGCACGACGGCGCCCGAGAGCGTCGCCACCTCGCGCAGTGCATCGTCCGCGTCGACCTGCGCGTTGGTGACCATGTCGTCGGGGTCGACGAGCGTGTAGCCGTACGAGTGGTTGCGTCGGTCGCCGAGCGGGTTCTCGTCGTCCCAGAAGTACTGCTTGCCGCCGGCCGCCGCGGCCTCGGGGTGCGCCTCGAGCGTGCGCGCGAGGACGGAGAGACAGTCGGGGGCGAGCACGGCGTCGTTGTTCACGAGCGCGACGAGCTCGCCGGTGGTCGCGGCGAGCCCCTGCTCGACCGCCGCGGCGAACCCCACGTTCTCGGTGTTCTTCACCAGGCGCACGCCGGCGAACGAAGCGGCCACCGCCGCCGCATCGTCGGTGGAGGCGTTGTCGACGACCACCACCTCGAGCGCGACGTCGGTGGAGGCGAAGACGGCCTCGAGCGCGCGGCGCAGGTCTGCGGAGCGGTTCCAGCTCACCACGAGGACGGAGACCATCGGCGGCGGCAGCATAGCGAAGCCGGCGGACAGGGGGGACCGATCGATCGGGGCGAGGAGACGTTACACTCCGGGGCCATGGACGAGCGCGCCCTCCTCGCCAAGATCGCCGATGCGCCCGACGACGACGCCCCACGGCTCGTCCTCGCCGACCACCTGGCCGATGCGGGCGACCCGCGCGGCGAGCTCACCCACGTGCAGTGCGCGCTCGCGAAGGGGCCGGGTTCGCGCGCGCTGCGGGCGCGGGAGCGCGAGCTCTTGCCCGAGGCCGAGACGCGGTGGCACGCCGCGCTCGGCCTCTCGCGCGGGGTCCGCGTCACGCTGCGCCGAGGCATGGTGGAGCACCTGACACTGCCCTCGACCGGCTGGGAGAAGACCGTCGCCAAGCTCGGGCACCTGCCGCTCCGTGGGGTGACGTTCCAGGGGGGCGAGACCGAGGACGCGGTCCGCTTGTTCGGCGACAAGAGCCTCGCGCGCTTCTCCGAGCTCGGCTTCGTCGAGGTGCCCTTTGGCCGGCACGGCCTCGCGGCCTGCGCCGCGTGCCCCCACCTCGCGGGGCTCCGCTCGCTGCGGCTCGGCAAGAACGGCATCGGCGCCGCGGGGGCCACGACGCTCTTCGCGAGCAAGGCCGTGCCCGCGCTCGAGCACCTCGCGATCGAGGACAACGGGCTGCACAGCGACGGCATGGAGGCGCTCGCCGCCGGGCCGTGGCTCGCGACCGTGCGTCGGCTCGAGCTGCACCGGGTCAACGTGAACACCGGGTGGCGACCGCTCGAGCGGTCCAAGACGCTCGGGCAGGTCCGCGAGCTCCACCTCACCTCGACCGGCGTGTTCCAGCCCGGCAACTTCATCTGCCAGTCGATCGGCGCGAGCAAGGTGCTCCGCGACGTGAGCTTGCTCACCGTGGCCCGCCACAGCCTCGAGACCGGCGGGCTCAAGCACCTCACCAAGGTCACCCACTCGCAGCCCCACGCGATCGACCTGAGCCACAACATCGTCGGCCCGCAGGCGATCGAAGCGTTCGTCACCGCGAAGGTGGCCGCCCGCGCGCGCGTGCTCGACCTCTCGTTCAACAAGCTCGGCGACCGCGGCGCGAAGGCGCTGCTCGTGAAGGGGGCGCTGCCCGCGATCGAGGAGCTGCGGCTCTCCGAGAACGGCATCTCGCCCGCGCTCGAGGAGCAGCTCCGCGCCCGCTACGGCGACGCGCTCGTTCTCGACGCCCCCCGGCCGAAGAAGCCAGCCAAGAAGCGCGCGCGCTGAATCCCTGCCCTGCCGTCTCGGTCGCTCCGACCGCCTGGGCCAACCCGGGACCCGAGCGAAACGGTTTCGCTCGGGACGCGCCCCCATGGGCGCGAAACCCGGCCGCAGGCCGGAAAATAGAGAGGATCACGGCGGGCAGGAGTACTTGAGGCACGGTTGCGGGTGGGCCTGATCGGCCTGCACCCGCAGCCCCGTCAGCACCCCGCCCGCGTCGGCCGAGCTCGCGTACTGGCTGTCGAGGCGCTCGTCGATCAGCTTCAGCCACTTGCCGAACCACCGCGCGTGGTCGTCGCGCAGCTTCTCGAGTGCGATGGCGTCGGCGCCCTTCGGCGGGCACCGGGGCGCGTCCGGGATCGCGTCCTTGTGGTCGCCGAGGAGCAGCACGTATGCGCGCACCTTCGCGAGGCAGTCGGCGTCGGCGAGGTCGCACTTGGGCGGCAACGCGCTCGCCGTCTTCTTGATCGCGACGTAGAGGTCGTCGATCACCTTCACGCGCGCCTCGAGGTCCTTCTGGGCGGCGGGGCTCACCTTCGCCGTCAGCGTCGGACGGTCGGGCGGCTCCGCCACGCCGGGCGACGGCGCGAGCGCGGTGGCGCTCGTGGTGGTGGTGGGCTTGCCCTCTTGGCTGGGCAGCGGCTCCACCGACGACGGCTTCTCCTTGGTGCACCCCGCGAGCACGAGCGCCGTCGCCACGAACCGCGCCCGCCGCCGCAGCACCTCTTCGTCACGCGCCATCGGTCAGCCCGCGCACTTCTTCTTGTAGGGCTTCGACGTGTTGTCCGTCGTCTTGCACTCGTGCCAGGTGGTGGGCGCGTCGTCGGCGACCACCGCGTAGACCTGGATCGAGCCCGCGAGCCAGCCGGCCGGCGTGGTGTCCCACTTGAAGTCGACGATCTCGGCGCCGCCGGGCGCGATCGGCCCCACCGTCTTGCCGGTGCCGATCTTGGTGCCCGAGCCCGGCGTGCCCTCGTAGAAGCTCACCGTCACCCCGGCCGGCATCGAGGCCAGGCCGATGTTCTTCACCGTGGCGCGCAGCGTGGCCGGCACACTGCAGGAGCCGTCGAGCTCCACCACCGCGTTCGGCGCGTCGAACAGGCCGCGCGGTTGCACGTTCTGGCGGAAGTCGTTCAGGCCCTTGGTCTTCCAGTTCGGCGTCTCCTTCACCGGGATCGTGCCGTCGTCGTTGACGTTGGTGACGTGGTAGCCGTGCTGGTTCCAGATGCGCCGCGTGCGCACCCAGCTGCCGCTCTTGCTACCGAGCACGCGCAGGCCGGTCGGCCCGGTGCCCGCCGCGAGGCCGGCGCCGCAGCCCCACCACATGTCGTTGGCCACGAGGATGATCTCGGCCTGATCGTCGCCGTCCACGTCAACCACCAGGGGGTACTCCCAGAGCGTGCCGCTCGGGTTGCAGAGGGTGAGGAGCTCCTTGCCCGTCGGCCCCTCGTACACGTGCAGGTTGCGCTCGTCGGCGTAGACGACCTCCGCCTTGCCGTCGCCGTCGAAGTCGAACACCGAGCTGCCGGTCACGCGCGAGCTCGTGTCGGTGGTGACCTTGGCCCACTTGAGCTTGCCGGTCGCGCCCTCGAACACGTTGTACGAGTAGCCGCCGGCCATGCCGATGTCGGGCTTGCCGTCGCCGTCGAAGTCCGCGACGGTGGGCGGGCCTCCGCCGTGCAGCGTACCGGTGAGCGGGTTGGTCGTGAACGGACCCCAGAGGAGCTTGCCGTCGATGCCGCGAACCGCGCGGATCTGGTAGAGGGTCTGCTCGAGCGAGTGCACGACGACGATGTCGGGCTGACCGTCGAGATCGAGGTCGGCGATGGCCACGTAGCCGTCGGGGAACGGCGCGGCGAACTTGCTCGCGTCCCACAGCACGGAGAACGCACCGGCGCCGTCGTTCTTGTAGACGACGTTGCCGCCGACGATGTCGAGGTCGCCGTCGCCGTCGATGTCGTAGAGCTGGGCGTGGTCCGAGGTGGGCAGCGCGTGCGTGGCCGTGCGCCCCTGGAACAGCACCTTCTTGGTCTTGTACGAGACCAGCGTGTAGCGGAGGAGGATCTCGGGGACGCCGTCGCCGTCCACGTCGCCGAGGGCCGGCGCGGTGTAGTTGCAGTCGATCTTCGGATCCGCCGACTTCCAGAGCACCTTGCCCGCGGCCGAGAACACGAGCAGCTGGTGATCGGTGGCGCAGGTCACCACCTCCGGGCCGGGGCTCGTCGGGTCGAGCTCCCCGAGGGCGATCGAGGCACCGGGCACCGTGCGCGCGCCCGCCTCGGTGGCGTCCCAGAGGCGCTTGCCCTTGCCCGTGACGGCGCGGAGGATGCCATCGCTGCTGTAGGCCGCGCCGGTGTAGGAGTTGAAGACGATGGCCGGGGTGTCCTTCTCGTCGTACTTGCCGTCGCAGTTGTCGTCGGTGAGCGGACCGACGACCACCGAGGCCATCACCTGGTTGTAGGCGGGCGACGGCGTGTCCTTGAACGGCCACGACCACTCGGTCACGGCGTCGAACGTGCCGACGGGCGGCCGCCACTCGCAGGCCTCCACGCAGGGGCCGGCGTCGGCGCCACCGTCGACGCCCGCGTCGCCGCCGGGGCAGGTGGGAGGCCGCG
>CAZUZY010000545.1:0-4681 GCA_964624885.1 uncultured Polyangiales bacterium | reverse complement strand
GGCGGCGGCGGCGGCTCGCTCGGCGCGGGCGGCTCCCCCCGGCTGCAGCCGAGGAGCAAGGACAAGAGGCCGACCAGGAGGCGCACGATCGCTACCTAGCACACGGATCGCCCTCCCGACCGCCGAGGAGCAGGGGCCGGCCGATCAACGACTCGGGTGGCGGGTGAAAGCCTCCGCGCGGGCGAACACCGCCTGCAAGGCGCCGTCGATCTGGGCCCGGCTGCACGGCTTCATGAGGTTCGGCTGGCCGCACTCGGCGAGGAATCGCTCGGCGCGCGCCGTGAACGCCCCGCCGGTCAGGAACACCGTGCGCCGCGCCTGGTCGGGGGCGCTCTCGGCGAGCTCGGCGAACACGTCCATGCCGGTGACCTCGGGCATCATGAGGTCGCAGAGGATCGCGTCGTACCGCTCGCCACCGCGGATGAGCGCGAGGGCCTCCGCGCCGGAGTTGGCCACGTCCACCCGGTGCAGGCGCGCGAGCAGGCGCTGGAGCGAGGACACGATGCGGGGCTCGTCGTCGACGATGAGGATGTGCAGCGAGCGCTTGGGGCCGCTCGCCGGCGCGGCGCTCGGCTTCTGCGTGAGCTGGTCGGCCGGCCGCAGCCGCACGCGGAACGTGGTGCCCGCGCCGCGGCTGCTCTCGACGGTGAGCGAGCCGCCGAGACCGCCGACGATCGAGTGACTGATGGAGAGCCCGAGGCCGGTGCCCTCGCCGAGCGGCTTGGTGGTGAAGAACGGGTCGAAGATGCGGTCGACCAGCTCCGGCGGGATCCCGACCCCGGTGTCGGTGACCGTGATCTCCACCATGCCGTCGACGAACTTGGTGGCGATGCGGATCTCGTTGTGCGGGCGGTCGTTGGCCTCGATGGCCTGGGCGGCGTTGATGAGCAGGTTGATGAACACCTGCGAGAGGCGCGAGGCCTCGGCGGCCACCTTCGGCACGTCGTCGTATTCGCGGACCAGGCGGGCGCGGTGCCGGATCTCGTGGGAGACGACGTTGATGGTCGACTCGAGCAGCGACCGCACGCACACCGGCTCGAGCTCGCGCTCCTGCGGCCGCGACAGGAGGCGCAGCTCCCGCACGATCTCGACCGCGCGCTCGGTGCCCTCGCGGGCGTGCTTGGACGACTCGACCAGCTCGGGCAACACCTCGTCCACCGGCACCCCCTGGGCGAGCTGCCCGAGGAGCTGCTCGACCAGCTGCAGGTTGGTGGTGACGTAGGCGAGCGGGTTGTTGATCTCGTGGGCGACGCCCGCCGCCAGCGTGCCGAGGCTCACCAGGCGATCGGCCCGCACGAGCTCGGTCTGCATGCGCTTGCGCTCGGTGACGTCGCGGAAGATCTCGACGCGCGCGTGCTGGCCGTCGAACTGCAAGCTCATCGACGCGACCTCGGTCCAGACCGCGCCACCCTTGGCGGTGACCAGGCGCATCTCGACCCGCGCGCTGCGGCTCGACGGCGGCTCGTCGATCCGGGCCTTCGCGCGGCCGTGGTCGGACTCGTGCACGATGGCGAGGAGGTTCTTGCCGACCAGCGCCTTCGGGTCCTCGAACCCGAGGAGGACGAGCATCGCCGGGTTCAGGTACTCGATGACCCCCTCGCGGTGCACGACGATGCCGTCCGGCGAGCGCTCGATGAGCTGGCGGAAGTTGGCCTCCGAGCGGCGCAGCGCCTCCTGGGACTTGCGCTGCTCGGTGACGTCGCGCAGGACGGCGATGAACGTGCGCTTGCCGAGCACCCGCGCCTCGCGGAGGGCGAGGTCGACCGGGAACGTCGTGCCGTCGACGTGCACGCCGCGGATGGTGTCGGGGCCCTCGACGCGCGGGAGCAGCTCGTGGATCGACTTGCCGACCGCGCTCGCTGCCTTGACGCCGAAGATGCGCTCGGCCTCGGCGTTGAACAGCTCGACGCGGCCCTTGTCGTCGTAGGCGATGATGCCCGACGGCGCCGCGTCGACCACCGCCTGCAGGTGCGCCTCGACGGCCTGGATGCGGTCCTGGGCCTCGCGCTGCTCGCGGCGAGCCTGGGCGAACAGCGCCGCGCGGCGCAGGCGGCGCGAGTCGTGGCGCAGGTAGGACTCGTCGCTGGTCGAGAGCGCCCCGAGCTCGACCACGGTGCGACCGCCGCCGATGGCGAACAGCACCTCGCAGCTCGGCCAGCGCGACCGCACCTCGACGTCGAGCATGGTGGCGTCGATCCACGAGGCCTCGGCGTCGATGATGATGAGATCGACCACCGGCGCGGTGAGCGCGCGCAGCAGCTGCGGCCGGTCGTCGACCGCGACGGCCTCCACGTGATCGAGCTCCGCGCGCAGCTGCGACACGAGCCGCTCTCGCGAGCCAGAGGTGCCGCCGACGAGGAGGACGTGGAGCACGGGAGAAGGAGAGGATACGCGGCGGACCCGGGCCCGGCGGGAAAAAGTGCCAGCCACACGCAGGGTCACCTAGACCTCGGCGCGAGCGTGAGCACCTGCGCTACCATCGCCGGCCCATGAGGAAGCGCATCGCAGTGCTCGGGGGCGGCATGAGCTCGCTCACCACGGTGTTCGAGCTGACCAACCAGCGCGGGTGGCAGGACCGCTGGGACATCACGGTCTACTCGGACGGCTACCGCCTCGGCGGCAAGGGCGCGAGCGGGCGCAACGCCGCGCACGGCCAGCGCATCGAGGAGCACGGCCTGCACATCCTGTTCGGGTTCTACGACAACGCGTTCCGCGTGATGCGGCAGGTCTACCAGGAGCTCGGGCGTAACCCCGACGAGCCCCTCGCCTCGTTCGAGAAGGCCTTCGTCGGCGCCGACCAGATCACCATGCCGGAGAAGACCGGCGAGGGCTGGACCGACTGGGAGCTCGACGCCCCGCCCAACAGCGCGGTGCCCGGCGTGGACCACGACTTCCACGAACCCTGGAAGTACCTCGAGATGCTCCTCTCGTACTCGGCGGAGCGCGCGCTCGAGCTGTTCGGGCTCGACCCGGCCGACGTGGTGATGCGCCGCCGGGAGATCGCCGAGGCGCCGCACGACTTCCGCGACCACGTGCAGAAGGCGATGGGCACCACCGTGAGCGGCGCGGTGTCGGGGCTCATCAGCACGGTGTCCGAGGCGCTCGGGCGCGTCGGTCAGCTGTTCGGGCACGTCACCGGGTTCCGGATCGAGGCCGCGCTCGACGTGGCCCTCGGCCTCGCGCGGCTCGCCGACCCGGTGGATCTCGCACGCCTCGACTGGCTGATCGCGCAGTTCGACGAGCTCCTCTGGTCGCTGCCGCTGCACGACACCGAGGCGCGGCGCGCACGCCTGATGATCGACCTCTCGCTCGCCTTCGCGCGGGGGCTCGTGGTCGACCGCATCCTGGTGAGCGGCGACTGGTTCTCGGTGGACGACGAGGAGCTCCGCGACTGGCTCCGGCGCCACGGCGCCCACGAGGACACGCTGCGCGCGCCGATCGTGCAGGGTCTCTACGACGCGGCGTTCAGCGGCTACGCGCCGGCCTCGGCGGGCGCGAGCGTGCACGCGCTGCTGCGCCTCGTGCTCGCCTACAAAGGCCACATCTACTACCGGATGCAGGCCGGCATGGGCGACGTGGTGTTCGTCCCGTTCTACGAGGTGCTGCGCCGCCGCGGCGTGAAGTTCGAGCTGTTCCACCAGGTGGAGCGCCTCGAGCTCTCGGCCGACAAGCAGACCGTGGACAAGATCCACATCCGCAAGCAGGCCACCCCGAAGCCCGGCGGGTACGACCCGTTCGTCGTCGTCAACGGCCTGCCCTCGTGGCCCAGCGAGCCGATCTACGATCGCCTGGCGGACGGCGCCCTCGTGCAGGCCGCCGGCGTCGACCTCGAGGACTGGTGGAACCCCGGCTACACCGCCGGCCACCGCGTGCTCGAGCGCGGCGCCGACTACGACCTCGTGGTGCTCGGCATCTCGATCGGCGCGTTCCGCCACATCGCCGGCGAGCTCGCCGCGGCCAACGGCCGGTTCGCGGACATGATCGAGCAGGTCAAGACCACCCAGACCCGCGCGGTGCAGCTCTGGTTCGGGCCCACCCGTGAGCAGCTCGGCTGGCAGGGCGTGCCGCCCATCGTGATCCCGTTCGCCAAGCCGTTCGACACCTGGTCGGACATGACCCACCTGCTGCCGCACGAGGACTGGCCGGTGCCGGTCGGCAACCTCGCCTACCTCTGCTCGGCGCTCCCCAACGACGAGCCCGAGCCGATGCGCGGCGACCCGGGCGCCGCGGGCTACACGGCGCGTCAGCGCGACCGCGTGAAGGCGCAGGCCATCGACTGGCTCTCGACCGAGGCCGGCAAGCTGTGGACGTTCGCCACGCTGCCGAGCGACCCGGACGCGCTCAACTGGGCGTGGCTCGTCGACCGCGACGATCGCATGGGGGTCGCGCGGTTCGAGGGGCAGTACTGGCGCGCGACGGTCAACCCGAGCGAGCGCTACGTGCTCGCGGTCCCCGGCCAGGCTCGCTACCGCCTGCGCGCCGACGAGTCGGGGTTCGAGAACGTGTTCCTGACCGGCGACTGGACCAAGACCGCCATCAGCATGGGCTGCCTCGAGGGCGCCACCATGGGCGGCATCCAGACCGCGCGCGCCATCGACGCGCGGGTGCCCAAGGCCCTCGGCGACTGGCTCCCCGACACCGCCCCCCGCGCGCCGACGATGCCGCCGCCGCCCGCGCCCCG
>CAZUZY010000544.1:0-4707 GCA_964624885.1 uncultured Polyangiales bacterium | reverse complement strand
CCGTCGCTCCCGCACGGGCCGCGGCGCGGCTCTGGGCAGCGGTCGCGGCAGCCGTCGCCCACACCCGGAGGCCGAGCGCCACCACGGCGAGCCACGCCCAGGTGCGAGGCTCCGCACGAAGGGAGCGCTCGGCCCACCACCGGGACATCGGCGTCATACCTCCGGACACGGGTGCCAACGGAGCGAGCGCCCGGACGAGGCTCCCGGCGCACACCGCGACCATGGCTTGCGCGAGCGCGGAGACCACCTCGAAGACGACTTCGGCGAGCCGTGCGCGGCGCCCGGAAACCGTTTTCACCCGCCGTGCGTATCGCGATTGAGGATTCTGCGCGAGGGGTCGCGCAAACGTCGTGCGTGCTCGTGCATCCAACCGTTCGAAGGAGGCGCCATGTCCCCGATCGCCGCGTTCACGACCTGGGCACATGCGTTGCACTCCAGGAACACATGTCCCGGCGATCGCATGCTCGAGAGAAGGACGAACGTCCTCCTGCACGCGGTCTACCCCAAACCGGCGCAGGTGCAAGGCGTTCACCGACGACCGCTCGTCTCCCCGACCGTGGACCCCGAACCGTTGGCACACCCACATCGGCTCCCAACTCCCCTGTGGAGGCGCCCATGACTGCCCCGCTCCGAAAGAAGATCGAAGTCACCGACCCGGGCACCGTGAAGCCCCTGCGTCGCGCCAACGCGCCGCAGATCCTGCCGTCGCGGCGCCGTCGTGCGGAGACCGGGCCCTCGGCCGCCGAGCGGCTCGCCGTGCCCAACGAGCTGCCCACCCAGCCGCCCAAGGACAGCGTGCGCCCGACGGCGCGCGACGCCGACGAGGACGACGAGCCGAACCTCGCCGAGCCGAACCTCGCCGAGCCCAACCTGGCGGATCTGGAGACCGAGTCCGTCACGGTGGTCGAGGAGCGCGTCGACGACAGCGGCGATTCGATGCTCACGCGGTATTTCCGCGAGATGGCGGGTCACGCCGTCATGACGCACGTCCAGGAGGTCGCCGCGGCGGTCGACGTCGAGAAGTGCGAGGCCCAGCAGTGGGTCGCCATCTTCTCGTCCCCCGACACCTTCGAGCACATGCTCGGGCTCCTCGAGGCCGACCTCGCCTCCGTCTCGGTCGCGCCGGCCTCCATCCCCGAGCTCGCCGAGCTGCGCAAGCTCCTCGTGAAGGGGCCGAGCGCGGCCCCGGCCAAGGCCGGCAAGGTCAAGGCGAAGAAGACGGCCAAGGACGCCAAGGCCGGCAAGGCCGGGGTCAAGTGGAGCGCGGTCGCCCACGCCGCCGGCAAGAAGCTGCGCATCGCCGACAGCGATCGTCTGTTCATCGAGCACGCCGAGGTCGAGGCGCGCCGCCTCGGCGAGGCCACCCTCGACGACCGCGTCTCCGACGAGGACGCCTCCGCCCACGCCACCTACGCGCCCACGGGCGACTACCGCAAGTGGATGGACCGCGTCGACGCCGCCCGCGCGGCCTCTCTGCGCGCCAAGAACAAGTTCGTGGCGGCCAACCTCCGCCTCGTGGTCTCGATCGCGCGTCGCTACAACCGCGGCCGCCTCCCGCTGATCGATCTGATCCAGGAGGGCAACATCGGCCTGATGAAGGCGGTCGAGCGCTTCGATCACACGCGCGGCTACCGGTTCTCCACGTACGCCTCCTGGTGGATCCGCCACGCCATCAGCCGCGCCCTCGCCGACAAGGGCCGCGCGGTCCGCATCCCCGTCCACATGCTGGACACCTACAACCGCGTGATGCGCGCCACCCAGACCATCATCGCGCGCCTCGGCCGCGAGCCCCTGACCGAGGAGCTCGAGAAGGAGACGGGCATCCCCGCCGACAAGCTCGAGAAGGTCCGCGGGTTCTGGGCCGAGACCCCGTTCTCGCTCGATCGCCCGGTGGGTGACGAGGATGGTCGCCGGTTCATCGACTTCCTGCAGGAAGAGGGTGTCCCGACCCCGTACGACAACATCGCCAACGCCAAGTGGAACGACGAGGTCCGTCGCCTGCTCACCACGCTCTCGCCGATCGAGTCGCGGATCATCCGCTGGCGCTTCGGCCTCGACGACGAGGACGAGCTCACCCTCAAGGAGATCGGCGACAAGTACAACCTGTCGCGCGAGCGCATCCGCCAGCTCCAGGAGCAGGCGCTCGGCAAGATGCGCAAGCACATGAAGGAGTGAGTGAACGGAGCGAGCGGAGCGAGCGCAGTGAACAGCGGCCGCCTCCATGGGCGGCCGCTCTGTGCGTGAGAGCACGGAGCGAGCGGAGCGAGCGCAGTGAACAGCGGCCGCCTCCACGGGCGGCCGCTCTGTGCGTGAGTGAACGGAGCGAGCGGAGCGAGCGCAGTGAACAGCGGCCGCCTCCACGGGCGGCCGCTCTAGCCAGACGGGGTCCCGCCCCACACCTCGTGCACGATCTTCGCGACGATGCGGTCGGCGAAGCCGCGCGCCTGCGCGACCCGCCCCTTGCAGTTGTTCACGAGGATCGAGAACGCCACCGGGCTGCGACCCGGCGGGGCGAGCACGTAGCCGCTGAGCGCGACCGCGTCGTCGAGCGTACCCGTCTTGGCGCGGACCGCGCGGCGCGCGTGCTCGGCCTTGAAGCGCCCGTGCAGGGTGCCGTCGACCCCGCCGACGCTCAGGTGCGCGGCCATCTCGGGCTGGATGCTCGGCTCGCGCCACGCCCAGCGCAGCAGCGTGGCGAGCTCGTGTGCCGTGGCGCGGTTGGCGTCGAAGAGGCCGCTGCCGTTCTTGACCACCACGCCCGTGTCGAACGCGCCGATCTTCTCGAGCAGCTTGGTGGCGAGCTCGGCGCCGTTCGCCGTGGTCGCGGGCTTGCCCTTCTTCTCCCCGCCGAGCACCTTCATCATCGTCTCGGCGTAGAAGTTGTTGCTGTCCTTGCCGACCGGCAGGAGCAGCGCGCCGACCGGGGCCGACTTGTGCTTGGCGAGGAGGGTGTGCGCGCTCGCCGCGCCCGCCTTCACGTCGCCCTTCACCTCGATCCCCATGTCCTGCAGGATCGCCTTGAGCGCGTAGCCGGCCAGCAGGCGCGGGTCCTCCACCCGCCGCGTGTAGGTCACGCCCTTCACGCTGGCGGGGATCGAGCCGCTCACCTTGGCGAGCATGCGCGAGGGATCGCTGGGGTGCGCCGAGAGCGCGAACTGCACGTTGGTGCCCCCGCCGTCGTTGAGCTTGATGGTGCCCTCCACCTCGACGAACCCGGGCGGCCAGAACGAGACGATGGCGTGGTCGCCGCCGCCGGGCCGGATGGTCGCGACGACCGCGTTCTCGTCGAGCGAGATCGCCGCCACGGGGGCGCGGAACGGCATCCACTCGTTGGGCTGCTGCTCGAAGGCCGGGGGCGCGAAGGCCTCGTCGTAGAAGCGCTGGTCGACCAGGATGCCGCCGTCGATGCGCTTGACGCCGTCGCGCTTGAGCTCGAGCGCCATCGCGTAGAGGTCGCCGGTGCGCAGCGAAGGGTCCCCGAAGCCGCGCAGGACGAGCGGCCCCGAGAGCACCGAGCCCTTGCCCGACGGGCCGTAGAGGCCGGTCTCGAAGCGGTGCTCGGGGTGGAGCAGGACCAGGGTGGCCACGGCGGTCACGAGCTTGGCGTTCGACGCGGGGTTGAGCGGCTGGTGCTCGCCCGCGGCCACCAGCACCCGGCCGGTGTCGATCTCGATCGCCTCCACGCCGACGTGGAAGCCCTTCACCTCGGCGCCCGCGGCGAGCCGGGCCAGCTCGGCGGCAATGGCGCCGGGCTTGGGCGCCGCCTCGCTCGAGGCGCGCGCCGGCAGGAGCAGTGCGGAAGCAGCGACCAGCCCAGCGGCGAGCGGGCGGAGCCAGCGGGATCGGGCCATCCCTCCGTCTAGCCCAGCCGACCCCCTGCCGAAAACTCGGCCCGGACCGTGGGTCCTCGATAAGGCGGGGGGCACATGCGGGTCCGCTCGTTCGCCGCCGCCGTGATCGGGGCCGTCCTCGCGCTCGCGCCATCGTCGGCCGGCGCCACGGCGGTCTGGGGCGACGCCACGCTGCGCTCGGCCGACCGACGGGTCGTCATCGACAAGGACGGCGTGGCCGAGTTCGTGGAGGACGTGGGCATCCACGTCACGTCGAAGCACTTCCGTACCTTCGTGGTCGAGGGCATCGAGGAAGGCGCGACCGCGCCGACCGATCCCACCACGGTGGCTGGCATGGACGGCCTCGGCTGGCCGATCACCGTCACCGACCCCAAGGGCAACGTCTCACCCGCCTTCGCCGAGCCGGCCAAGGAGGCGCGTCAGCTGCGCGTGCGCCTCGGCGCCGACGGCCTGCCCCGTGGCGAGTTCACCGTGCACCTGCGCTACCGCGTCGATCTCGTGCGCAGCCACCGGATCGTGCGCGACGGAGCCGCGCTGCGCCTCGCCCTCGGCGCGCCCCGCTGGCCCGAGGGCTACGACAACGGCAAGGTCACCGTCGTCCTGCCCGCCGCGGTCGGGGAGCCGCGCCTCACGGTCGCCGACGTGGGCGAGGTCGAGCACGCCGTCGACGGCCTCGCCCTCGTGAACGTGAAGCGCGAAGGGGCGCTCGACACGCTGACCATCGTGCGGCCTCACGTGCCACCCCACGACGACGCGCGTTGGGTGCTGCGCGTCGATCCCCAGACCTTCCCCGCGCTCGCCGCGGCCACCGGGGCCAGCGATCTCGACGCGCGCCCGCTCGGCGGGACCCGCGCCC
>CAZUZY010000543.1:0-4756 GCA_964624885.1 uncultured Polyangiales bacterium | reverse complement strand
CCGCTCCCGGCGATCGACGGCCGGCTCCGGGCGCCCGGCTTCCGCGGCGTGGTCCGCGCGCCGTTCCTCGCGCCGTTTCGCGCGGGCATGCTCGCCCACGCGCCGAAGGTGGGCGACGAGACCCACGTGATCGTCCCCGAGGCGCCGCTGCGCGCGCTGCCCGCGGTGGCCCACCGATGGTCCGAGCCCTACGCGCTCGCGGTCGATCCGGCCGCGAAGGACGACGCGATCGCGGCGCTCGTGGTCGTCGCGGACGCAGGCGCGATCGCCTTCACCCTGGTGCCGACCGGCAAGGTGTCGTCGTTCGTGGTCACCCAGAACCAGATCGGCTCTCCTTTCCTCGCGCGCTGCGAGCAGGTGGACCTCGACGGCGACGGCCGCGCCGAGTGGGTGCTCGAGCTCGTGGAGGTCATGAGCCACGGCTCCTGGTCGCAGCTCGTGGTGCTCGGGGGCACCTCGGCCACGGGCGCCTTCGCCGGCCACACGCTCCACCTCGGCGGCGACCGGGGCGAGAAATCCGAGCCGAGCGAGTACGCGTGGTGGATCGCCGACCAGGCCCTGTTCGTCGCGCGCGAGCGGGACACCGGCGTGGTGGTGGAGCGGGTGCGGTTCGCCGGAGGGCGCCTGACCACGACCGCCGCGAAGGCCGAGGTGCTCGCCTCGTTCCGCGACCGGGCGGCGGCCGAGCGCGCCGCGATCGCCCGCGGTGTCTTCGTGTTCCCCGAGAGGCAGAAGGCCGGCGTCGGCTGGGCGATCGGCCGCGCGCGCTAGCCCTGCGGGCGGCGCATGCCCGGCATCACGTTCACGCTGCCGCGCTCGATCATGAGGCGCAGCTCCTCCGGATCGTGCGAGCGGGTGAGCGCCTCGTCCATCGAGATGAGCTTGCGGGAGAAGAGGTTGTAGAGGCTCTGGTTGAACGTCTGCATGCCGTACTTCTCCTGGCCGACCTGCATCTGCGAGTAGATCTGGTGGATCTTGTCCTCGCGGATGAGGTTACGGATCGCGGCGTTCGGCACCATGACCTCCATGGCGAGCACGCGGCCGGGCTGGCCCATGCGCGGCAGCAGCGCCTGCGACACCACGCCCTGCAGCACGAACGAGAGCTGGGCGCGGATCTGCGGCTGCTGGTGCGAGGGGAACACGTCGACCACGCGGTTGATCGACTGCGCGCAGTTGTTGGTGTGCAGCGTGGCGAACACGAGGTGACCCGTCTCGGCGATGGTGATGGCGGCCTCGATGGTCTCGAGGTCTCGCATCTCGCCGACGAGCACGACGTCCGGGTCCTGGCGCAGCACGTACTTGAGCGCGGTCTTGAAGCTCGTGGTGTCGGCGCCGACCTCGCGCTGGTTGACGATGCACATCTTGTGCGGGTGGAGGAACTCGATCGGATCCTCGATGGTCATGATGTGCTGGCGCGTCTCGGTGTTGATCTTGTCGATGATCGCCGCGAGCGAGGTGGACTTGCCCGAGCCCGTGGCGCCGGTGACCAGCACGAGGCCGCGCGGACGGGAGCTGATCTCGGCGATCACCGGCGGCAGCCCGAGCTCCTCGAAGGTGGCGATGCGGAACGGGATGGCGCGGATCGCGCACGAGATCGCGCCGCGTTGCATGAACACGTTGCAGCGGAAGCGGGAGAGGTTCTTGACGCCGAACGACAGGTCGAGCTCGTTGGTCTTCTCGAACTGGACCTTCTGCTCCTCGGTGAGCACCGAGTAGATGAGCTGCTTGGTGTGGATGGCGCTGAGCGGCGCGAGCCGGAGCGGCACGACCGAGCCGTCGATGCGCAGGATCGGCGGCACCCCGGTCGTGATGTGCAGGTCGCTGGCCCCCTTGTCGATCATCGTCTTGAGGAGCTGGTGGAGGTTGACCTGCAGTTCGTTCGGAGCCGCTTGCATGCCCCAAATCATACACGTAGGGAGGGGCCCATGCGTCTGCCCCTCGCCCTCGCCTGCTGCTCGTTGCTCTCGGCCTGTGACCGCAAGGACCCGCCCGAAGCGCCCAAGACCGCCTCGTCCGCGAGCGCCGCCAAGAGCGCGGCGTCGAGCGCCGTCGCGTCCACCTCTGCGTCGGCCGCGCCGTCGGCGTCGGTGGCCCCCAAGAAGGTGGTCGAAGGTCGTACCATCCACGCCTGGCAGGGGACGATCGGCAAGGACCTCAAGTTCGATCTCTACCTCGAGCGCAAGGGCGACGAGCTCACCGGCCTCTACGTGCCGGGCGGCAGCGGCGTGCACGTGCCCCTCGAGGGCAAGATGAAGGACGCCACCCACTTCGCGCTCACCGAGCTCGACGAGAAGGGCAAGCCCGCGGGCACGTTCGACGGCACCCTCACCAACGGCGTGCTCAAGGGCAACTACACCGACGCCAAGACCAAGAAGGCGCGCATCTTCACCACCGAGGCGCACCACTCCGACCTGCCCGACGCGTTCACCCAGGGCTACGCGGGCACCCTCGGCGGCAAGATCCGCATCCGCGCGAGGCTCGAGAAGAAGGACGCCACGTTCGGCGGGGTCTACCGCTACACCAAGAGCAAGGACGACCTGATCCTCACCGGCGCGATCGACAAGGGCGCCGAGCTCGTCATGCGCGAGACGGTGAAGAGCGGCAAGGAGACGGGGCGCTTCGAGGGCTTCGCGCTCAGCAAGTACCTGCTCGTCGGCCGGTGGTACTCGCCGGACAAGACCAAGTCGCTGCCGTTCCTGCTCGAGGCGGGGAGCGCGTACCCCGAGATCGCCGACCTCGGCGGGGGCGTGAAGGTCGTGCCGCAGGAGAGCTACAAGGAGCTCGGCAAGCACTGCACGGCGTCGATGGTGTATCCGGTCGTCGAGGGTGCGAAGGGCAAGAAGGCGCTCGACACCGCCTTCAAGAAGCTCTCCGGCAACGAGATGGGCAAGGAGGTGTGCGAGGGATCCACCGCCGACATGCCGTACACGGTCGAGGACGACTACACGGTCACCAAGGCCAAGCTGCCGCACTTCGGCATCACCTTCCACAGCTACTCGTTCACCGGCGGCGCGCACGGCATGTGGGGCGCCACCTGCAAGGTGGCCGACGCGGACACCGGCGACGTGTTCGCCCTCACGACCAAGCTCACCCCGGAGAACCGCAAGAAGCTCTCCGCGCTGGTGGTCGCCGCGCTCAAGAAGGAGCACGGGGTCGAGAAGCTGAGCGACGCCGGGTTCTTCGTCGACGACATCGACCTCGACGACAAGGCCAACGTCTGCGTCGGCCCCAAGGGCGGCCTCGAGGTGCTGTTCAACCCCTACGAGGTCGGCCCGTGGGCGATGGGCGCGCCGACGGTGGCGATCGCCGCCGACGACGCACGGCCGTTGCTGCCGGCGGACCTGCAGAAGACCCTCGCGCCCTGACCAAGGCGGGCGGGGCCTCGCGGTTCTCGGAGGTGATGACCCGCGCGTCGCTCGTCCTGTGGCTCGCGGTCGGCTGTCGTCGAGAGGAGCCGCTCGAGCTGCCTGCGCTCGAGCGGCCGACCGTGGCGGAGGTCGACGCCACGCTGCCGAGCCATGTGCACTCGAACCCCTCGGTCGAGGCCCTCGTGGCCGACATCCGGCGCGCGAGGTTCGTGCCGATCAGGGTCGAGCGCGTCGCGAGCGTGGGGGGGGGCGGCCTGGGCGTTCGTCGACGCCGACACCAAGGGTGCTGTCTCCCTCAGCCCCGACGCGACCGTGGTTCGACGAGCGTTCGCGTGGGTGGACGGCGATGCGTTCCAGGTCGTCGAGTGGACCACGTGTCGCGGTGCCCTCCTCCGGCTCGATCGCGTGCGTCCCGAGGCCCTGTCGGCGCTCGAGCGCGTCACCGAGGCGGCGAGGCTGTTCCTCGAACGGCCGACGTTCGAGCCCCTCCCTGGCAGCTCGAACGAGTTCTCGACCCACCCCCGCCACGGTCCCCTCGGCCTGGTCGGCGTGAAGGAGCGGGTGGACGGCTGGGTCGAGGGCACCACTGTCTTCCTGCTCTTCTTCCTCGCCGTCCCCACGCAGAAGTACCCGAGCTGCGAGCCGCTCGCGCTGCCTTGACCCCGTCGCGCGCGGACCCCACAGCCCCAGCGTGACCGCCACCGTCGCGCTCCCCAGGGTGAAGGGGCCCGTGCGGGTCCTCGCGGGCGACGTCGCCTTCGCGCTGTGGCGCATCCCGACGCTCACCTGGTTCGCGGCGGCGTTCGCTCTCGGCTTCGACCGCCTCTGGGCCACGCGCCGGACCTACGCGTTCTTCGTCGCCGGGCCACTGATGCCCCTGCTCGGTGGCCTCGCCGTCTACACGAGCTACCGCGCCATGTCGCGCCACCGCCGCACGCGCACCTTCGCGCCGCTGTGCGTGCTCGCGCTCACCGCGGGCTCGTTGGTCAGCCCCATCGACCGGACCTGGCTGCAGCTCCTCCTGCCGTCGTGGGTGTGCGCAGGGTACTTGCTGCTCGTGTGGCCAGGCCTCGCCACCCGCGGCAACCAGCGTCTGTTCGGTCTCGTCACCGCCGTCCTCGGGGCCTTCGCGCTCGTCACCTTCGTCTAGCCACCGTCTCCTCGCCCGCCTCCTCCAGCGCCTCGGCGAGCCGGGCGTCGTCCTGCTCCGCGGCCGCCTCGAGCGCGATCCGGAGCTTGGGCGCCACCGCGGCCTGTGCGGCCACTTGCAGCCGCGTCTTGCCCTGCTCGTCGAGGTGGGGAGCGAGCGCGACGGCGGCCGCGGCGCGCTGCGCCGGCGTGGCGCGCACGTCCTCGAGCACGTCCCACAGCCGGTCGAAGAGCCCTGG
>CAZUZY010000542.1:0-4757 GCA_964624885.1 uncultured Polyangiales bacterium | reverse complement strand
TGTTAGCGCCGATTTGAAAATGGGGTGAAAACGCCGATTTGAAAATGCGGTTGGATTTGCGGATTGCGGGCGCAAAAGAGGCGGCTGACATTCGTCAACCGCCGATGACGTTGGACGTCGAGCTTACGGAGTTTCGATCTGATCCTTCATGCGGTAGCTCTTGCCCTCAATGACCACAGTTTCGGCGTGGTGCAGGAGGCGGTCCAGCACGGCACTTGTCAGGGTGCTGTCGTTATTGAAGATCTTGGGCCAGTGTTTATAGGGCTGGTTGGTGGTCAGCACGATGGAGCCTTGCTCGTAGCGCTGGCTAATGACCTGGAAGAGCAAGTCCGCGCCGGTTTTATCGATGGGCAGATAGCCCAGTTCGTCCACCGCCAAAATGGTGGGTTTGAGGTAACGTTTGAGTTCATTTTTAAGCCGGCCAACGGTCTGTGCTGCCGTCAACGTGTTGATGATGTCCACGGCGGTGGTGAACAGGACCGAGTGTCCGCGCAGGCAGGCCTCGTGCGCCAAGGCGCTGGCCAAGTGCGTTTTGCCGAGGCCAACTCCCCCCAGGAAGATGAGGTTGGTTTTATCTTTGAGGAAGACCAGGCGAAAGAGGTTCTGCACCTGGGTGCGATTGATCTTCTTGGGCCAGTTCCAGTCAAACTGGTCGAGGGTTTTGATGCAGGGCAGACGGGCTGCGGCGATGCGCCGCTCAGTGGCCAGTTGGTGTCGACGCTGGGCCTCGCCGTCGATGAGCCGTGCCAGGTAATCGACATGCCCCCACTGCCTTTTGGCGGCCTCGTCAGCCAACGTGGCATACTGCTCGGTTACCGCCACCAGTTTGAGGCTGCCCAACTGGTCTCGCATTCGGGTTTCGGTGTCGTTCATGAGGCACCCCCTTGCTCGGACTCATAGAGCGAGAGGTCCGGGGCGGGCAACTCCAGTTCCAGCAAATCCTGTTGGCGGGTCAGGTGCAGGGCGCCGGGCTGGGTGACCGGCCGCTCGCGCTGTTCCAGCAGATTGGCGATGTATTCACAGCTGAAGGCTTGATAGGCCCAGGCGTCTTCCAGAGCGCGTTGGACCTTTTCCACACCGTAGATTTCACTCAAAGCCACGATCTTCTGGACGTGATGACGAGGGTTGCCGCGCTTTTCCTCCAGCCGCTGATGATACTCCCGTGCTCGCGGCGAGATCGCCAGGAACCGAGTCAGTTGCTGCTGCGCCTGGGCTTGGCGGCGCTGGGCCAGGAGTTCCTGGACATGCTCGGGCTTTTCAAAGTCCTGGTGCCGGTCGTAGCTGCGCACATGTTGGGCCACCACGCGGTCCTGATGATAGAGCACCAAGTGATCGGGATAGACTTTGAGCGCCAGGATTTTGCCGGCGTAAGCCGGCGGCACCGAGTAGCGATTGGTGTCGAAGGTGGCCCGACAGCGTTGACTGATTTGCGCCGTCTCCAAGGTCGCCACCTCATACGGTTTGATCGTCAGGGCTTGCAGGGAAGACTGCTCAAAGGCGAAGAGTTCCTGGGGGATTTGGTGGGTCTCACCATGCATGCGAACGTTGGCCACCTCGTCCATCCAGCGCCGGGCCGCTGCGTTGATGGCCTCCAGGCTGGCCAGTTGCAGGCCGGCCAGGAAGTTTTGTTTTATGTAATGCACGGCTTTTTCCACGCGCCCTTTTTCGTGGGGCTTGCGGGGGGCACACGCCTTGATGGTGAAGCCGTAGTGCCGGGCAAAGTCCAGGTAGCGCGGATGCGGCACCGCCGGCTGGCCCACCGGGTGGGAGAGGATGGCGGTTTTACAGTTGTCTGTGATAACTTCAGCGGGAACCCCATTGAAGTATTCAAAGGCGTGCTGGTGGCAGGCCAGGAAGTGTTCCTGCGTCTGGGTCAGGGTAAACTCGACATAGAGCTTGCGGCTGTAGCAGAGCACCATGACAAAAAACGAAAGCCGGCGCCGAGTGCTGCCCACCGGCAGAAAGCCGGCGTCACCCCAATCGACCTGCACGGCCTGACCCGGCGCAAAGTGCAGGGTCAGGAACGCCGGCGGCGGGGCCGGGCGCACATGCTGCACGAAAGCTTTGAGGATGCTGTAGCCGCCCTCGTAGCCGGCCTCCCGCAAACGGTGGAGCAATTGGGCAGCGGTGTAAGGATGCTGAGCCAGCAACCGCACGATGGTGCTCTTGAAAGGGTCGAGCTTGCTCTTGCGCTTGCCCGACTTGCGTGGCTGATAGGTTTTGACTCCGATCCACTTACTAACCGTGCGCTCATCCAGAGCCATAGCTGCGGCGATCTGCGCCGCCGACAAGTGTTCTTCATCGCACAGATGCCGGATTTGATGGAAGGTCTGGTAGTCGATCATGCGGCACCTCCCTCGACCACCGCTCGCAGGATGTCGCCGACGCTCCGTGCCTGGCCGGTCCGCGACGGGGACGCCGGCGTGAACGCGCGCGGCAACGAGAGCACCTGGTAGAGCGGTTTTTTATACGCCAACAGATCGCCGGCGATGAGTTGCTGACGTGCTTGGGCCAGCTGCAGCGGCTCCAGTTGGAGCAACCGGCTCAAGCTGGCATCGGAGTAATAGCTCAGCCCCTGGGCGTCGGCCACGATCACCAACACCAGGTAGAGCGCCCAGGTGGTGGGTTCGGCCTGTCGCAGGAAGTTCTCTCGCACCAGGCGTTGATCAATCCAACTAAACTGCGCCGGCACCTGTCGTAAGCGCTCCGGGCGCAGGACTCTCTTTTGCATCATAAACAGCGTTTCCTTTCGTTAGTCTTCTGGAAGGTTGATCCAGAATGTCCTGCCCCCTGGCTATCAGGCGTCGGGTGTAAGCGACGATGTCCTCTTGTAACGCTGCGTCGGTAAATTGCGCGATTAAGCCCACCAGCAGCGGGGTTTTGACCTCGCAGAGTTCTTGTAACGCAGGCCGAGAGACCTGCGGGGCTTCTGCAGACAAAAGCTCTTGCTGAACAGGCACTTGCTCCGAGCAGGTCTCTTGTAACGTACGGCGTGGCTTGCGCGGCGGGCGCTTCCAATAGCCCGGATGCTCGGCCCGCCACTGCTGCACCCGCTTCACCTGGTCGGGTCCATGGAAGTAATCCCGGTTCTCAGGTCGAGCGAGCCAGCTCCCTTGACTGCGACGCTTGCTCACGCTCTGGCACTCGGCGGCAGAACAATACCTTTGGCGCCCGCGATTGCGGTAATCGGGCACAAAGAGCCTCTTACAATGCAGGCATTTGCAGCGGGTGGCCGGCGGCTTCATGGGGTTGAAAGCTCTCCCCGTTAGAAGCCCGGCTGCACCACTGCAAGCCGGAAGAAGACCCGGCCCGGAACAAGATGCAGAAAGAAGAGAAGAAGAGATTTGAGGTGAACCGGGGGAAGAAGACGGACTGGGAAGAAGCCAACAAAATCAAACCGGCGTTTTCACCCCGTTTTCAGACCGCCGCTGTCAGTTCGACGATTCTTTCATCAGAAAGCAAACTGGATATTGGAGTCCCAGGCTAGGAAGAGCCACCCAATGGCCAAGGCGGCGTTGATGTACGCGATCAGACGCTCTCGCCGGGAACTGGAAGCCAGAAAAGTAAACCCAGCCCATCCGACAGGCACCATCCCAGCCACAAGCGCCTCGCTATGAAATGACAACCGCAGGCCGTCGCGGGATAGAGTATGAACGCCCCAATCTGCAACGCGAGGGTTGTCCAGACCCACCAGCGCGTTCGGCCCGCAATCGGCGCGGAGACATTCGGCACTGGTTGGACTTGTGCGCTCATGATGTCGCCGAACCGAGAGCTGAGCGACCTGTGCCCGACACCGAACGCCCGCCATGCAAATCAAGGTCCAAGTTTCTCTACGACGGTCGGAATCGAGTCGCAGGACAGCGGTTCGCTCGACAGTCATGTGTTGTGCGTTTCCCCTCTTGCGGCATCACGTTTTCCGAGAGCGTAGATTAGCGAGGAAACCGCGGACAAGGCAACCAATGCGGTTGCGATGACCCAAGGGATCACACTCGCCGACCATTCGCCGTAGGTAAGGCCATGGCCATATTGGTTCATGATACCGGTTCGGCCCTTGATCGAGTAAAGGCACCCCGCGGCTGATCCAAAACCGAGGAGGGCCAGCCAGGAGACGATCAGCAGGCCCGTTGTGAATCGCGCTTTCGATGATGAGAACGCCAGGACCGTAAACAGGACCGAAGCCAGGAGGCACCCTCCAACCGTGATTTGCCATTCACCCAGTTCCAAACCGGCGCCACTCGGACCGAGGTCCTCAACCTTGTGCACCGCAGGCAACAAAACCCCACCAAGCACAGCCGCAAACAAGACTGCGACGACTGCCATTACATTTGTCAAAATTCGTCTCATGGTAATCTCCACCCACAACGATTCCGGCTAGCGACCCGGCGCCGCTCGACTCCGGCATGACACCACAAGCCCGTTTCCGGGTTCGCCACGGCGGAATGATTGGGACAGGTTATCATCGCCGGAAGAATGCCGGTGCGAGCAAGACAAAACACCCCACCGCTGCCGAACCAGATGCAACCAGCCAAACACCGACTCGCTGCTTCCATTGAGGCCAAGCGGAGACGGACGTTAGCCGCCAAAATGCGACCGCCACAATCATGGCGGTGACGAAACCCGCAGTCGTCAGGATGGCCTGCGTGATCAGTTCCGGCGTCCCCAGGATCGTCGCTGCGATGAAGGTTGTCACTGCGGCGGGAACGACAGCTTTCTTGATGGCAGGTTTCATAGACTCAGCTCGGCACGTGCGTTGCGGC
>CAZUZY010000541.1:0-4767 GCA_964624885.1 uncultured Polyangiales bacterium | reverse complement strand
CAGGGCCGCGCGGTCTCCGGCCGACAGCGCCGCGAGGTGCGCGCGGATCGCCGCGGCCTCGACCCCCGTCACCGTCAGCCCCGCCTGGCAGCAGTCGCTGCAGCCGCTGTCGCACGCCATCGCCGCTGCATGCCGCAGGTGGACCCGCGCGAAGAACCCGTCGGCCTTCGCGACGAGGGCGCGGTAATGGGCGGTGGGCACCCAGTTCGCTCGCGCCGGAAGGGGGGGCCGTCAAGCGTCGCGAATCCAGACACTCGTCCGTGGACGTGACGCCGAGCCCCGTTCTTCTCCAGTGATCTCGGCCACTTGCTGTGTTCCATCGCCTGGCACGGCTGCTGCTCCAGGGCTCGTGTCCCGCGAAGGAGGACGCCCCATGCTCCGATTCATCCGCACCCTGGTCCCCGCGCTCGTTCTCTCCATCCCGCTCCTGGCCGGCGACGCCGTGGCCGGAGACAAGAAGCACAAGGACAAGGCGGCCGCGGTCTCGGTCGACGCCAAGTTCTCGCGCTTCGTCCTGAACCCCTGGGGCAAGATCGACGGCATCCTGCTCGACGACGGCACCCTGGTCCGCGTCTACGACAAGGCCGTGAAGGACACCTCGCTCAAGGCCGGCGACGCCCTCCACATCGACGCCAAGTCCAAGACCGCGGCCAACCAGAAGCTCTACGTCCACCCGCTGATCAAGAAGAACGGCGTGGTCGTGGCCGACGCCACCCAGAAGCCCGAGAAGCCCGCCCAGAAGCCGAACCACGACAAGTCCAAGCTGCTCGATGTGAGCTCCACCAGCACCGTCAGCGCCCTCTTCGTCGGTCACGGCGGCAAGGTCCACGGCGTGGTCCTCGCCGACGGCACCGCCGCCTACGCGGCCAAGCACGGCGATCTGAGCACCTACGGCCTCAAGAAGGGCGACGCGGTGACCGTCACCGGCAAGGGCGGCAACTACACCCTGGGCAAGGCACTCGTCATCGAGACGATCAAGCTTCCGAACGGGGACGTGAAGAAGCCATGATGTCGGCGCGATGTCGCTCCGCGCTCGTCTCGTCCTGATCGTTTTCGTCTCGGGGGTCGCGCTCGCCGCGGCCCTCGCGGCGATCGTGGGCCTCCGGGCCTCGTCGGACACCGCGCGGCTCGAGGCGGCCGAGGCCACGGGGCAGGGGGTGGTCGAGGGGCTCGCCGCGGCGCTGGCCGAGGAGGGCGTCTCGCTCGCCGAGGCCCCCAAGCGCAAGACGCTGGTGCGCGCGGCGACGGACGCCCTCGCCGGTACCCCGCGGGCGGTCGGCGGCTACTGCACCAAGGAGGGCATCGTCGTGCAGCTCCGCGCGCGCCAGTACCGCGACGCGCGGAGCGCCCACCTGCCCGAGCCGCAGCGCCTCGCCGTGGAGGCCGCGTGCGCCAAGGGCACCGCGGGCGCCCACCGCACCGACGCGGCCATCGAGACGCTGGTGGTCGTGCTCGCGCCCGTGCCCGGCGGCAACGCGTTCGTGTTCTACGCCGTGCGTGGCGTCCGCCAGGTGCCGCTCGTGCTGCAGGTCGAGGTCGTCGTCCTCGCCGCCGCCACGCTGTTGCTGGTCCTGTTCGTGGTCGACGCGCTGGTCGCCCTCCGCAAGGGCGCGGCGCAGCTCGACGCCGGCCTCACGGCGCTCTCCACCGATCTGCGCGCGCCGATCCCCGAGCCGCGCGCCGCCGAGCTCGCGGCCATCGCCCACGGCCTCCTCCGTATGGCGCGCTCGCTCGAGGAGGCGCAGGCCCAGAAGAAGGCCCTCGCCGACAGCCTCGCCCACGAGCAGCGCCTCGCCGGCCTCGGTCGCCTCGCGGCGGGCATGGCCCACGAGATCCGCAACCCGCTCGCCGGCATGAAGCTGCGACTCGACCTGATGGCCGACGACCCCGCGCTCGGCGACGAGGCCCGCGTCGACGTCAAGGCCTGCCTCGCGGAGGTGGCCCGCCTCGATCGGCTCGTGCACTCGCTGCTCGGTGTCGCGCGCAAGGGCAACGCGCCCGCCGAGGACCTCGCGCTCCACGCCCTCGTCGACGAGCGCATCGCCCTCGTGGGCTCCGAGAGCATCCGGGTGAGCCGCACCGGAGAGGCGCGGTGCACGACCGATCGCGACGCGCTCTGTCGGGTCCTCGACAACCTGATCCGCAACGCCGTCGAGGCCAGCCCGCCGGGCAGCGAGGTGCAGGTCGCCGTGGCGCGCGACCCGAGCGGCGTCCACCTGCGGGTCGTCGATCAGGGTCCGGGCATCGCCGAGGCCCGCGCGGCCGAGCTGTTCGAGCCGTTCTTCACCACCAAGCCCGCCGGCACCGGGCTCGGCCTGTGGATGTCACGCTCGCTCGTCGAGACCCTCGGCGGCGCGCTCCGCTACCTGCGCGAGGACGGCCGGACGGTCTTCGTGGTCGACCTCCCCGGAGCTGCCTAGGATGGGTCCGGTGAGCCGCATCCTGGTGGTCGACGACGACGCGAGCATCCGCGAGGGCCTCTCGCGCGCGCTCGTGCGGCAGGGGCATCAGGTCGAGCTCGCCGGCTCCCTCGCCGAGGCGCGCGCCGCGCTCGCCCGCGGGGCGTTCGACGCCGTGCTCCTCGACATCCGCCTCGGCGACGGCGACGGCCTGGATCTCCTGGCCGAGCTGCGCGCCGCGCGGCCCGAGCTCCCGGTCATCATGGCCACCGCCTATGGCGACAGCGCGCGCGCCATCACCGCGATGAAGCACGGCGCCTTCGAGTACCTCACGAAGCCGTTCGATCTGCCGCTGCTCGCCGAGACCCTGGCGCGCGCGGTCCGCCCGGTGTCGCGGAACCGCGAGCCGAGCGGCCCCGAGGCGCCGCCCGAGGGCGCCCTCATCGGGTCGAGCCCCAAGATGCTCGAGGTGTGGAAGGCCATCGGCCGCGCGGCCCCCTCCGAGGTCCCCGTCCTGATCACCGGCGAGAGCGGCACCGGCAAGGAGCTCGTCGCGCGTGCCATCCACGAGCACAGCGCGCGCAAGGCCGGGCCGTTCGTGGCGGTGAACATCGCCGCGCTGCCCGCGTCGCTCGTGGAGAGCGAGCTGTTCGGCCACGAGAAGGGCGCGTTCACCGGCGCCGCCGCCCGCCGCGAGGGGCGCTTCGAGGCCGCGAGCCGCGGCACCATCTTCCTCGACGAGATCGGCGATCTCGAGCTCGGCCTGCAGACCAAGCTCCTGCGGGTGCTCCAGGACGGCACGTTCGAGCGCGTGGGCAGCCAGGCGCCGCTGCGCACCGACGCGCGGGTCGTCGCCGCCACCAGCAAGCCCGTGGAGCCCGGCGCCGAGGGCACGACCCTGCGGGAAGACCTGTTCTACCGCCTCGGCGTGGTGCGCATCGACGTGCCACCGCTCCGCGAGCGCAAGGCGGACATCGCGCCGATCGTCGAGGCCCACCTCCGCCGCAAGACCCCGCGCCGCTCGTTCACCGACGAGGCCCTCGCTCGCCTCCTCGGCCACGACTTCCCCGGCAACGTGCGCGAGCTCCTGCACGTGGTCGATCGCGCGTGCGTGATGACCCCGCGCGAGGTGGTCGACGCGGCCGACCTCGACCTCCCCAAGACGGCGACGGCCGCGCGCCCCCGCGACGATCGCGCCGACGGCGACCTCGACCTCAAGAGTGCCGTCGCCGCGCTCGAGCGCGACTACGTCCTGCGCGCCCTCGAGCGGGCCCACGGCAACCGGGCCGAGGCCGCCCGGCTGCTCGGCATCGCCCGTCCGCAGCTCTACGTGAAGATGAAAGACCTCGGAATCGACCCGAAATAGCGGGCTTCTGGCCACCCGGGCACCACCCGGGTTGACATTGAATGTCGTTTTCATTATGGTGGGAGCATGCCTGAAGGATGCGCTCCCACCACCCTCGATGCGGTCGCGGTCGGCGAGCGCGTGCGTGTGCTCGAGGTGAAGGGCGAGGGCAGCGTCCGGCGTCGGCTGCTCGAGATGGGCATGTGCGGGGGCGTCCACGTCGAGGTCGTGCGGCGCGCGCCGTTCGGCGATCCCATCGAGCTGCGCGTGCGGGGCTATCACCTCTCGCTCCGCGCCGAGCAGGCTTCGATGGTGCGCGTGCACGCCGACACCTGACCCGCCCGCACTGCCGCCGCAACGGGGAGACTCGGCCTTGGCCCGCGAACCAGACTCGGCCTCCGAGGAGGCCACCACCGAAGCCCCTCGCAGCCTCGCCCTCGTGGGCAACCCCAACGCGGGCAAGACCACGCTGTTCAACGCTCTCACCGGGCTGCGGCAGAAGGTCGGCAACTACCCCGGTGTCACGGTGGAGAAGCGGGCCGGGCAGCTCCGGCTCGCCGACGACCGCATGGTCGAGGTGCTCGACCTGCCGGGGACCTACAGCCTCGTCACCCTTTCGCCCGACGAGCAGGTGGTCTCCGACGTGCTCCACGGCGTGCGCGCCGACACCCCGCGACCGGACGCCATCCTCGCGGTCGTCGACGCCGACAACCTCGCGCGCAACCTGTTCCTGGTGAGCCAGATCGTCGATCTGGATCTGCCGATGGTGGTCGCCCTCAACATGGTCGACCTCGCGACCCGCCACGGCCACGCCGTCGACGCGCCGCTGCTCGCGGAGGTGCTCGGGTGCCCCGTCGTGCCGGTCGTCGGCAACAAGGAGGAGGGCCTGCCCGCGCTCGTGGCCGCGGTGGCCGCCGCCCGGCGCCCGCACCCGGTCGAGTTCACCGTGCCCGAGGCCATGGCCGACGAGGAGCGGTCCCTCGCCGCGCTCGTCGTCGAGCACGGCGATCGCGAGCCGGGGCC
>CAZUZY010000540.1:0-4771 GCA_964624885.1 uncultured Polyangiales bacterium | reverse complement strand
TGGGGCGGGTGCTCGGGGCCGGTGTCGCGGTCGGCCTGCTCGCCGGCCTGGTCGGCGCGGGGGGCGGGTTCCTGGTGGTGCCCGCCCTCGTGCTGTTCGCGGGGCTCGCCATGCGGCAGGCGGTCGGCACCTCGCTCATGGTGATCGCGCTCCAGTCGTTCGCCGGTCTGCTCGGGCACCTGCGCCACACCCGCATCGACCTGCGGGTCACCGGCCTCTTGACGATCGCGGCGGTGGTGGGGAGCCTGGTCGGCGCGCGTCTCGCGGCCCGGGCGCCGGCCAAGCTGCTCCGGGCCGGCTTCGCGTGGCTCGTGCTCGCGATGGGGCTGTTCATGCTGGGCAAGCAGCTCGGCTTCACCGTCTCGCTGGTGGCAGGCCCCATCGTCGGGCTCCTCGGGCTCTACCTCTCCCGCCCGAAGCGCGAGCAGCCCGCCTAGCGGGCGCGCACGTCGAAGCGCATGTGCGCGCGGCGCAGGCGGTCGACGAGCGGCATGCCGAGCGCGCTCGCCGGCGTGAGCACACCGCCGCGGGCGCGGGCGCGATGGGTCTCGACCAGCTCGAGCGCGGTCTCGCCGAGCATCTTGGCCGTCTCGCCGTAGCCCGGGTCGGCGCGCCCCTCGACGAGGGCCTCGGCCGAAGGGCGCGCGTCACCGTCGCCCCAGCCGAGGATGCGCACCTCGAAGTAGCCGCGCTCGCGGGTCTCCTTGGAGGGGCCGTCGCCGGGCTTGGGGAGCACGCGGCCGAGCAGCTTGCGGGTGGGCGCCGTGACGGCGAGCGCCATGAACCCCCCGATGCCCGCGGTCATCCCGGTGGCCATCGCGAGGCCACGCGGCGTGCCCGGGAAGCCGGTGACCTCCTCGTACCGGAAGTCGCGACCGTACGGGTAACCGAGCAGCGCGTTGCTGCGGCGGACGATGCGCGTGTTGATGGCGGCCATCACGAACGGCGCGGTCCAGGCCGCGGCGTCGTCGTCGTAGGCGACGCCCATCGCGTCGGGGCCGTCGGGCCCGCGGTCGCGCACGCGGTCCGGCATGAGCGCGTACGGGTCGGCCAGCAGGCGCCGCAGCTCCCGGTCGTGGCTCGCCTCGTCCATGATGTTGAGCATCGAGGCGGTGGTGCCGCCGCTCATGCCGCCGCTCATGCGGCCGAGGACGAACTTGGCGCGGCGCAGCGCGTGGCCCTGGCTCCGGAAGTGCTCGGCCAGGAGGAGGACGCCGAGGTCGGAGGGGATGGAGTCGAACCCGCAGCAGTGCACGATGCGGGCGGCGGTCTGCTCGGCGCGCGCGTGGTGGGCGTCGATCATCGCGCGGACGAACTGCACCTCGCCGGTGAGATCGCAGTAGTCGGTGCCGTTCTCGGCGCAGGCGCCGACCAGCCACTTGCCGTACTGGGCGTAGGGGCCGACGGTGGTGCACACGACGCGGGCCTTGCCGGCGAGGGCGCCGAGCGCGTTGGGGTCGGTCGCGTCGGCGGTGAGGACCGGGAGGTCGGCGGCGCCGATCGCGCGGCGAACGTCCTCGAGCTTGCGGGCGTCGCGGCCCGCGAGCGCCCAGCGCAGCGGGCCTCCTTCGGCGCCCTTCGCGGTGGCCGCGTGCTCGACGAGGTACTCGGCGACGAGGCGCCCGGTGAACCCGGTGGCGCCGAACAGGACGAGGTCGAAGGCGCGTTCGCTCATGCGTCGCGCACGATGCACCGACGGCGGCGCGATCGCAACGCGAGGGCGAGAGGAGCGAGGAGGAGGGCGAGGAACCCCTGGGTCGGCGGGCCACCGACCGCGCAGCCCGAGGAGCCCTGGGTGGCGGTGGGGGGCGCCGGCGTCGGATCGGCGGGGGGCACCTCGGCGACGAGGGTGAACGGCGCGTCGGTCTTGAGGGGCGAGCGCCCGGTGACGATCACGATGCCCTCGCCCTCGAGCCGCGCGGGCAGGGCCGCGCCCTTCTGCAGGTCGGGCTTGCCGTCGAGCACCGGCACGACGAACGCCTGGTTGCGCGCCGGGTCGGTCTCGAGGCTGAGCTTCGCGGGGCCCTGCACGCGGTAGTACCGGCTCGAGAGGCCGGCGCTCACCACGTCGAGCCGGAACGGCACCGCCGCCGCGTCGTGGATGGTGGGGGTCGGATACTTCGCCGCGTTGGCGTAGCCGACCCCGCCGGCGAACGCGCCGGTCGCGAGGTTCCACTGCGCGAACAGGCCGTACGCGGTGGCGAGGTCCTTGCCGTGGGTGACCAGGACCGGGTCGGCGGCGGCGAGCACGGTGCTGCCGGTGGTGGCGAGCTGCTCGAGCACCTCGCGCACCGTGTCCTTGCCGTAGGCCTCGTCGAGGAACACCGGGAACACCGCGGAGCCGTAGAGGTAGCCCGCGACGACGCCGCCCGGGGGCACGTCGATGGGGCGCTCGAGCTGCGAGAAGAACTCGGGCAGGAACCGCTCGAGGTCCGCGAGCTCGGGGTGCAGCTTCTTGGTGGCCCACTGCGCCGAGCCCTCGGCGAACCAGTGGTCGAGGCCCGCGTGGTACCCGTTCTGCACGAGGTGGAACATCTCGTGGGGGACGACGGTCTTGGCGCCCTCCTCGAAGTTCTTGTAGCCGCGGCCGCCGTAGTCGTTCTCGACCAGGAGGGCGCCGGTGCAGCTCTGCACCTTGCCCTTGGTGACGCAGCGCTCGGCGAGGGTGAGGCCGTCGGACCCGGTCATGGTCACGAGGTAGACGTCGATCTTGTCGTCGCCACCGGCGGCGCAGGTGCCGCCGTCCGAGATCGGCGCGCGGTAGCCGAGCGACTGGTAGAACGCGAGCGCGGCCTCGGCCTCGCGACCGGTCAGCGCGACGCGGTCGGGCACGCCGTCGGCGCGGGTGCTCGTGAGCAGCGGCGCGTGGGGCCCGGATTTCGCCCACCACACGCGCACGTGGCCCTCGGCGGTGGCGAACGAGGCCACCTCCGCGCTGCCGTACGCGTAGCCGGCGTACCCCCCGGGATCGGTCGGGCGCTCGACGCCGCAGTCGGCGTGGGCGCGTCCGGCCACGAGCGAGGCCCCCGCGACCGCCAACCCGGCGAAGGCCAGCTGCCTCGCGCGGCGCACTTACTTGAGCTCCGCGTAGCGGATCGTGTAGCTGCCGCTCGCGGTCGAGCCGTCGGGCTTCTTGTAGTAGTCGACGAACTCGAGCTTGTAGTAGTGCGCGCCGTCGGCGCTGCGCACGACCCAGGTTCCCTTGGCGGGGAGCAGCTTCGAGGTGGCGCTGTCGTAGAGGTACCAGTCGAAGAACGACACCGCGAGCTGGCCCGTCGCGTCGCGGAGCGGGTTGCAGGCGTCGTCGAACCAGATCTCGATGCGCAGCTTGGCCGCCTTCGCGTCGGCGAGGGTGACGCCGTCGAACGCCTTGCCGTCGAGGAGCGCCGCGCCGCCGTTGCCGGGGCCGCTGTCGTTCGAGTTGTTGCGGACCAGCGCGCGCTTGAACGAGAGGTCCCACGTCTTGGCGCTCATCGCGGCCTTGTCGTCGATGTCGACGCGCTTGCCGGTGGCGAGGTCGAGGTAGACCCACGGGTTGGCCGCCTCCTTGCCGAAGCCGCCCGCGACCGCGTCGATGTAGAGCGTCTTGACGCCGGCCGTGTCGCTGATGGTCTCGACGGCGCCCGTGGTCACCCGGGCGATGGGGCCGAGCGTGGTCTCGCGCAGCGACGTGCAGTTGGGCACGTCGGGCGTGCCGAGGTCGGTCCCGGTGTCGGTGCCCCCCTCGATGACCGAGACGGTGCCGGTGTCGGTGGTGGGCGTGGACTCGGTGGAGGACGAGCAGCCGAACAGGCAGAGCAGCGAGAGCGAGGCCAGGCGTCGAAGCATCCGGGAAAACTCCCATTTGCAGAGCTACCCCGCAACCCTCGTCTGCGCCGGCGACGGCAGCAGGTGGCCCGATCCAGCTTTCGGCAAGCCGAGCGGCGCGAGGAGGAGGCGCAGGTAGCTCCGCGGCCAGGCCTCCGGGATGCCGAGCGGCCAGCGCTCCTCGCCCTCGGGGCAGTGGTAGGTGCCGAAGATCCAGTCCAGCCAGGGCGCCAGGTTGGCGAAGTTGTGGGTCGTCTCGACGCGCGCGTGGTGCCAGTGGTGGAGCTCCGGCGCGCCGAGCAGCACGCGCAGCGGGCCGAGCGGCAGGCGCACGTTCGAGTGCACGAAGATCGACCACAGCCCGCGGAACACGGCGACGCCGGCGAGCACCTCCATGCGCACGCCGAGGAGCAGCGCGGGCAGGTTGAGGCAGGCCATCGTGAGGAGGCCGTCGAGGGGGTGCTCGCGGTGCGCGGCGAGCCAGTCGAGGTGCTCGCTCGTGTGGTGCACCGCGTGGAAGCGCCACAGGAACGCGAAGCGGTGGCAGGCGCGGTGGAACCAGTAGACGACGAAGTCCCCGAGCGCGACGGCCAGCACCACCTGCTGCCACGCGGGCAGGTGGGTCGCGAACGTGGCGCGGGGCAGCTTCGCCGCGACGATCGTGAGCAGCGCGACGATGGCGTTCGTGATCACGAGGTACTGGCCGAAGAAGAAGGCGGCGTCGAGCGCCAGGTGCGGCCGCAGGACCCGCTGCGCGCGGGCCGGGAACACCCGCTCGAGCGGCACGAAGATGGCACCGAGGATCGCGAGGTTGACGAGCGCGTGCGTGAGCGCGTCGATCATGGCGCCTTCTGCTGCTGCGGCGCGGGGTGGTAGATCTCGCCGGACTTGGTGGCCGGCATGAACGTCGGCGACGGCGCGGGCGGCGCGCTGGCCGCCGCCGGCGACGAGGGCGAGGCGCTCG
>CAZUZY010000539.1:0-4798 GCA_964624885.1 uncultured Polyangiales bacterium | reverse complement strand
CGTCGCCGGCTCGAGCGTCACGCCGCGCCGCGCGAGGGCGGCGGTCTCCTCGGCCGTCGGCGCGAAGCCCCGCGTGAAGTACGTGGTCTCGCCCCAGTCGGGCAGCAGCATCGCGTGGTGCACCGACTGGGGACCGGTCGCGATCACGCCGAGGCGACCGCCGCCGAGCTCGTAGCCGTGGCAGTAGGGGCAGTGGAAGATGCTGCGCCCCCAGCGCTCGGCGACGCCGGGCAGGTCGGGCAGGTCGTCGACGACGCCGAGCGCGAGGATCAGGCGGCGCGCCTCGTGGCTCTCCCCGTTGCTCACCCGGACCGAGAAGCCGTGCTCGGTGCGCGCGACCGACTCCGCCGTCGCCTCGACGAGGCTCGCCGTCGGATAGGCGAGCACCTCGGCCCGGCCCTTGGCCGCGATCGCGGCGGGGTCCTGACCGTCCTGGCCGAGGAACCCATGGGAGTGCGCGGCGTTGCGGTTGCGCCGGAGGCCGGCGTCGATCACCAGCACGCGTCGCCGGCCGCGCACGAGCTGCAAGGCCGCGGCGAGACCCGAGTAGCTGCCGCCGATCACGATGACGTCATGCATGGTCCATCCTCTTCTTTCCATGGGCGCCGTGCTTGCCGAGCGGCCGACCCTGCGGGCCGACCTCCTCGGCGAGTGCGGCGAGGGTGATGTTGCGGAGCTGCTGCACGAAGGTCGCCTCGGCGGCCTCGAACGCGCTCGCGAGCGCGTGGTTGACGACCTGCTCGACGAAGCATCCCGGACTCTCCGTGCGGTTGCCCATCGCGAGGAGCGTGGGTTCGCCCAGCGCCTCGTAGACGTCGTGCAGGGTGATCTGGTCGAGGCTGCGGACCAGTGACCAGCCCCCGCCGTGGCCCTTCTCGGAGCGCACGAGGCCGGCGGCGCGCAGCCCGGCCATCGTGCGCCGGATGACGACGGGGTGGGTGTCGCTCTGCGCGGCCATGTCCTCCGACGTGAGGAGGCCGACTTGCGAGAGGTGCAGGAGCGCGTGCAGCGCCACCGAGAGCCGGCTGTCCCTCTTCATGTAACAACAAATGATACGTGATAGGCGAAAAGTCAAGGGCGGAAGTCGTGCGCTCGCGCAATCCTCGGCGTTTCTCGCTTGACCGGTTTGCCCAGGCCCGGTCGATTGGCCGCGATGGAATTCGCCGAGCTCCTCGAGAGCGAGCACACCGCCCTGCGCAGAGGAGGCGGCAAGTTCGACATCACCACGCCGCGCAGCGTCGGCGAGCCCTACGTCGCCTTCACGACCCGCGACGACATGGGCATCGCGCTCTCGGGGGGAGGCATCCGCAGCGCGACCTTCAACCTCGGCGTGCTCCAGTCGCTCGACGCGCGCGGCATCCTCGACCACGCCGACTACGTCGCCTCGGTCAGCGGCGGCGGCTACCTCGGGGGCGCGTGCAGCGCGCAGAAGCAGCGCGGGGGTGCCTTCGGACCGGCACCGGACACCGTGCGTCACATGCGCGAGTTCAGCCGCTTCCTCGCGCCACGGCCGTCGTTCCTCGCGACGGACATCTGGCACATGCTGCTCGCCCTGGTCGCGGGCATGGGCATCTCCCTGACCGCGACCCTTTGTCTCGTCATGGCGGCGACGGTCTCCATGCGCGCCGCGGCCAGAGGGGGGGCGTTGCTGGCGGTGGTCGTCGCGGTGTTGGTCCAGGCGGTCCTCGAGACCCGAAGGCCGCGCGCGGGCCAACAGGGGGCCGATTCCTTCGGCCTCTTCACCGCGTTGTCGCCGCTGCTCGCGCTGCCCCTCGTCCACGCGGCGAAGAAGACGCTCGAGAAGAACGAGTTCAAGGGGACCCTCTGCCTCTTGGCCCTGGCGGCCGGGGGCGTGGCGATGCGCATCGTCCTCGCCGCGGCGTTCGGCGCGACGACGGAGCCCAAGCGTCGGGGCGCGGTGCGCGCCGTCGAGCGCACTGCCTTCCGCCTGTTCCTCCTCGCGCTCGTGTGGGCGCTGCTCGAGTGGTCGCTGATGGTCACCAACCAGGCCCCGGGTGGCGACTGGATCCGGACGACATTGCTCTTGATGGGCGGCGCCTCTCCGGCGGCGGCGGGCGCCCTCGTCGCCTTCCGCAAGTGGTTCTTCGCCGCCGAGTCGAGCAAGTCAGCCGCGGACCGCATCGCCGACCTTCCCGCGGTGGTGCGGCGCCGCCTGCCAGGGCTCCTCGCCGGGTTGGCCATCCTCGGGGCGTTCGCCTTCTGCGCAGGGCTCTCCCGCCAGTTCCAGGACCAGGCACCGTGGTACGCGGTGGCGGGCGGCTGCATCGCCCTCGCGTTCGTCATCCTGCTCTTCGACGCCCCCGAGAACCGCATCCACGAGCTCTACCGGTCGCGCATCGCGCGCGCCTACGTCGGCGCCTCGCGCGCCCGCCCCGAGGACAACCGTGCCTCGATGGAGGACCCGCGCGACGAAGTCTCCCTCGAGGCGCTCGCGCAGCGCCCGCTGCAGCTCGTGTGCTGCGCGGCCAACAACGTCCGGGCGGACGGGGTCGCGACCCTGTCGCGTGGCGCGCGCAGCGCGGTGCTCTCCGCCTGTGGGCTGCAGATCGGCAACGAGGCGCGTCCCGTGGACGTGCGGCTCTCCAGCGCGGTCGCCGCCTCGGCGGCCGCGGTCAACTCGCTGATGGGCGCCATCTCGATCGAGGTCGGCCCGAGCGTGGGCTTCGTTCTCGCGGCCCTCGGCCTGCGGCTCGGGCTCTGGCTGCCCCACCCATCGCACGACGCCAGCCAGGTGCCGTTGCTCATGCGGCCGCGCCTCTTCCTCGACGAGCTCCTCGGCAACGTCACCCTCGACGACCAGCAGGCCTACGTCCACCTCTCCGACGGCGGTCACTTCGAGAACCTGGCGCTGTACGAGCTGGTCCGCCGCCACTGCCGCTACCTCGTCGTGTGCGACGCGAGCGCCGACGCCGACCGATTCTTCGACGATCTCGCCAACGCGATTCGCCTCGTGCGCACCGATTTCGGGGTCGAGATCGAGATCGACGTCGCGCCGCTCCGCTCCGACGCGGACGGCTTCGCCAAGCAGCACGCGGTGATCGGTACCGTCCACTACGACGGGAAGGACGGCTTCGACAAGGGCAGCCTCATCTACTTCAAGCCCACGTTGACCGGCGACGAGCCGCCGGATCTCCTGCAGTACCGCAGCCACAACCCGAGCTTCCCCCACGAGAGCACCGCGCAGCAGTTCTACGACGAGGCGCAGTGGGAGGCGTACCGACGGCTCGGGCAGCACGCGGCCGACGAGGTCTTCCGCTTCGTCGAGTCGTTCGACGACGACAAGCTGAAGCAGGTGGAGCCGATCTTCAGCCGCGCGCGGCGCCGCTGGATGGCGCTACCCGCGGGGCACGACGGCCAGTTCCTCGAGCTCACGCAGCGCTGGGCCGCGATGGAGGAGCGCATCGCCGCGAGCCCGGAGCTCTCCTCCGAGGTGTTCCTCGAGCTCGACGACGGCGGTGTCGCGGCGCAGCGCGCGCTCCTCATCGCGTCGATCGCCCAGCTGATGGAGGACGCCTGGATCGCCCTCGACCTCGAGCACACCTCGACCCATCCGCTCCACCGCCCGTGGCTCGCCTACATGGAGCGCTGGGCCAGCATGCCCACGTTCCTGCGCTATTTCCCGCTGGTCGCGCCCACCTACAACGACGTGTTCGTGAAGTTCGTGCAGTACCGGCTGGGCGTCGGTCCGCTGGCCCACCACCGAGGACTCGTCGTGCGCAGCGTGCCGGCCGCCGAGGCCGCCGCCGCCGAGCACGGGTTCGCCGCCCGCACCAAGCGCACCGCGTCGGCGCGCCCCATCAGCCACGAGATGACCCTCACGCTCGTGCCCGATGGCAAGCCCATCCAGGTGGGGGTGCTGCGCGCAGAACAGATCGGCGAGACGCTGCGCTGGAACGCCGACGATCTGTTCGTCCCCGAGGCCCTCATGGGGGGCGGCTTCCACTCGACCTTCCTCGAAGCCATCCTGGACGAGCACGTCGAGGGGCGAACGGTGCACGTGCAGATCCACAAGGGCGACCCCCGCTTCAACGGACGCGCCGGCCTGCGTCAGTGGCGGGTCAGCCTCATCGACCTCTACAAGGGCGTGGGGTTCCGTTATTCCAAGCGCCCCGACGCCGAGGGCGTCGAGCTCGTGCTCCCCGCGCCCTCGCCGGCGTGAAACTTGGCCCCGGGCGCGGGACCGTGCGTCTTTGCGCCCACGATGGCGAAGCAACCCGGAGCGGAGGACCGGACGGGAACGGTCCGGGAGCGACAGAGGCACGCGGTGGACTGGGTCGGTTTGTCCGACGTGGCGCTGGCCGCCGATCGAGGCATGTCTCCGCTCGGGCCCGAGCTCTGCGGCTTCATCCTGCTCGAGGCGGTGAGCCGCGTGCGCGAAGTGGGCGGGGGCGCCGTCGAAGGACAGAACCTGGCCGTCGGCACGCAGGGGCACGTGGCGCTCACCGCGCCGCCCACCCGCGCCTCCGAGGCCGACGCGGTGGCCTCGCTCCGCGCGCTCCTCGCGGCGTTGCTCGGGCTCGCGACCTCGTCGACGCCGGCCCTCCGCCAGTGCGCGCGCCGCCAGGATCCACGCTCCACCTGCGCCACCTTCGAGCGCGAGCTGTTCGCCGCGCTCATCCCGCTCAACCGCCAGGCGAGTCGGCGCGGCCTCGCGCGCCTCGCCCGCTCGACCCTCGACGCGCTCGAGGCGGGGCAGCTCGAGAACGGCGCCGAGCTGCTGCCCGGCGCGGGACAGAGCGCGGAGCCCTCGCCGTTGCCGGTGACCCGCAAGGTGTCG
>CAZUZY010000538.1:0-4819 GCA_964624885.1 uncultured Polyangiales bacterium | reverse complement strand
CACCGAGCGGCGCCACCACGGCCGCCGCCAGCCCGAGGGCCCGCAGGCGCGCCACCGTCCACGCCGCGTACCCGAGGCCTGCGGAAGGGGCCCCGGTCGCGAGCGGCCTCGGGCTCTCGGGACGGGGCAGGGCGGGGACCTCCTTGCGGCGCATGCCCGGACAACGCGCGGAGAGCTCGCGGCTTACAGCGGGTCAGAGCACCGGCAGCGCGCGCTTGCCGTCCTTGCGGCGCGCGATCGCCCCGATGGCCCGCGGGTCGGTGCGCAGGGTGGGCACCTGCAGCTCCCCGCTCCGGATCTTCGCGGCCAGGAGGTCCGCATCGATCCCCATGCGGCCGTAGAACCAGCGCAGGAACACGGGATCCAGCTCGGCGAACAGCGCCTCGGCCATCTGGTCGGCGATGCGCGCGCTCGTCTTCTCGTGCCAGCACTGCACCCCGCCCGCGAGCTGCAGGCTGCCCGTCTCGGCGCGGTTGGCGCACGCGCAGCTGGCCGCGCAGCGGAACTTCTCGGCGCAGGTGGCGCACTCCTCGTTGACGGCGTGGCGGTCCTCGCCGATGTCGGGGCGGAGACACGCCACCTTCGGTCGCTCGACGCCGGTGGACACGTGACCGACGCGATCGTCCGGTCGATCGTCCTCGGCGACCAGCCGCTCGCACGGGTAGAGGTGTCCGTCGGGCGAGACCGCGACGAAGCCGTCCCCGAGCTTGCACTTGTCCTCGTGGCCCAGCCCACCCTTGAGGGCGGCGAGGATCTTGTTGTCGAGGGTCGACACGCTGACCGTCCGCCCGGCGCGCATCCAGCGGGCCATCGCGTCGGCCGCGCGCGCGAGCCCGGCCTCCCAGTGCTCGAGGGCCGCGTCGTCCCACGCCGCCTCGTAACAGGGGTTCAGCGACACCCGCGGCACACCTGCCTCGAACAGGTACTCGACGCTCTCGCCGAGGAGCGGCGCGCTCGCCGGCGTGACCACGCTGATGGTCTCGAACGACCGGCCCGCGGCGACCAAGAGCCCGAGACACCGCTCGACGGCGTCGAAGCTCGAGCCCCCGCCCATCCGGGGACGATTCACGTCGTGGGCAGCGCGCACTCCGTCGATCGACAGCGCGATGTAGAAATCCAGCGCGTAGAGGCTGGCGATGGCCTCCGCGTCGAGCAGCGTGCCGTTGGTCGTCACCGTCTGCACGAGCGCCGTCCCCTGCGCCTCGGCGCGGCGCTTCGCCTCGGCGGCCACCTCGAGCAACAAGGGGAGCTCGAGGGTCGGCTCACCGCCGAAGTACGAGAGCTGCACCGCAGCGGGGGCGTGGGCGAACGCGAGATCGAGGGCTTTCTGCGCGGTCTCGCGCGGCATCCGCTTGCGGAACTTCGCGCCCGTGTAGCAGTAGCTGCAGCCGAGGTTGCAGTCGTGGGTGAGGACCAGAGACACGTCCATGATGCGAGCCTACGGCCGAAGGCGCCGGACGATCCAACGTCGCGGCAGGACGCCATGGGTGGGGCGCATCGGCTGCGTCCCGCGCTACGTCGTGCACCTGAGACCCCGGAGAATCGGGCGAATCCGCCCCGGATGCGCGTGGCCCTGCCGTTGCTAGACGAAGGGCAGGAGGGTCCCATGAACAAGATCCTGATCCGGTCCTACAGGGTCGACGCCGAAGGCGATCTGCTCGTCCACGGGCAGAAGGGCACCGACCTCAGCAAGTTCTACGAAGACGTCCCGCGCGACCGCCACGCCATGCAGGCCGACGCGTTCCTCGACGTCTACCGCTACGACAACGGCGAGCTCGTGTGGTCCGCCTCGCCCAACGGCCACGACCCCCCGTCGGCCGCCTCGCTCAAGCTGCTGCTCGACGCGTTCGTGCGTGACATCGCCCTGCAAGAGGGCTCGCCGCGCGCGTTCTAGCGCTCGCGCTCTTCGCTCCCGCGGCCGAACCGCAAGGCGATCACGGTCGCCACGACGGACAGCGCCATCGTCAGGTAGAAGCCGGGACCCCAGTGGTACTCGAACGGTAGCCCCTTGACGACGATGCGTGTCGGCCGCGAGAGCAGGAACCCGCACCACATGGCGGGCATGAACGCGAGGGTGACCAGCGCGACCCGCGCGCCGAGCATCTTGCGGATCGTCCGGCGCGTGAGCACGGCGGGGAACAAGATCAGCCACGAGGTGAACGTCACCCAGAAGTAGCTCTGCTTGCGCGCGAGGTCATGCGCGTCGAACTTCTGGGGGAACGGAAGCGTCTGGATCGCCCACGGCAGGTAGAACGCGGCGAGCCCGGCGAGCGCCAGCACGAGCAGGATGCCGCGCCCACGCGAGAAATCCTTCCAGGGAATCGTCTCGGCGTCGGCGATCGGCTGGTGCCGCTCGAGGGGCATCGCCGCCGCCTCCTCGTGGGTGAGTCGGTCGGCCTCGTCGGACGGCGGCAGATCGACGATGTCGCGCACCGCGATCCCGCACTCGGGGCAGACCCGGGTCTCCTCTGCCACGAACATCTCGCGGCAGAACGGGCACGCCGTCAGCCCCGAACCCTTCGCCATCCCCGCTCCGTACAGCAGCCCCGCGGTCGCGCCCATGGAAAGAGCGACACCTGCGTGGCCACGAGGTTCCTCACTTGTTGGCTGGTCACTTCTCGCGCAGGACCACCGAGTAGCTGGCGACCGCGGCGCGGTCGTCGAGGAGGTTGCCCGGGGGCTTGGCGCCACCGGGGATGGTGCCGGTGTTGTCGAAGACGATCCAGTAGACGCCCTTGCCGGTGACATCGAGCTGGAACTGCTCGTTCTGCTTCACCACCGCCTGCTGCAGCGGCTTGCTCGGGGGCGGGGTGACCTCGCCGACCGTCAGGTATTTCTCGATCCACGGCTTCACCGCGCTGTCCTCCATCACGAGGATGTTCATGGCCGGCGCGCCGTCGATCTTGCCGGTGAGCGTGAGGATCTGGTCCGCCTCGTCGATGCTGAACGGGCCGAGGAAGTCCCGCTGCTGCTCGTGCACCTCGGTGCGGTCGTTGAGCAGCACGAGGCCGCCCTTGACCTGGTAGGACACCTTGGGCCAGGTCCCGAGCTGCACGATGCCCGCGCGGAAGTCCGTCTCGCTGTCCGGGCGGCGGCGGACGGTGAACCCGTCGCGCAGGCGCTCGTTCATGAGCTGCTTCGCGTACTTGTCGCCGAAGCCGGTGAGCTGGTTGGCCATCGCCGGGAGGGTCGACTCGATGACCTTCAGCTGGAAGTTGGTCTGGACGAGCTGCTTCGTGCGGAAATACGCGTAGAGGTCGTCCCCCGACATGAGGAAGTCCTGGTCGTACTGGATGCTGGCGCTCGCCTCGAAGGTGACCTTGTGGACGACGCTCGCGTAGGTGTACCCGACGCCGCTGAAGGTGATGACCAGGTCGCCGTTGGGGGCCGTGGTCTGGGTGCACGACCGGGGGAAGAACCGCCCGTTGGTCGGGTTGGTCGCGGCCCCGCTCGTCTCTCCGCCCTCGCGCAGAGCCGTGGTCCGCATCATCATCTCCTTGCAGGCGCGGTCGAGCGCGAAGGACATCATGCCGCGACGCAGGGATTTGTTGGCCGGGTCGTTGATCGTGCCGCTCATCAGCGAGAGGCCCGCCATGCCCGCGCGCTCGCAGGAGGCGCAGCCGGTCCCGGCGAGCGCCGCCAGCGCGAGCAGGGTGGCGAAGGCGCCCCGCGCACCCCAACCTACCTTGGGTGAACGATCGCCCCGCTTCCGGGCACTGCCGGGGATGGAAGCCCGGGACGAGGGACGGGGAGAGGGGCCCGACGGGGGGGTGATGACCTTCATGCGGCGGTTCCTTGCATGCAGCCGGCTTGCCGACCGTAAGGTTCGGGGGTTTGTGCCCGTTGGACGTGCAGGTGTGTCCAGCTCTTCACGGCGATGTATCCTAACCCGCCCTGCGTCGTCGAACGTCTGGAACCTCGCATGAGTCTCGGCCCCGGCATCCTCGTCAACGGCAAGTACCGGCTGGTCCGCAAGCTGGGCGAGGGGGGCATGGGCACCATCTTCGAGGCCCGGCACGAGTTCCTGGGCACCGAGATGGCGCTCAAGTTCCTCCACCCGGCGCTCTCGAGCCGGCCCAACGTGGTGGCGCGGTTCGTCCAGGAGGCGCGGGTCAGCGCCAACATCCGCTCGCCGCACGTGGTCTCGGTCGTCGACGTCGACCAGTCCCCCGAGGGCCTCGCCTTCCTCGTGATGGAGCTCCTGCACGGGGAGCCCCTGGCCGCGCGCCTCTCCCGCGAGCCCACGCTGCCCCTGCCGCTCGCCTGCACCATCACCGTCCAGGTGCTGCTCGCCCTCGAGGTCGCCCACAACCACGGCGTCGTGCACCGCGACATGAAGCCGGAGAACGTCTTCCTCACCGACGCCCCCGACGTGGCCGGCGCGACGAGCGACGGCCTGCTGGTGAAGATCCTCGATTTCGGCATCGCCAAGCTGCGCACCCTCGGCGAGGTCAAGGCGCAGCTCACGCGGCCCGGCGTGGTGATGGGCACGCCCGAGTACATGGCCCCCGAGCAGGTGTTCGCCGCCGACGCGGTCGACGCCCGCGCCGACATCTACGCGGTCGGTGCCATGCTGTTCGAGATGCTCGCCGGGCAGCGCCCGATCCCGGGCGAGGACGCCCGCGCGATCGCCGCGCAGGTCATGTCGGGCCAGACCCCCCGCCTCGACAAGATCGCGCCGCGCACGCCGCAGCCCATCGCCGACGTCGTGGCCATCGCGCTCGCGCCGCAGCCGACCGACCGGTTCTCGAGCGCCGCCGCCATGCGCAAGGCCCTCGTGCACGCCGCCCGCGAGTCGGACGTCGCGCTCGAGGTCCCG
>CAZUZY010000537.1:0-4870 GCA_964624885.1 uncultured Polyangiales bacterium | reverse complement strand
GGTCGCCCTTGTCGCGGCACGCGGCCGCCGAGGGGAGGTCGCGCAGTCGCTCGGCGCCGAGCGCGAGTCCGCGGATGTCGGCGCGGCCCGCGGCGCCGACGTAGGCCTCGAGCGTCCGCAGGTGGTCGTCGAAGCACGCGGCCTCGTTCGGGGGCAGCTTCGCGCTCACCTTGCACGCCGCCTTGCGCTCCTCGGCGACGGCGTCGGCCCAGGCGCCGAGCTCCTCGACGACGCGCACGGCGAGCGCCGCGTTCTTGGTGCGCAACGCCTTCTCGAGCGCCACCCGCTGCTTGTCGCCGAAGCGTGCCCCGACCTCGTCGACCGCGCACCCCTCGAGCACCGGGCCGGCGCTCGCGAGCGTGGTGGGGATGCCGCTCGGCGGCGGGGTGAGGAACGCGCGGAACACGAACACGAGCCCGACGACCCCGAGCAACGCCCCGAACGACAGCCCTCCGAGCCGCAGCGGCCGACCACGATCGCGGGCGAGCTCGTCGAGGACCGCGTGCATCGAGGGCAGGCGGTCCTCGCGGCGGCGCGCGAGCGTCTTGCCGAGCAGCTGCCGCAGCCAGCGGGGGGCGGGCGCGGTGGGCGGCCGCAGCTTGCCCTCCACCACGTTGCGCGCGAGCACACCGAGCGCGTCGCCGGCGAACGGGCGCACGCCGAGCACCGCCTCGTAGAGCGCCACCCCGAAGGCGAACTGATCGGTGCGCGCGTCCGTCGGCTCGCCGCGGAACTGCTCCGGGGCCATGTACGCGGGGGTGCCCGCGAGCGCGAGGGTGTGTGGGTGACCCACCGCCGCGTCCGAAGGCAGCCCTCCGTCGGCGCGCCGCGCGAGGCCGAAGTCGGTCACGCGCGCCCGCCCATCGGTGCCCACGAGCACGTTGTCGGGCTTGAAATCCCGATGCACGAGGCCCTGGTCGTGCGCCGCGGCGAGGCCACGCCCCGCGTCGAGGAACACCCGCAGGATCTCGTCGAGCGTGCGCGGTCGCTCGTCGAGCCAGCGGCGCAGCGTCGACCCCTGGATCAACTCGACCGCGACGAACACCTGCGCGCCGACCGTGCCTACGTCGTAGACGGCGACGACGTTGGGGTGGTTCAGGCGGGCCATCGCCTGGGCCTCGCGCAGCAGCCGCGCGCGGTGCTCGGCCGCGTCGGTGTCCGGGTCGGGGTGGAGCAGCTTGATCGCCACCTGCCGGTCGAGCTCGGGGTCGTACGCCGCGTAGACCACGCCCATGCCGCCCTCGCCGAGCCGCTGGCCGAGCTGGTAGCGACCGACGCTCGGTGGCGGCAGCGAGGCCGGGCGCACCGGCAGGGTGGCGTGGTACGCCCACGACGGGCTCGCGCTCGCCCCGACCGCGGGCGCCATCGAGCCGAACAGGCGCGCGAGCTCGCTCACGAGCTGGCGGCAGTCCGGGCACCCGTCGAGGTGCTCGTCCGCCCGCGCGCGCAGGGCCGGGCTCGCCGTGCCGAGCGCGACCTGCTCGAGCTCCTCGGCGCCGAAGCAGCCCGGCCGCATGCTCAGCGCTCGGGCTCGAGGTCGTGCACGAGCATCCGACCGACGCTCAGATCGAGGCGACTCCCGAGGAGCGCGACGATGCTGTCCAGCTGGTGGGCGGGCACACGGGCGTGCATCGCCGTGCGCACGTGCCCGAGGAGTGCGCGGCGCGCATCTTCGATCCAGCCGAACATGGTGCCGCGGTGCACGCCGTACATGCCGGCGAGCTTGTCGCCGGAGAGCCCGTGCAGGTACCGCTGGCGCAGCAGGTTCCGCTGGCGGGCCGTGAGCCTCGCGAGCGCGTCGTCGAACGCGGCGGGGAGCAGCGCCGCGTAGGCGTCGCGCAGGTAGGTGATCTCCGGGTCGGCGGAGGTGGGCAGGAGCGCGGCGAGCGCGTCGTCCGACACGGGCTCGGGCTGCTTCTTCGCGCGCGAGAGGTCGATCACCATGCGGGTCGCCGTGACCCGGACCCAGGCGCGCAGCGAGCCTCGCCCCGCGTAGCCGGCGATGCGCGGGGGGGCTCCCGGCTCGGCCACGAACATGCGGTCGCGGAACAGCTGCCGGAACTCGTCCTTGCTCGTGCGCAGGTTGGGGCTCTTGGCGATGGCGAGGTCGAGGTCTTCCCCATGGCGGCGATCGAACGCGCGCAGGGCCGCCTCGTCGCCGCGCGCGCAGGCCGCGGCCAGGGCGAGATCCTCGACCGCCAGCGCGGTGAGGTCGGCGTCGGCGTCCTTCGCCTCCGGGTCGAGTCGCGGCCCGATCGCCTCCGCGAGCTCGTCCGCGGACACCGGGAACCCGAGCGTCGCGGTGGTGGAAGCGGCGAGGGCGGTGAGACGGGTGTCGAGATCGAGCGCCGCCCACCGCGGGCGCACGGCGTCGGGCAGGGCGGCGAGCAGGAGGTCCCGCGGCGACATGGGCAGTCGAGCGTAGCAGTACTAGCGTCCGTCCGTGCACGCGCCCTGGTTCCCGCCGCCGCCCGAAGTCGTCGCCGAAGACCGCGCGAAGGCGCCGCTGTTGCTCCGCTACGAGGACGTGGCGCAGGACGGCCGTGTGCGGCTCGAGGCGCTGCCGCCCGGCCTCGGCGAGACCGTGTGGCGCGGCATCGTCGAGCACCGCGCGGACGCGACCGCCCTGCTCCGCACCGGCACCATCCCCATCCTCACCCGCATCGTCGTCGAGACCACCGACGACCCCATCGCCGTGGGCCACCTCGGCTGCGACGGGCGGCTGCAGCTCGCCCACTCGGTCGACGCTGCCGGGGCGGTCGATCGCCTCTTCTTCAACGCCTGGGTCGATCTCACCGCGCCGCGGGGGCGCACCAACCTGCCGCCGCCCGACCGCGCCGGCGAGGTCGTCCCCGTCGGCCGGGTGTTCGCCGAGCACGTCTTCACCCGCCCCTTCGCGCCGCCGGAGACCCGCAAGGTGCGCGACCTCGACGGGCGCGTCCCGGAGGAACGCTGGAGCTCGCGCCCGCTGTCGGCGGCGGCGGTGCTCCCGCCGGGCGCCCGGGCCCTCGGCGAGCCGTGGGTCTCCGACCCCTTCGTGTTCGGCCTCGCCCACACCGACAGCAACCAGCACGTGAACTCCCTGGTCTACCTGAGCCTGTTCGAGGAGGCCGTGGTGTGCCGCCTCGCGGCCGTCGGCCGCTCCCCGGTGGTGCTCGCCCGCTGGATCGAGATCGGCTACCGGAAGCCTTGTTTCGCGGGGGATCGCGTCTCCATGCGCTTCACGCTCGCCGAGCTGGACGGCGGCATCGGCGCCTTCGGTGTGTTCGTCCCGACCGACGACCCGTTCACCGACAAGCCGCACGCCTGGGTCGGCATGGGGCTCTCGTAGGTCACGCGGCGCGGGCGTCGAGGCGGCGGCGGCCCACGGCCATCATCAGCGCGGTCAGCGAGAGCAGCGAGCAGCCGAGGATGGCCGGGCTCGTGCACTCGCCGAGGCCCTCCACCACGATCACGGCGAGGCGGTTCCCGTCCATCGGGTGGGTCGCCACGTACCGCGCCACCGCCGCGAAGTCGGCCGCCGTACCCGACCCGACCGAGGCGAGGGTGGCGACGCACATCCACTTCACGAACCCCTCCCGCTCGCGGGCCGGACGCAGGGCGTAGACGAACGAGGTGCCGAGCGTGAGCAGCCCGAACACCAGGATGAACCACATCGGGAACCCGCCGTTGCGAAACATGGTCAGCATGGGATTTGTCGTGCTCCTCGGGGAGTGGAACGTGGCGACCCTCCGCCTGTGACACCGCTCTCCCCTTGTCACAGCCGCCGAACTCGGGCGTTCTCTGCGGGGTGCGCGACGAGACCGACCTCCCCCTCGTCGAGGGACTGCGCCGTGGGGAGCCGCGCGCGCTGGAGGCGGCCTACCACAAGTACCGCGCCCGCACGTTCGGCTTCCTGCTCCGCCTGTGCCGGCGGCGCGACGTGGCCGAGGAGCTGCTCCAGGACACCTGGCTCAAGCTCGCGCGTCACGGCTCCCGGCTCGCCGAGGACACCGACCTCGCCGCGTGGCTCTTCACGGTGGCGCGCAACGCCTGGGTGAGCCACCGCCGCTGGTCGATGCTCGACCTCTCCCGTCTGGTCACGATGGGCGACGAGCCCGAGTGGCTCGCCTCGGAGGCGGCCTCGCCCGACGAGCTCACCGAGCAGCGGCGCGCGATGCTGCGGCTCGAACGCGCCCTCCTGCGCCTCGCGGACGCCGACCGCGAGGTGCTCCTCCTCGTGGCCGTCGAAGGCTTCGAGCAGGAGGAGGCGGCCCGCATCCTCGGCATCCGCTACGATACGTTCCGACAGCGGCTCGCGCGCGCGCGGGCTCGCCTCGCGGCGCGGCTGGAGAAGACCGATGACTGACCCGCATCCCGATCCGCACGAGCTCCCCCTCGCCGAGCGCGACGTCTCGCCCACGCTGGCCCGCGACCTCCTGCGGCGCGCCCGCGTCGCGCAGCAGGGCGACGCGCACCCCGCGATGGCGTTCTTCTCGCGCGTCCTGGTCCCCGTGGGCCTCGCCGGGACCGCGCTGCTGTACCTCCAGTGGGCCGTCCAGACCGCCTTCCACCCGTAGTTTTCCGGCCTGTCGGCCGGGTTTCGCGCCCATGGGGACCCGAGCCAAACTGTTTGGCTCGGGTCCCTGTTTTCCGGCCTGTCGGCCGGGTTTCGCGCCCATGGGGGCGCGTCCCGAGCCAAACTGTTTGGCTCGGGTCCCTGTTATCCGGCCTGTCGGCCGGGTTTCGCGCCCATGGGGGCGCGTCCCGAGCCAAACTGTTTGGCTCGGGTCCCTGTTATCCGGCCTGTCGGCCGGGTTTCGCGCCCATGGGGGCGCGTCCCGAGCCAAACTGTTTGGCTCGGGTCCCTGTTATCCGGCCTGTCGGCCGG
>CAZUZY010000536.1:0-4897 GCA_964624885.1 uncultured Polyangiales bacterium | reverse complement strand
TGGCCCTCGCCGCGAGCCTCGACGCGGGGGACACGCTGGTCGCGCTGATCTCGGGCGGCGCGTCCTCGCTCGCCTGCGTGCCCGCGCCCCCGCTCGACCTCGACGGCAAGCGCGCCCTCGGCGCGGCGATGCTCGCGAGCGGCGCGCCGATCGAGGACATCAACCTCGTGCGCCGCCACGCCTCGCTCCTCAAGGGCGGCGGGCTCCTCGGACGCCACCGCACGCGCACCCGCGTGGTGTCGGACGTGCTCGTGACGCGCGACGGACGCGTGATCGAAGGCGAGCCGGCGACGGTCGGCTCGGGCCCGGCGAGCGCCTGTCGGACGACCCGAGAAGACGCGCGACGGGTGCTCGACCGCTGGGCGCCGCACCTCGCGCCGGCGCCGTTCGTCGACCATGCGGGCGCCCCGACCGACGAGCGGTGCGTGGCCGGACCGCTCGATCTCGCGCGGGCGGCCTGTGCCGCGCTCGAGCGCGGGGGGTTCGAGGCGGAGCTGCGTCCGCCGACCCTGGCGGCGGTCGACGTCCTCGCGGGGGAGCTCGTCGCGGCCGCACAGGCGCTGTCCCCGGGTCGAGCGTGGGTGGTCGTCGCCGAGCCGAGCGTGACGCTCCCCCCGCACCCTGGCGCGGGGGGCCGGCTGGGCCGCCTCGCCCTCCTGGCCTGGCGTCTGGGCCTCCCCGACGACGTGCAGCTCGCCTGCCTCGCGAGCGACGGCGTGGACGGCGCGGGCGGGGGGGGCGCGATCGTACGGGGCAGCGTCCCGGACAAAGAGGGCGCAGCGCGGGCGCTCGCCGCGTTCGACGACGCGCCCTTCCTGGACCGCCACGGTGCCCTGGTCCCCCGCCGTCCGAGCGGCCAGAACCTCCTCGATCTGCTGGTCCTGGTGCGCGATCGGACTTGAACGCGTCGCGCACGCGTTGCACCACGCCCCTGTGCAGGCCATACGCAGGGTCCAGCAGCCAAGGAGCCCAAGAGCATGTGCGGGATCGTCGCCTACGTCGGACAGCAGTCGTGCGCCTCTCTCCTCGTGGAGGGCCTCCGCAAGCTGGAGTACCGGGGCTACGACTCGGCCGGCCTCGCCCTGCTCGACGAGGCCCACGGGGAGCGGGTCCTCGGCGTGGTGCGCGCCGTGGGCAAGCTCGCCAAGCTGGACGAGGCCCTGCGCGAGAGGCCGCTGAGCGGCACCGTCGGCATCGGGCACACCCGCTGGGCGACCCACGGCCGGCCGAGCGAGGCCAACGCGCACCCGCACCTCGTGGGAGACGTGGCCGTCGTGCACAACGGCATCCTCGAGAACCACCTCGAGCTGCGCGACGAGCTGCTCGCCATGGGCCGCAAGTTCTCGAGCGAGACCGACACCGAGATCGCGGCCCACCTCATCGACCTGGAGCTCTCGCGGGGGGCCTCGTCCCTGCTCGCCGCCGTGCGGGGCGCGCTCGGGCGCGTGCGCGGCGCCTACGCCATCGCTGTCGTCTGCCGCAAGGAGCCCGACGTGGTGGTCGTGGCCAAGTCGTTCAGCCCGCTGGTGGTGGGCGTGGGCGAGGGGGAGACCTTCGCAGCGAGCGACGTGCCCGCGCTCCTCGCCCACACCCGCGACGTCATCTTCCTCGAGGACGGCGACCTCTGCGAGCTCCGCGCCGGCGGCGTGAAGATCGAGCGCCTGGTCGCGCTGGGCGACGGGAGCCCCACGAGCGCGGCCACCCGCGTGGTGCCCGTGGAGCGCAAGCCCCGTCGGATCGACTGGTCCCCCGCCCAGGCCGAGAAGCAGGGCTACAAGCACTTCATGCTCAAGGAGATCCACGAGCAGCCGACCGCCATCGAGAACACCCTGCGCGGCCGGGTCCTGCTCGAGGAGGGAGACGTGAACGGGGCCGAGATCGGCCTCAGCGAGGCCCAGGCCCGGGCCGTGCGCCGCGTCGTCCTGGTCGCCTGTGGCACGAGCCACCACGCCTCGATCGCGGGGCGCAACTGGATCGAGTCCATCGCGCGGGTCCCCGCCTCGGTCGAGCTGGCGAGCGAGCTCCGCTACCGCGACGCCATCCTCGGCGAGGGAGACCTCGTCATCGCCGTGTCGCAGTCCGGCGAGACCGCCGACACGCTGGCAGCGGTGCGCGAGGCCAAGCGCCGGGGGGCGCTGGTGCTGGCGATCGCGAACGTGGTCGGCAGCGCGATCCCGCGCGCCTCGGACGCCGCCCTCTACACGCACGCCGGGCCCGAGATCGGCGTCGCCTCGACCAAGTGCTTCACGACCCAGCTGGCCGCGCTGCTCATGGCCGCGATCTGGCTCGGTCGGCGACGCGGCGCCCTCGACGCGCCCCGCGCGCTCGAGCTCCTCAAGCGCCTCGTCGAGGTGCCGACGGCCATGCGCGAGGCCCTCGAGCAGGCCGACGCGGTCGCCAAGGTCGCGCGCCGTCAGCTCGTCTCGACCGACGCCCGCGACTGCCTGTTCCTCGGCCGGGGCCTCTCGTATCCGATCGCCCTCGAGGGGGCGCTCAAGCTCAAGGAGATCAGCTACGTGCACGCCGAGGGCTACGCCGCCGGCGAGATGAAGCACGGCCCCATCGCGCTGATCGACGCCCAGATGCCCATCGTGGTCGTGGCCCCCGACGACAGTCACTACGAGAAGATCGCCTCCAACGTGCAGGAGGTCCGCGCGCGCGACGGCCGCGTGATCGCCGTGGTGCGCAAGGGAGACACGCTCATCGGCAGCATCGCCCAGGACCTGCTCGTGGTGCCGCCCGTGCACCAGGAGCTGACTCCGTTCGTCACCGTGCTGCCGCTGCAGCTGCTGTCCTACTACGCGGCCGACTTCAAGGGCACCGACGTGGACCAGCCGCGCAACCTCGCCAAGACCGTCACGGTGGAGTGAGACCGAGCGGAGGCGCGGGCGCTAGCCGCCCGAGAGGGTCCGCAGCACTCGCCCCACGATGCGCCAGGGGTCGCGGCGTGCGTCGAAGTGCGAGGTGCGATCGAGCGGGTACACGACCCGCACGTCCACCTCGCGGATCGGCATGCCGGCGGCGACCGCGCGCAGGAGCACCTCGGTCTCGAACCCGAAGCCGTCTTCCTTGACGCCGAGGGCGAGGGTGGCGCGCACCGGGTAGCGACGCATCCCGCACTGGGTGTCGCGCAGGCGCTGCCGGAGCACGCTCGAGAGGAACCAGTTCGAGAACCCGTTGGAGAGCTGGTTCGCGCGCGGCGCGCCCGCCGCGACGAGGTTGCGGATGCCGAGCACCAGATCGCCGGCGTCGGCCGAGGCGGCGAGCAGCCGCGTGAGCTCACCCGGCGGGTGCTGCCCGTCGGCGTCGAGGGTGAGGGCGACCTCGTAGCCGTGCGCGCGGCACCACTCGAGGCCGGTGCGCAGCGCGGCACCCTTGCCGCGGTTCATCGGGTGCCGGACGAGCTCGGCGTGGTGGGCGCGGGCGATGGCCGCCGTCTCGTCGCGCGAGCCGTCGTCCACCACGAGCACCGCGGCGACCACCTCCCGGGCGCCCTCGAGCACGGGTGCGAGCGTCCGGGCTGCGTCGAGCGCGGGGACGATCGCGCAGCAGCGATCCTTCGGGAACACCAGGCTCAGCGTGGCTTCTTGAAGGTGGACTCGTCCACGCGATGGCCGTGGGCGCGGAGCTCCTGCACCACCGCCGGGACGACCCCCGTGGGCTGGAACACGCCCTCGCCGCGGTCGCCCGTGGCTGGGTCGAGCACGAACTGGAAGACGTCGCGGGTACGGATCTCGGCCGCGTCGGCGTCGATCTCGGCGATGCGCAGCACCCGGTGACGGCCCCCGACGCGCGCGACCTCGACCGCCACGTCGAACGAGGCGCCGATCCACGAGCGAGCGCTGGCCGGATCCACGCCCGGGCGAGCGGCGATGAGCGCGGGTACGAGCCGGGCGAGCGCCTGGCGCAGCGAGGGCCCACGCAGCGCCGCGATGACGCCGTCGAGCCCGCCACCGATCGCCTCGACGACCTGCCCGACGATGTCCCCGGCGAGCGTGCCGACGAGCAGGCGGTCGGGGCGCAGCGAGGCCGCCATGCGGACCACCTTGGCGCCCTGGGCCGCCGTGTCGGGGAGCACCAGGTTCGCGCCGTGGGGCTGGGTGAGGACGATCTCGTCGAGCTCCTGCACGACGAACGTGCGCTCCTCCACCCCGGAGGCCGAGGCCATCGCGCCGATGAGCGTGGTGGTGCCCGAGCCGAGCGGTCCCGCGATGAGGACGTTGGCCTTGGCGGTGAGGCACTGCTGGAGGAACGTGGCCATGCCCCGCGAGAGCGTGCCCGAGCGGACGAGGTCCTCGAGCCCGAAATCGGCGCGGCGGCGCTTGCGGATCTGCAGGAGGGTGCCGCCGGTGGCGACGGGCGGGAACACCGCGCTGAGGTGCGCGCCGCTCGGCAAGCGGAGGTCGACGAACGGCTCCGGCCCCATGCGGTGCGCGACGAGCCGGCCGACCGCGCGGCGGAGCGCCGTCTCGCTGCTGAAGCCCGGCTCGACGGCGCCGACCCCGCCGCCCTCGCGCACGGCGACCACGTGATCGAAGCGGGAGACGTGGATCTCGACGACGTCTTCGTCCTCGAGCAGCCCCTCGAGCGGGCCGGTCCCGAGCGCCTCGCGCGCCGCGTCCCGCACGAGGTCGTCGATGGCGAAGCCGGCCGGCAGCTCGCCCTCCTGCTGCAGCGCGCGCGCCTGCTCGCGCAGCACGCGCTCCACCGAGGTGCGCTTGGCGTCGGACGGAGGCGCGAGGGAGTCTCCTTCGTCGAGATCGACCACATCCGACAGGCGCGTGGCCAGCGCGGCGAGGGCGCTCGCCATGCCCGGCGGACGGGAGACCGAGCCCCGACCTTCGGAGTCGCGCGCCCGGGACGGCCGCGACGGGGCGACGTTGCTCGCAGCGGGCGC
>CAZUZY010000535.1:0-4937 GCA_964624885.1 uncultured Polyangiales bacterium | reverse complement strand
CGACCAGCGCGTCGCTCGCGCCGTCGGCCTCCGCCGCGCCTCTGGCCTCGGGCCCCTTCACCACGACCACCCGCTACCAGGCCTGGGTCTTCGAGAAGCCGCGCCTCGACGCCGCGCACGTCGGCTGGCTGCACGCCGGCACGCGGGCCAAGCGCGCCGCCGAGCCCGTCGCCGGGACGGGGTGCACCGGCACGAAAGAGAGCCCCGGCAAGTGGTACGCGCTCGAGGGCGGCGGCTTCGTCTGCGAGGGGCACGACGGCGTCACCAACGACCTCGAGGATCCGACCGTCAAGGCGGTCACCAGCGTGCAGCCCGACCTCAAGGCACCGCTGCCCTTCGGGTACGCCACCTCGCTCGGCGCGCCCCTCTACACCCACGTCCCGAGCGCGGCCGAGCAGAAGCAGATCGAGGGCGACGTCGCGGCGCACCTCGCCAACGTGGAGGCGCTCCGCAAGAAGACCGATCCAGCCAAGCTCCCGCCGGCGAGCGCCCTGCCGTTGCTGCCGATCCCGAGCTTCCTCGAGCACGGCGCGCTGCCGCCGAACGTCGTCGGCTGGGGCCTGCCCAAGGGCGCACTCACCAACGGCTACGCGTGGAACAACCTGCGCGTCGCGGTGATGTCGGCGTTCGAGGCCAACGGGCGCGCGTTCTACCTCACGACCGAGCACCTCATCGTCCCCGCCGACAAGATGCGCGCGGCGAAGCTCGCCGAGTTCGCGGGCGTCGAGCTCGCCGCCCCCGGCGCCGAGGGCCCGCACCTGCCGATGATGTGGGTCCGCTGGAAGCCCGCCAAGGTGTTCGAGGTGGACGGCGCGGCCGTGAAGGAGACGGCGGAGACGCTGCAGTTCCAGGCCCACGCCTCGATCGCCCCCAAGGAGAAGGTGATCGCGGGCACGCGTTACTTCGAGCTCCTCGACGAGCCGCGCAAGGGCAAGCTGGTGCGCGCGGCGGACGTCACGCGCGTCGATGCCGCCACCGACCTGCCGTACATGGTCGGGCCCGACGAGGGCTGGATCGAGGTGAGCGTCCTGCGTCAGTCGCTGGTGCTGTACCGCGGCAAGACCCCGGTCTTCGCCACCCTCGTCTCGACCGGCGCCGACGGCGTGGACGACGTCGAGACCACGCGCTCCACCCCGCGCGGACACTTCCGCCTGCAGAGCAAGCACGCCACCTGGCGCATGGCCGGCGACGAGCACCCGCCGTGGAAGGAGGGCGACAAGCCCGACCCGCGCTACCGGATCGACGACGTGCCGTGGGTGCAGTACTTCCACGGCGGCTACGCGCTGCACGCCGCGTTCTGGCACGACAGCTTCGGCATGCCCAAGTCGCACGGCTGCATCAACCTGTCGCCGCGCGACGCGCTGTGGCTGTTCGGCAAGACCGAGCCCAAGCTGCCCGAGGGCTGGCACGGGGTGTACGGCGGGCGCGCGGGGATCGCGCTCGGCACGACGCTCGTGGTCAAGGCCTACTGATGCGCGTCCCGCGGGCGGTCTTCGGCCTCGTGCGCGAGGCCGCGCGCCACTTGCTGCGGAGGCCGGTGGTCGCGGTGGCGGCGATCCCGACGCTGGCCGACGGACGCTGGCTGCTCGTGCGGCGCGGGGACACCGGCGAGTGGACCTTGCCGGGCGGAACCCTCGACTGGGGCGAGACCCTGCGCGACGGCATCCGCCGCGAGCTCGCCGAGGAGGCCGGGGTGGACACCCTCTCGCTCGGCCGGCTGGTCGGCGTGATCTCGCGCCCCGACCGCGACCCGCGGATGCACGGCGTCACCATCGTCGTCGAGGCGTCGGTGAGCGAGCCGCGTCGCCCACCGATGAACCCGCTCGAGATCGTCGACGTGCGCGCGTTCGCGAAGGACGCGTTGCCCTCGCCCCTCGCCTTCGGGCTCGACGACGTGATCGCGTGGTCGCGCGGCGGGCTCACCGAGTGGGAGTGACGGCGCGCGCCACGTAGGCGAGCCGGTCGTGCCCCCAGAACAGCTCGTCGCCCACGAAGAACGACGGCACCCCGAACGCTCCTCGCGCGACCGCGTCGGCGGTGTCGGCGCGCAGCCGCTCCTTGATCGCCGGGTCGTCCATGCCCTCCGCGACCGCCGGCGAGATCTCGCGCGCGATCGCGGCCGCGACCGCCCGGTCGGAGACGTCCTTGCTCTCCTGCCAGGTCGCGCGGAACGCGGCCTCGTGGAAGCGCTCGAACACGCCCTCGCGCTCGGCCGCGAGCGCCCCTCGCAGCAGGTGCACGCCGTTGATCGGGAAGTTCGACGGCATCGCCACCGAGACGCCCTCGTGGGCCACGCAGCGCAGGAAGTCGCGTCCCTGGTAGGCGAGCTTCTCGGCGCTGTAGGGCATGCCCTGCGCGAAGCTCGAGAAGCCGCGCAGGTAGACCGGGCGCTTGCGGACCGCGATTCCGGGCAAGCTGCGAGAGAGGATCGCGTCGGCGAGGAACGACCAGGGGCTCGCGTAGTCGAACAGGAACTCCACCGTCATCCGGCAATGTTACCGCCGGAAACTTCGCCAGGGAAAGCCTCCTGCCACGACGTTGTCAGGGGGGCTCCGGCACAGTGCGGAGCATGACCTCCCCCGTTCCCCCGCTGACCCTGCTCGAGCTCGCCGACCCGGGCCTGCCGAGCCACGAATCGTACTCGCCGTTCTGCCTCAAGGTGCACCGCGCCCTGCGTCTGCTCGACCTGCCGTACACCCGGCGCAACGAGAGCGACCCGCGCCGACTGCGTCCGTTCAACCCCAAGGGACAGGCGCCCGTGCTGCTCGTGGGTGAGGAGCCCGTGAGCGACTCGACCGACATCGTCGCGCGCCTGCAGAGGCTCGCGGACCGCTCGCTGGTGCCCGCAGACCCTCGCCTCGCCGCGGAGGCGCGCCTGGTCGAGGAGCTGGCCGACACCGCGATCAACGCCTATCTCGTCGCCGCGCGGTGGGCCGACGAGCGCAACTGGCCGCGCACCCGAGCGGCCTACTTCGTCGGCATGCCACGGCTCGTGCGGGCCATCGTCCCGAACCGGCTCCGCGCCGGCGTGGTCGAGCGCCTCGTCGCGCGCGAGGTCTGGCGCGGGGGTCCCGAGGAGTGCTGGCGTCGCTTCGCTGCGCTGCTCGACGACCTCGACGCGCGCGCGCCGGTCGAGGGGGGCTGGGTCGGTGGCGGCCCCGGAGAAAGCCCGTACGGCCTCGCCGACGTCGCCCTCTTCGCGCAGCTGCACTCGCTGCGCACGCCGCTCACCCCGTGGCAGCACGACCAGGTCGCGCGGCGCCGACGCCTGACCGCGTGGCTCGATCGTGTGGACGCGGCGACCCGCCCCGCGACAGCCGCGTCCATGGCAGCATGACCCGATGCGGCGCGCCGACCGGCTGTTCGACCTGCTCCAGCTCCTGCGGCGGCGCCGGGTGCTCACCGCCGAGCAGCTCGCGGAGTCGCTCGAGGTCAGCGTGCGCACGGTCTATCGCGACGTCGCCGACCTCGTGGCCTCCGGGGTCCCCATCGAGGGCGAGGCGGGGGTCGGCTACCGCCTGCCCCGCGGCTTCGATCTCCCGCCGCTGATGTTCACCGCGGCGGAGATCGAGGCCCTCGTGCTCGGGGCCCGGATGGTGGAGAGCTGGGGCGACGAGGGCCTCGCCCGCGCCGCCAAGGGGGCCCTCGCCCGCATCGAGGCCGCCCTGCCCGACCGCCTGCGGCCGGTGCTCGACCACGTGAGCCTGTTCGCGCCGCAGTTCCACGTCCCGACCACCCTCGCCCCGCGGCTCACGATCCTGCGGAGCGCCATCGCGGCGTCGCTGGTGGTCGATCTCTCGTACCGCGACCGACAGGGCGAGCCCACCACCCGCTGCGTGCGGCCGCTCGGCCTGTTCTACTGGGGTCACGGCTGGACGCTCGGTGCCTTCTGCGAGCTCCGCGCGGGCTTCCGCAACTTCCGGCTCGATCGGGTGGTCGAGGTGCAGGCCACCACGCGGACGTTCGCGCAGGAGCCCGGGCGGACCCTGGACGACTTCCTCGCCCACGTGCAAGCCGAGGCGGGGTGATCGATTCCCGAACGATGATAGGCTTGGAACATGGGGAAGGTGGAGGTCGAGGCGCTGCTCGCGCTCAGCGAGTCGCTGCTGTCCTGCCCCGACGTCGAGGCCATGCTCGACGTGCTGGTCGAGGCGATCGCGCGCCTGCTCGAGGTCGAGCACGTGTCGATCCGGTTGCTCGACGTGAGCGGTGTGATCCTGGCGACCCAGGCGCGCGCCGGCGACCCTTTCCACAACAACGTCGGCTTCGAGTTCGTCATGGGCGAGGGCCTCGTCGGCTGGGTCGCCAAGCACCTGCAGCCGCTCCGCGCCGCGCGCGCCGAGGACGACCCTCGGTTCTCCCCGCGCCCCGACCAGCAGCGTCCCCTCGGCGCCTATCTCGCGGTCCCGCTGCGGGAGGGCGACCGCTGCCTCGGCGTGATCTCCGCGGTGTCCGCCGTGGAGGGACACTTCACCGAGGCGCACGAGCAGACGCTGGTGCTCGTCGCCGGGTTCGCCGCGCCCCACCTGCGGTTCGCGCGGCTGCGGCGCACGGCCACGCCCGACCCGACCACGTTCTTGAGTCCGGCCGCGCGGCTCGATCCGCTGCTGGCCTCGGTCGGCGCCAGCACCCTCTCGGCACTGCGCGTCGACCTCGACGAGCTCGACAAGCTCCGCGCCCAGAAGGGCGGCGGCTTCGCGGATCTCGTCCGCAAGAGCGTGGCCGCGTCGATCTCGAACGCGGTCCGGGCGGGAGACGCCGTCGTGCAGCTCGAGCCCGGCGCCTTCGTCGTGCTGCTGCGGGACGTCGCGTTGCCGACCGCGATGCGGATCGCCGAGCGCACCCGGCGCCTGGTGCTCGCCGACCTCGAGCGCCACCGCTCGACGGCGACCGCGGTCGCCCTTTCCTTCGCGGTCGCCGAGCGCGCGCCCGACGAG
>CAZUZY010000534.1:0-4939 GCA_964624885.1 uncultured Polyangiales bacterium | reverse complement strand
GCCCTCCACCGGGTGCAGCCGGTTGGGGTGGGCCAGCCCCGGCGGGAGTCCGTCGGGCGCCGCGGCTGGCCTGAGGATCGGGCTTGTTCGTCACTCCGCGATCGCGGCGTTGTGCGGGGCGTTCTCCGCGCGGTTGTGGTACTCGAGGCAAACGCCGCGGCTGTAGTCGGTCGAATGGCTGATGAAGTAGGAGGTGACGTTCTCCGTCACCACCGACGGGCAGACGCTGCGGATCGCGCCTCGGCCGAGGACGACATTGCGCTGTACCAGCGAGTACGGCCCAACCAGGATCGTGAGTCCCTGGCTGAACGGATATTTGGACGGAAACTCGATCCGCAGGCCCTCCACCACCACACCCTCGGACTGTGACATGTTGACCGCTGCCGCGAACCCCGCGATGTGTCCGTTGCGGATCTGCGCCCGCGGCTGGTTGATCAGATTGCCGCCCGTGGACCCGTCGGTCACACCGTACGGGAAGACGGTTCCCGCCGGACCGTCGCTGGCGAGCGTGAAGCCGTTCAGGTCGAGCGTGACCCCCGGGCTCGCGATCAGGAAGCCGTGCACGCCTGCGGGGACGGTGAGGTTGCCCGACAGTCGATAGCTGCCCGGCCGGCCGAGCGTGACCGGGAAACCGGCGGCGTCGCCGGGCGTGACGTTGCCGGCCAGGGCCTTGTTCTGGTCGATCAGCACGACGCCGTCGACGGCCAGCGCGGGCAGCGACGCGAGCGCCATTGCCGCCAGGGCGGCGGCGGAAACCGAACGAAGTTGCATGTCGAGCTCCTGGTGGTGATGGCGGCCGGGTTCAGCCCGGCGGCCGTTTCGGATGTCGCCCCGCGCTGCCTGCGGTCAGCCGCGCCCCGACGATGGCTCGCAGGCCGCGCCGCTACTCGTTGATCGCACCGAGGGATCCGATATAGCGGTTGTGGTAGCGGATGCACTGCTTGCCCGCTTCGACGACGAACACCGTGACGAAACCCTCGGTCTGGTTCTCCGTCAGTATGCTGGGGCAGGAGACCTGGATCAGCCCGTTGCCGACGACGGTATTGCGACTGACGCGTGAATGCTGTCCGACCACCAGCGCGATTCCGGCGGCGCCGGGGTCCAGCATCACGTCGTCGACTGCGACGTGCGCGGACTCGTACAGTCTGATCGACGAGTTGAATCCGGTCACGGATCCGTTGCGGATCGCGATCCGGCTGTGGGCTTGGTTCAGGTCGTGGATGCCTACGGCTACGCTCCCGGGCTGGCTGGAGAGCGTGAAACCGTTCAGGTCGATGGTCACGCCGTCGGCGGCGATGACGATGCCGTCCGAGCCGGACGGCACCGTGAGCTTGCCGCTGAGCCGGTAGCTGCCGGGGGTGTTGATCGTGATCGGGTAGCCCGCGGCATCCCCCGCCGTCACGTTGCCGGCGAGCGCCTTGTTCTGGTCGATCAGGATCACGCCGTCGACGGCCAGTGCGGGCAGCGACGCGAGCGCCAATGCCGCCAGCGTGGCGGCGGAAGTCGAGCGAAGTTGCATATCGGGCTCCTCCTGGTGATGGCGGGTTCATGCAGCGGCTGACGGCCCGGGCAATCGCAGAGCGCCCTTCGGTCGCTCTTGCCGCGGCCTCGGTTGCACCTGATCCGCTGCCATGGCGTGCTGGCACCCAATGCCAAGCTGCGGGCGCTGGTGGTGCCGCAGGGGCCGGCGGCGCAGGCGCAGCAAGCGCCCGCCGAGGCTGCAGCCGCCGCCGAGTGCGAAGTCGAGCCGGTTGAGGACGCGTCGCACCGCATCGGCTGGGCGCGGCTGCTCGAGCGCGTCTTTGACATCGACATGCAGCACTGCCCGAACTGCAGCGGCGGCGAGCTCAAGATCATTGCGGCCATCCTTGAGCGGCCGGTCATCGAGAAGATCCTCACTCACCTGGGGCTGGATCCGCAGCCGCCGCCCAGGGGCCGCGCGCGCGGGGCGGAGCAAGACTTTTCTGCCTGAGTTGCCCTGGTCGCAAGCACATCAACCCGGGCCGCGCCGCCAAGCCGCGGCCGGGGCGGCGCTGCGCGACACGACGGCCAGACGCCGCAAGACTCAGGATCAACCCTGGGGTCAGTGCCGAAACCGACCCCTTGCGCACGGTCACGGGCCAGCCGAACCGGGCCAACGCGAGGGCGCCGGCACCAAGCCCTGGCACTTCACGCCGCCGCAGCCAGTCCTCAGACCTCACCTGGACTTTGCTGAGGGCGGTTGAAACTCCTTTCGGCATCACCGTCGCCGCCTTCTTCATGACCCTCGCCGGGCGCGCCTTCGTCATCCTCGGCGGGGTGCAGGTCGTCGGCCTGATCGCCGCCAGCGCGCTCGTGACCAGCGTACAGTCGCTGCCGCTGGCGGTGCTGTCGCTGGTCTTCGGGCTCACCGCGCTGCGCGGCGCGCGCGAGCTCAGGCTCTCGACGGCGCAGGCGATACAGCGCAGCCACGAGGTCGCGGCGGCGAACGCGCTGCTTCAGCAGGCCTATCGCCCGCGTCTTCGATATCGACATGCAGCACTGCCCGAACTGCGGCGGCGGCGAGCTCAAGATCATTGCGGCCATCCTCGAGCGGCCGGTCATCGAGAAGATCCTCACTCACCTGGGGCTGGATCCGCAGCCGCCGCCCAGGGGCCGCGCGCGCGGGGCGGAGCAAGACTTTTCTGCCTGAGTTGCCCTGGTCGCAAGCACATCAACCCGGGCCGCGCCGCCAAGCCGCGGCCGGGGCGGCGCTGCGCGACACGACGGCCAGACGCCGCAAGACTCAGGATCAACCCTGGGGTCAGTGCCGAAACCGACCCCTTGCGCACGGTCACGGGCCAGCCGAACCGGGCCAACGCGAGGGCGCCGGCACCAAACCCTGGCACTTCACGCTGCCGCAGCCAGTCCGCAGACCTCACCTGGACTTTGCTGAGGGCGGTTAAAACTCCTATCGCCGCGTCTGCGTCGCGCGCGGCGGCGTATTCAGCTCCGCAAGAGCGGCCCCGAGTACCCGGGACGGCGCAGTCTGCGTGCGAACTTCGCATGTGCTTCAATCGTGCAGGGAGGACAAGTTGGGCCGCACAGGGACACGCCGAGCGGTTCCGCGACTTGAATCTGATCACCACGAATACGATGCGCAGGAACTCTTCGAGGAGCGATCCATGGGCACTCGAGTACCGAACGACACTGCCGAGTCCAAGAAGGCGGTGTTTCGCCGGTTGGTCGACATCTATGCAACTGGCAACCTCTCCGCGCTGGACGAGGTGATTGCTCCCAACTATGTCGGTCACGCGTCTGCCGGTGACCGCGATCTCGAAGGGTTCCGACAGAGCATCCTGTACTTCCACAAGCTCTACGTTTACGACGAGGACTCGTTTCAAGTCGACGACCAGTTTGTGGAGGGCGAGAAGGTCGCCACGCGCATGACGGCGCACGTCAAGGTGCGCGCAACCGGAGAACCGATCACGCTCATCGGCATCAATCTCGCGAGAATTGTGAAAGGCAAGATTGTCGAAGAATGGAACACATGGGAGCAGCTTCAGCCGCCGGCAGGTGCATAGACCTACCTGGCCGAGCCCGATGACGAGGGCGAGGAGGCGCGCGCGCTGCGGCCACTGCGTGCATAGGGATTTCAAACGGCCCCTCGAATGCCCGACGCGGTGCTGGGTTGGCAGCCGATGCAGGGCCAGGGCCAGCCAGGATGGCTTGAGTCCGGCGGTTGAGGTGTCGCCTTGTGTCGATTCGGCCAGCCTCGACGCTTCGCCTGGGTCTGCTGGGGCCTTGATCTGCGGGCATGATTTAGGGTTGACCCTGATTCAGTAGCGCCGCGCCAACTCGGTGCGCAGCGTCGCCCCGGCTGCGTTGCGGCGCTGCAGCCTGCGGATGTGGTGTTGATGACGGCCGGCGCGGCTCAGATGGCGTCAGTCTTGCCCCGCCTCGCGCGCCCGTCCCCGAGGCGGTGGCTGAGGATCCAGCCCCAGGTGGGTGAGGATCTTCTCGATCGCCGGCCGGTGCATAGGGTCTGATCTGCCAGGCCGGGCGCAGGATCGTGTTCCAGTTCCGCGGTAGCGAAATCCGCATCAACGCGCAGTTCCGCGCCGCCAACCCCTTCGCCTGGGACGAGGAGGCCGACCCCTCGGCGATGCCCGATGCGCTGAAGCGGCAGCTCCTCCAGGTGGTGCAGGAGAACGCCGACCTGATCCTGGTTCCCGACCCCGAGCTGCAGACCTATGTGCCGCAGGCGCGGGTGCAGCAGCGCGCGGTCGAGCTCGAAGGCCTGCCCTACGTCGGCGCCAGGCGACGGGAGCGGCCGCGCATCTGCCACGCGCCGACGCGCCGGTGCATAGGGCCTGGCCAAGGCGCGCAAGGTCGCCTGGTCCTGGGCCGAGCAGGTCGAAGAGCGCTTCGCGATGGAATGCACGGTGGTCGAGGGCAAGACCAGCGATACGGTGGAGTTCACGCGCTCCGGGGTCAGCGGGCGGCTGATCGTCGCCGCCGGCCATTTCGACCTCGAGGCGAAGCTCGGCTTCCTGCTCGGAGCGTTTGCCAAGACCGTCGAGAGCGAGATCCTGAAGACGCTCGACGAGTTGCTGGCCAAGAACGCACCGGCGGACCGCAAGACCGCGGCAAAGAAGAAGTGGACGCCAGAAGGCGCGCCGTCGTGGCGCGCCTGCAAGGCTCAGCGACCGAGGTCGCGTGCTGCCGGCACACCCTGCGACGCCTCGGCCTGCCGCGCTGCGCGCACGATGGCCGCAGCCATGGCATCGGCGGCGAGCGCACCGATGGTCGCGATGTTGAACTCGCCCTCCAGGCGCCCGGTGGCGAGCGAGAAGATCGCGTCGCCGTCGGCTGGCATGTGGACCGGGTTGATCGCGCGGGCATAACCATCGTGTGCCATCTGCGCCATCTTCTGCGCCTGCGCCTTGGTGAGCCTGGCGTTGGTGGCGACGACGCCGAT
>CAZUZY010000533.1:0-4948 GCA_964624885.1 uncultured Polyangiales bacterium | reverse complement strand
CCTGCGTCCCCGTGCTTTCGGGGTGCACGGGCGGGTTGACGCTCTGCGAAGGAGCCTGCATGGACTTCAAACGCAGCAACGCCCACTGCGGCGCCTGCGGCAAGAGCTGTGGCGTCGATCAGGCGTGTGTCGGTGGCGATTGCCGCGACATCGCCCCGGGTGCGTTCTGCAAGTCGTGCCCGTGTCCGAGTTGCGTGGGCGACTTCAAGACCTGCTGTGCGCCGCTCCTACCTGGGGCCAACGCCTTCTGCATCGACGGCAGCACCTGCCCGACCCCTTGAACGACTGGAGCTTGTCGATCTGCGAGTCCACGGTGGCCTTGTAGCTCTTGGTCGCGGCCTTCGTGCTCGCGAGGTCGACCAGCGATGTCCGCCGCTTGCGCGGATCGTCGACGCCACCGAAAGGCCGCGTCAACCCCGCGCGCGTTGCGGTCGCTTGTGGCCCCTTGGATCCGAGGCTCGTCGCGCTTGTTCGGCGCCGATCGCCGGTCGCGCGATCTCGTGGGACTGAAGTCGCAGGCGGCGCCCCGCCGACTCACCTGGGAGCCGAGTCGGCCTCGAACGGCACGAACTCGCCCCATCCGAAGCGCTCGGGGTACTCACGCCATGGCCCTTCGCACGTCTCGCGACGGCGGCAGCGCGTGCACGGCGGGCCGTGCAGTTTGCCCTCGTTCCGTCGCCATGCAGAGTGATCCCCGACCCCTCCGTCGAGATCGAGGACGGTCGTAGCGGGGATCCGATCCTCGACGGCGAGGTCCTCCATGCCGACTAGGAAGCACAGAGGGATCGCCTCCGTCACGAGGCGCAGACCCCGCGCCCGCGCCACCTCGCGGGCCGTGCACAGCGCGCTCGCCACCGCGGGGAGCCGCGGGGAGACGTCCTCGACGGCCGCGCTGCCGACGAGGTGGACGCAGGCAAGTTGGGCCTGGCGCACGCCGAGCCCCGCGAGAAGCGCGACCAGCGCGGGCAGCTCGGCGAGGTTCTGCCGGGTCACGACCGAGTTGGTGACCACGAGGGCGCCGGCGGCGACGGCGTTGCGGATGCCCAGCACGCTCTGCGCATGGCTCCCCGGCGCGCGCGTGAGGGCATCGTGCACCGCCGCCGTCGCACCGTGCAAGGAAGGAGAGAACTCCCGGGCGCCCGCAGCGATCAGGCGTTCCACCACGTGGGGGTAGCTCAGCATGCGCCCGTTGGTCTGGATCTGGATCGGGTCGAACCCGAGGGCACGCGCCGCCGAGACGAGTTGGACGAGCTCCTTGTGCATCGTGGGCTCGCCCCCCGTGAGCACGAGCCCTCGCGGTCGCTCCCGGACGCGTGCGAGCCGGGCGAGGAGCACCTGGACGGGCAAGGTCGGGCACGTGGCCCGCTTGTCACCCTGGGCACAGAACAGGCAGCGGTTGTTGCAGGCGAACCCCACCTTCAGATCGGCACGCGGCGTAGGCCTCATCCAGCCAGGGTATCGTGTCGCTCGGAGCGCTCGCCAGAACGTCGCGCCTGGATCGTCGTCACCGCCGACAGGAAGAGTCGAGACGCCGGATATCCCCCTTTGACGCGGCCTCTCCGTAGCGTCGACAATCCGCGCAACCGCTGGACATCGCTACGTTTCATGAGCGTCGGCGGGTCCGAGTTGAGCGAACTCGGGTCAATGCAGCGGCGAGCGGCCCGGCCTTTCGGGCCTTGAAATCACGGGTCGCGCGACGTTCGCGCGCGCGAAGCCCCCTCGCCACGAAAGTTGCTGGCCGGGCCGAGACGTGCTTCGCACGGCCAAATCCCCGCGCCGCCGACCGAGCGCCACGCCGGCGTGAGTGCCGCGATCAGACCGTGTTTCGTCGCGCAAACCACGCGAGGAGAGTTGACGGTCCGGGAGGGACGGGCAGGCGAAACGCAGATCACCCTCTCGGAAAGGGCCCTCGGGATCGCTCAACTGGCTCTGTTACACCGGAAGGGATCCGCACCTCTTCAATGCGTGACGAGCGTGGCCGGCGAGGCGGGGAGTCGGGCTGCCACCGGCACTCGTGCACGCGGCGAGTCACGTCGGGTCACGTCTGGTGACGCGTGGGTCGACAGGTAGCTCCGCGTCCGCTCCGGCGCGCGGAGGGCCAGTTACGTCCTGTCACGTCCCGTCACGCCTTCCCCGAAGGGTATGCAACCGCAGAAGGTCACCCCGCCGAGCCGCTCGCCTCGTCGTCACCAACAGCGCTCCCGTCCCAGCCGAGGCCCGAGCCGGCTGGGCGGCACGGCCACCCAGCTCGTGGACGAGCGGGAGCTCCGTTGGTACTTCCACGGGCTCGTGGGCGGGAGTTCGCTCGCGGCGAAGCGGGCCCACGTGCGCGCGGCGCGCGTCGCGGTGGTGCTCGCGTCCTTGGCGGAGTCCGTGCGTTCGACGCTGGCGACAGCCTTTGGGCCGACGCCCGTGGCCCACGCCGGCTGGGGTCTACGTGGGGCGCTCGGCGCGGCGTGGCCGGCGGTCGCGACCTCACCGGCGGTGGTGGCGGTTGGAGGGCCCGATGCGCTCGAGGCCATGTACGAGGTCGCGCGGCGCAAGGCCATCGGGGCCGGCAGCAAGGCCCTACGGATGGCTGCGTTCTTGGTGGTGCGGACCAGCATCGTGCTCGAGGTGCGCGCTGCGCTGAAGGCCTACCGCCGGGCGCTCGTGAGTCGAGAGCGACGCGTGGGAGGCGGGCGATGAGCAAGACAACGCTGACGGCGGACCTACAGAGGAAGATCGTGGGGCGCGTGCGGCAGGGCGCGTATCCGGAGACGGCCGCGCTGTCCCTCGGCGTCTCGACGGCGACGTTCCGGCGGTGGATCCGTTAGGGCGAGTCGACGACGCGGGGCACGTATCGGGAGTTCTACCTGGCGGTGTACCGCCCCGCCGACGAAGCCGAGGTGCAGGAGAAGGATCCGCAAGTCGTAGCGCGCCGTCTCGGGCACGACAGGGCGCACGGCCGCAACCACGGTCCGCGCCGTCGCGGCACGGTGCAGCAGGCCGAGCGCGATCTGCACGTGCCCGAGCACCTCGCCCGAGTGAAGGGCTGCGGGCGCGAGCGCCAGCGTCACGACGCCTGTGTCGACAGCAGCCAGATCGAGGCCCCGCGCCTGCGGGCGGGCCGCGCCATCGAGCGGGACGTCGAGGCGGGCCGAGCTGGCAGCTCCGGGGCCACCGAGGCGTTCGAGGCGGCGGAGAGCGCGGACGAGGGGTGGCGTGGGCGTTGGCAGCGCGCCGTCGCCCCCGAGCCCGTGGTCGAGGAGCGGGAAGTAGCGCCCGGCAAGGCGACACAGCCGGCCGAGCGCCTCCGCGGGCGTGGCCACGTGCGCCACGTCGAGGTGGACGGCGAGGGCTGGCAATGCTCTGCGCGACCCTGCTCCGTTCGCGCTCGCCAGGGTTCGGCCTCTACGCGGGGCTACCAGCGCGCGGTCGGGCTCAAGTCTGCGCCGAACGGTGGGCAGTCGATCGAGACGAGCTGGGGCGCCACCACGTGCGCGCCGCTGGCGGGCGTCCCGACGGCGCACCTTGCTCGGTCGCTCCTTCGCGCCACGAACGGCGTCCTGCAGGACCCACGGCCAGTCGTTGCTTCGGACAGGACGTGGACGTTGCGAGTGACCACGACGGGCTCGGTGCTGCTGTTGACTCGCGGTCGTTCTCGGCGCTGGGGGTTGGCCGACCTCGCACAGCGAAGTCGCCTTGGAGAGCGGAGCGCGCTGGCCTTGCCGGTGGGCCGTCGGATTGGCATCTGGCAGGTGCGCGGGCAACCCACGGCTGCCAGCGCCACCGCTTGCGCCCCGAGTCGGGCGTTGGCAGAGTCCGGACAAGGCTGCGGAGATGGGTGAGCGGGGGCGACAGGCTGCGGGGCAAGGCGAGCGGCTCGTGGTCGGCGCTCTCGAGCGAGCGTTCGGGGGAGACCCCAGCGCGCGCGTTTTCCTGCGGGCGGCGCTGCGTACGGCGCGCCTCTCGGCCCCACCGGACGAGGCCCTTGCGCTGCTCGAGTTCGTGCAGCGCCACCTACTGTCGCAACTGGTGGGCGAACTCGGTATGGAGCAGACGGCGAGCCTCTTCGTCGAGTTGGCCGCCGAGGTCCGAGGCCTTTCGCTCGCCTCGCCGCTCGACTCCGGGGTGCAAGCGACGCCTGACGCGAACGACGCGATCGAGCCGGCGGCGGTGGTGGCGTCCGTCTCCGACTCGGGGCGCTGGCGCGCGCCCGTCGCGGGCCCACGGGTCCGCGTAGCGGTCGCCTACCAGGCGCAGTTTGCTCGGATGCGCCTCGTCAGGCAGCTCCTGCAAGGGCACTGCGACGTCGTGGCGCTGAGCACGCGCGCGGACATCGCGGCCGTCACCTCGTTTCCATCGGTGGCGGTGGTGCATCTGGGCCACGACAACGTGGAGCTCCTGCTCGCCGGCATGGTGGCGCGACGCGCCGAGTTGCGAGTCGTTGCCATCCTTGCCCACACTTCGGTCGAGACCGCCGAGCGACTCCTCACCAGCTCCGGGGTGCGACACTTCGAGATCGTGCCGTCGGATGCATTGCTCTCGGATGTCACGCTCATGGTCCAGTGGCTCGCGTTCGGTTGAGTTCGGTTGAGCATCGCAGGTCGTGCTGCGCGCAGGTAGAATCGGCAACGGCCGGAGCTACACGTGAAGCGAGGGTGTTGCGTGCGCAGGGGACCTGGGCGCAGTCGGCGTTTGCTGGGCAGCGTGCTCGCCCGTGCGCGTCCCGAGATGTACATCGATGCGGTACTCGCGATCGGGTCGATCATCGTCCAACGTTTGCCCGAACCGGCGCGGGTTGGGAGCCAACCCGCCACCAACCTGAGAACGTGGACCAAGCACGTTCACGTCGCTGGGCCGGGCCGATAGGGCCGGAGTCGCCGACCCTCTCGTCGCCGGAGTCGGAGGTGACGGCGTGCGGTGGCTCGGACCTCACGTTTGCCGCGGACGACGCCGCGACCAC
>CAZUZY010000532.1:0-4958 GCA_964624885.1 uncultured Polyangiales bacterium | reverse complement strand
GCCGGGGCCCGACTCGAGGCCGGCGAGCAGCGCGCCCTGCCCTCGTGGCCCAGCGCCGCGGTGTGCGCGGCGTTCCTCGACCACCGCCTCGCGTTCGTCGACGGCCACGGCCGGCTCGTGCTCGACGGCGTGCCGGTGGCCACCCTCTCCGGCCTCGCCTGCGCCTACGCGCTCTCCAAGCTGGACGACGAGCTCGCGGTGGTGGTCGGCATGGCGACCCACGGCGGCCCGTACCTCGCCGCCATCGACCTCACCACCTACGAGGTGCAGACCCAGCCGTGGCCGGTCCGCTCCCTCGGCTTCTGCATGGCCCGCGAGCGGCGCTCCTTCGCGGTGCTGGTCGGCTGCGCGCACGGGCTGGTGGTCGATCTGCGGCGGGCGACCGGCCTGCGCGTCGTGGCCACCCCGACCCAGCTCCCGTTCCGTGAGGACGTGCAGAGCGTGGCCTTCGACCCCTCCGGCGCGGCCTGGGTCGGCGTGCGCGGCGCGGCCTGGCTGCGCACCCGGGCGAGCGAGTCGTTCGTCCTCGCCCACGCGGATCCGAGCCTGGACGACGTGATCGCCATCGCACCCCGCCCCCGCGGGTGCCTGCTCTTCACCCGCAGCGGGACGGTGCTCGAGGGCCGGGATCTGCTGCCCGCGAGCGTGTAGAGTCCGCGCCCTCGTGTCCCCCCGCCTCCGCGTCGCGCTTCTCCTCGTCGCCTCCCTGGTCCTCGCCTTCGCGACCGGGTGTCGCCGCCGTCACGTCGTCCGCCACCAGGATCCCGCCGTCCGCGAGGGCCGCGCGCTCTACCTCCGCTACTGCGCGCTCTGTCACGGCAAGGAGGCGCAGGGCTACGCCGCCGACCACGCCAACGCGCTCGGGAACGCCGATTTCCTCGCGGTCGCGAGCCCCGAGTTCCTGCGCGCGGCCATCACCGACGGCCGCCCCGGCACGCCGATGTCTCCCTGGGGCAAGGTGCACGGCGGCCCGCTCGGCCCGGTGGAGGTCGACCGCCTCGTCGCCTACCTGCGCAGCCTCGCGAAGAAGCCGCTCATCAAGAGCGACCCCGCGATTCGTGGCCCGGGCGACCCCCGCCGCGGCGCGATCGCCTACGCCAAGAGCTGCCCGCTCTGCCACGGCGCGCGGGGCGAGGGCACGACGCGGGCGACGAGCCTCGCCCACCCCAACTTCCTGCGCACCGTCAGCGACGACTACCTGCGCCGCACCATCGAGCACGGCCGCGCGGGCACCGACATGCCGGGCTTCAACTCGTTCTCGGGGCCGACCCTCGACGATCTCGTGGCGTTCCTCCGCACGCTCGACGCGCCGCCCACACCGTCCCCTTCGCCCCTGTACGAGCCCCCGCCGGGCCTCGATCGGCTCGTGATCAACCCCCAGGGCCAGAAGCCGAATTTCACGCTGCGCGAGGGCCGCTACGTGTCGTCGGCCCAGGTGGCGCAGGCCCTCGCCGACAAGCGCAAGCTCGTCATCCTCGACGCGCGCCCCACCTCCGACTGGTCGCGCAACCACATCGTCGGCGCCCTGCCCTTCCCGTTCTACGACATCGAGGAGATGGCCAAGGTCCTCCCCAAGGACGGCACGTTCATCCTCGCCTACTGCGCGTGCCCCCACGCGGCCTCGGGTCACGTCGTGGACGAGCTCCGCCGGCGCAAGTTCCCCGCCACGGCGGTCATCGACGAGGGCATCGGCTTCTGGACGCTGAAGGGTTACCCGACCGCCCAGGCCGCGCAGATCAAGGTCCCGTGAGCCCGCGCTCGGCCGTCGCGCCCCGGGGTGACAGACGCCAGCGCTGGCACTAGCGTCCGCGGGTGTCGCTGATCCAGCTCCGCAAGAAGGACGAAGGCGTCGAACCGGCCGAGCCCGGCGCGTCGCGGTTCGCGCCCAAACCGCCGTGGCTCAAGGTGCGCGCCCCCGGCGGTGAGACCTACGTCGGCCTCAAGGAGACCCTGCGCAAGCTCGATCTCCACACCGTCTGCGAGGAGGCGCGCTGCCCCAACGTCGGCGAGTGCTGGGGCGAGGGCACCATGACCATCATGCTGCTCGGCGATGTCTGCACGCGTGGCTGCCGCTTCTGCGCCGTCACGACCGGCAACCCGCGGGGGGCCGTCGACGTGCGGGAGCCCGAGCACGTGGCGCGCGCCATCGCCAAGCTCGCCGTGCACTACGTGGTACTCACCATGGTCGACCGCGACGACCTCCTCGACGGTGGCGCCGAGCACGTCGCCAAGACCGTGCGGGGCATCCACGAGCTGCGCCCCGAGATGCTGGTCGAGACCTTGATCGGCGATTTCGCCGGGCGGCTCGGGCCCGTCGAGACCCTCGTGGAGGTCGGGGCGCCCGACGTGTTCGCCCACAACCTCGAGGTCGTGCGGCGCCTCCAGCGCTCGGTCCGCGACGCGCGCTGCGACTACGACCAGTCGCTGCGCGTCCTGTCGCACGCCAAGGCGCGCGGCGCGAAGGTCACCAAGTCGAGCTTGATGCTCGGCATGGGCGAGACGCTGGACGAGGTCCGCGAGACCATGCGCGACCTCGTGTCCGCGGGGGTCGACGTGCTCACCCTCGGGCAGTACCTGCGGCCGACCCCCAAGCACTACCCCGTCGACCGCTACGTGGAGCCGGCGGAGTTCGACGCGCTCCGCGACGAGGGGATCGCCATGGGCTTCAAGTTCGTCGCCTCGGGGCCGCTCGTGCGCTCGAGCTACCACGCCGCCGAGGTGTTCATCCGCGCCCGCCTCAAGCCGGGCGAGATCGACGGCGCGGCCGACGCACTGCGCGAACGGCAGACCGCCGCCGCCCTCGCCGCCGCACGCTATTAGGCTTTTGTTCGCCGCCGCTCCGGCGCCTTCGGCCCGTGCGCGACGTCACTTCCGCGGCGCGGTGTCGGTGTGCGGCTGTGGCGGCGCTACTCGAGGACGAGCAGGGTCTGACCCTCGTCCACGGCCTGGGCCTCGGCGACCGCGATGCTCGCGACCTTGCCGGCCGACGGGGCCTCGACGGGCATCTCCATCTTCATCGACTCGAGGATGACGACCGTCTGCCCTTCTTCGACGGTGTCGCCGACCTTGACTTCGATCTTCCAAACGGTGCCGGTGATGTGAGCCTGGACGTTCGTCGCCATGTGGCTGGGGGGCATACCCGGTTCTCGCCCGGGACGCACCATGTGGGACACGCGCAAAGCGACGAGGCGGGCGTTGCGTGGGGGGGGGCGCGCGGGGTAACGTTTCCCCACGCGGCGCCAAGGCGTGCGCGGCTCGAGTGTCTCTCGAAGGGCGAGTCTCTTTCGAAGGGCGACCTTCCATGGCGGATCCCCCCCGCAACCACAGCAACGGAGTCAACGGCGCAATGTCCGAACAGAAGGAATCCTCGGTCCTCTTCTCCCTCAAAGAGCTGATGAACCTCGAGGAGAACCGCATCAAGGAGGAGGACGACGCCAAGCGCAAGAAGGAGGAAGCCGAGGCCAAGGCCAAGGCGGAGTCCGAGCGTCGTGCCCGCGAAGAGGAGGAAGCCCGCCTCCACGCCGAGGAAGAGAAGCGCCGCCAGGACGAGATGCGCCGCAAGATGGAGGAGGCGCAGATCGACGCCGCCCGCGCGGCCGAGATCGAGAAGCGCAAGCTCGAGGAGCAGCACCGTCTGCAGATGGAGGCGCTCTCCAAGCAGCAGGCCCACGAGAAGGAGATCCACCAGATCCAGTCGCAGAAGCGCAAGGGCATCCACCCGGGCGTGCTCGCGGGCATCGCGGTCGTCCTTCTTGCCGCCATCATCGCCGTCGTCTTCATCGTCGCCATCAAGCCCGCCAACGAGGCCAAGGAGGCCGTGAAGAAGGCCCAGGTCGCCGCCGCGAGCGACGACCCGCGCGACTGGGAAGAGGCCGAGAAGCAGCTCGCCATCGCCAAGGACAAGGACCCGACGAACAAGGACATCGTCACGGTCGCCGACAAGGTGAAGGGCAAGCGCGACAAGAAGCAGGCCGCCGACGAGGCCGCCGCCAAGGCCAAGGAAGACGAGCTCAAGAAGACCAAGGAGAAGCTCGCCACCCTCCAGAAGGACCTCGACGACGCGCAGGCCGCCCTCAAGAACGCCAAGACCGACGAGGAGAAGGAGGCGGCCAAGAAGAAGATCGCCGCCGCCAACGCCGCCATCGGCGCCGTCGCCGCCCCCGCGAAGAAGGTGTGCCCGCCGGGCGTGCCGCTCTGCAACTGAGCGACGAACGGAGCGACTCGAGCGCCGTGGTCCGCGAGGTCCACGGCGCTTCTGTTTGCGCCCGACGCGGTGAGCGCCGGCGGTCACGTTGACGCCACCCCGAGCCCACACGAGCCTGCGCCGCATGTCCGATCGCATCGTGCTGCCCCTCGACGTGCCGAGCGTCGCCGAGGCCGACTCGCTGGCCGCGGAGCTCGCCGATCTCGTCGGCGTGCTCAAGGTCGGGCTCGAACTGTTCGTCGCCGCCGGTCCGGCCATCCTCATCGTGGGGCGCCGCCACGGTCGACCGATCTTCCTCGACCTCAAGCTCCACGACATCCCCGAGACCGTCGAGCGCGCCGTCGCCGCCGCCGCGACCCACGGCGTCCGCTACCTGACCGTGCACACCTCCGCGGGTCGAGAGGCGCTCGGCCGCGCCGCGCGCCGCGCCGAGAAGGAGTCGGGCGGCGCCCTCACCCTCCTCGGCATCACGGTGCTCACCTCGATGGACGCGGCCGACCTCGCCGCCCAGGGCATCCCGCGGTCGCCGGCCGAGCAGGCCCTCGCCCTCGCCCGGATGGCCCACGAAGAGGGCATCCCGGGCTTCGTGTGCTCGCCGCAAGAGGTCGCCTCGCTCCGACGCGCGCTCGGCGATCGCGTCACGCTCGCGGTGCCCGGGGTGCGACCGGTGGGCGCCGACGTCGGCGACCAGAAGCGGGTCGCCACCCCCACCGCGGCCATCGCCGCCGGCGCCGACCTGCTCGTCGTCGGGCGG
>CAZUZY010000531.1:0-4973 GCA_964624885.1 uncultured Polyangiales bacterium | reverse complement strand
GCGCTGATCGCGCTCGCGGAGCTCGGCCTCGAGCGCGGCCACGCGGAGCGCCACCCCGCGGGCGGCGTCCTCGGCGACCTTGGCGCGCCGCTCGGCGTCCACGAGGCGCTGCTCCGCGCGATGCACGAGGTCGGCCTGATCGACCGCGCGCTCCTCGGCGTCTCTCGTGCGCGCCTCGGCGTCCTTGGCGCGCTGCTCGCTCCGCTTGAGCAGCTGCTCCGACTCCGCCACCCGCACCAGCATCTGCCCGACCTTCTCGGCCTCCGACGAGCGCTCGTGCTGCTCGCGGGCGAGCTCGGACTCGCGCTCGGCGAGCCGCGTGCGCAGGGACTGGAGGGTCTTGGTGAGCGCGAGGATGTCGGCCGGCTTGAGCGCCGCGCTCCGCGCCGAGGCCCCCGGCGGGACGTCGCTGACTCGCTCTTCGCGGATCGGACGCGGCCCGGCGGGCGCCGTCTTGATGGCCTCTCGGTTCGACTGCGAGGCCCGACGCGAAGGGGGGCGGTCGGCCATCGGCTTCAGGTGATGTTGTAGACCGGACCGCCCGGCGTGTGCCGGGTGGCTTCGAGGAGATCGGCGCCGCGCTTGTGCTCGCTCGTCGCCTCGACCACGACCGCGCCGACCTCGACGCCCGGGGGCATCTGCGAGCGCATCTGGGTGAGCACCTGCTCGACGAGCGGCTTGGCGATGTCGGCGGTCTGGCCCACGAGGGCGACGGCGAACGAGCCGATCCCGGTGAGCCCCGCGGTGCACGCCGTGAGTGACAGCAGCAGCATGTCGAACAGATCGACAGCGGCCTTGGCGGCGCGCCGGAGGGCCTGCATCTCCTGGATGGTGAGGCGACCCTGGCCGTCGCGCGCGGGGGTGCGCAGGAAGAACCACGCGAGGGTGAGCGGGTAGCCCGCCCAGCGCGTGAAGGAGAGGTCGCCGTCGAGGGCCTGGCGGAACGCCTCCTCGTGCAGGAGCGAGGTGAGGCCGTCGCGCTGACGCAGGAACTGGAGCGCCTTCTCGTGCAGCGTGCTCGCCTCGCGGAAGCTCACGAGCTTGACGCGCAGCTCGCCGATCATGGCCTCGTTGCCGTGCAGCAGCGTGACCGCGCCCTGGCGCTCGTAGCTGCCCTCGCCGTAGATGCCGTTGGTGGAGGGGCGCGGCTCCTTGGCATCCTCGAGGTACCAGCAGCCGTTGTTCTGGAAGCTCAGCGCGCCGTGGATGGCGCTGATGGTCGCCTCGGGCACCACGAGGTCGACCGGCTGCTTCACGCCGGGCACGCTCGGGGCGCGACCGATGACCATCTTGGTCTTGTCGAGCGGGAGCACGCGGCCGATGAGCTCGCGCGCGTTGGAGGCGTACACGATGAGGAGGCCCTGCGCGTCGGGCCGGAACGGGGTCGACGAGCCGCGGTAGGGCGGCGTGGAGCCGGGATCGATGCGCTCGCGGGCGACCTGCAGCGGGTTGGTGGCGACCGTGTTGGGGTTGAAGAAGCGCAGGTGGCGCGCCTGGGGGCGCCGCGTGGGCTCCTTGGCCTGCAGGCGGAAGACCTGCTTGAGCTCGTCGGTCGCGAGGCCGGGCGGGATGCCGAAGGGGAGCTGCCGCTCGATGGAGTGCGACGGCGGGTGGTGACCGGGCTCGGGCACCTTGGCGCTGAGCATCTCCCAGATGGTCATGCCGAGCGCGTAGAGGTCGTCCTCGACGCTCGCGCCGCCCTTCTCGAGGCGCTCCGGGCTCATGTAGTTGGGCGTGCCGCCGTCGGCCGCCTTCTTCTCGCCGCGCATGGTGGCGACGGTACGCGCGCGTTCCTTGGCGAAGCCGAAGTCCACGATGTAGGCGCTGCCGCTCGCGCGGTCGACCATCACGTTGCCGGGCTTGAGATCGCCGTGGACGATGCCGGCCGCGTGGATGGCAGCGAGGCCGCCCGCGACGTCGCGCGAGACGCGGCGCCACTCGTCGGCCGTGACTCCACCCATCCGCTTCTTCTCGCGGATCCACTGGTGGAGCGTGACGCCGTCGACGTACGCCATGGTGACGATCGGTCCGAACGGCGAGACGTGCAGATCGTGGACGCGCGCGACGTTGGGGTGGTTGACCGCGCGCGCGAGCTCCACCTCCTTGCGCAGGGCCTCGTCGTCGCCCGGGAGCCGGGTGTCGCGACGCACGACCTTCACCGCGACGGCGGATGCGCCGAAGTTGCGGTCGCGCGCGAGGAACACCTCGCCCATGCCGCCGCGCCCGAGGGAACGCACGATCTCGAAGCGGTCGACGAGGACCATGCCCTCGCGAACTTCAGCTTCTTTCTCCTTGAACATTCCCATGACCCGGATTCGATCGGTGCAGTCGGAGCAGGAAACTACGTGGGCCGAGACTGCGGAGTCGGTCCGGGGGTCCTTGCCGTCGAGCAAGAGCTCCACGACCCGACCACACGGTCCGGCGGCAGGCGCTGTCACCGTCCCCACAGACTCGCCCGGGGACCCTCGAACTGCAAGGGGTCCTTCCATCGGGTGATTCTTGTCAGGCTGGAAAAACAACGGGGACAGGGAAAAATCCCCGTCCCCGTGCTGCCTGTGGCGGCGGAGCGGCTGCTCAGTCGGCCTTGGCGTCCGACGCGGCGTCGACGCCGGCGTCACCGGTGCCACCCGCGCAGGCCGGCGGCGTGTCGGTCGCGGGGATCGGCGTGTGGCCGCACACGTCGCTGGGCGCGAGGGTCCAGGTGCAGAAGTCGAGGTAGCTCACACCGGTGATGCTCGTGAACTTGTCACCGGTCTTGGTCTTCGGCGCGGTGGCAGCGCCGCGGTAGTAGATGGTGTCGTTCACGTAGAGCTCACTGCCCTTGATCTTGAACTGACCGAACGAGATGTCGCTCGAGGCCTCGACGTCCTTGATGCGGACGTAGCCGCCCATCCACTTGCCCACGTCGGCCCCGCCGTTGGCGATCGCGGCCGGGGTCACGTCGGCCGGGACCGGCAGGGTGCCGGCGCCCTTCTTGGTGAACGCGCAGAGCTGCATCGCCTGGCGCATCTTGTCCGGGCTCGGCGGGGGCAGCGGCGGGGTGGCCTTGCCACAGGTCGTCGAGGTGGGACCGAACTCGGTGTACGTCGCGCTGAGGTCGACCGCGTCGCCGGGCTTGATGTCGTTGGGGATCAGGTCGGTGCCCGAGGGACAGGTGAAGCCGGTGCCGGCGGCGACGGCGTTGTCGCCGTACGAGAGGACGAGGATGCCCGAGTAGGGCTGGAAGGTCGCGTTCGCGTCGGCGACGAAGACGCCGTAGAGGCAGGAGTCGCCCTCCTTCTTGGGCGTGCCGCTGGTGCGGAACTTCTGCGTGGTGGCGATCACGCCGGTGAGCTTGATGCCGTCGCCCAGGGTGGCCTTCTTGGAGGAGGCCGGATCCTGCAGCTCGGCGAGCTTGCCCTCCTTGAGGACCGCGGGGCACTTGGGCGGCCCGCTCTCGGTCTTGGTGTCGCTCGGCGTGCCGGTGTCGGTCGCGGAGTCTCCGCCGGTGCCCGTGTCCGTCGTCGAGTCGCCGCCGGTGCCGCTGTCGATGCCCGGGCGCGGCGTCGTGTCGTCGCTCTCGCCGCAGGCGACGCCGAAGACCATGGCGGACACCACGAGAGAACCGAGGGTGAGGACGGCAGATGCACGCTTCATGAGGAAGACTCCTTGGCGCGAGACGTTCGGGTCTCGAGGGCGGTCAGGACCCGACTTCGCGGCGGGTTTTCGTGAATGAGGTGGATGTATGTGCCAGAAGAACCGCCGTCGCGCCAGGTGAAAGGAGCGCGTCGACCGGGCGGCGATCGCGTCACGAACCGGGCGCGCGGCGTCAGAGGCTGCAGCGGACCAGCGCGAAATCCAGGGCGCTCCCGGCAAGGCGCGTGGCGAGCACGACGGGCCCCCGCGCGGCGAGGACCCTTCGGTGCTCGAGCGCCGGTTCCGTCGTGGCCGGACCGTCCGCGAAGGCAGGCACGAGACGCGCCCTTCCGTCCGGGGCCAGGAACGAAGCCAGCACGCCGCTCCCGAACGGCAGCACCGCCGCGACGCCCGGGGCCACTTCCTTCTCGGCGATCACCTTGCGGGTCGGCTCGGCGATCGTCGCGTCGACGAGCGCGCGCACGCCGATCAGCGTCCCGCCGTCGCCGTCGGTCGGGCGAGGGTCGTCGCGCACCACGACGAACAGGCCGCTCGCGGTCCAGGTGGCGGTCATGGTCTGCGCGTGGCCGGTCTGGGCCGTGAGCACGCGCGGCGCACCGATCGTCGCGCCCGTGGCGACGTCGACCAGCACGGCCTCGACCCACCGCTGCGCGTTGTCCTGCGAGGGTTCGCCGGCGGCGCCGTCGTGATCGTCCAGCTCCTCGGGCCGCTCGGCGAGCCACAGCAACACCGCGCGCGCGCCGTCCGGCGAGGGCACGAGCAGTGGCCACTGCGCGTCGCTGGTCTTGGCCGAGGCGACGCCGATCGTGTCGGCGCCCGCGTCGGCCCCCGCATCCGCCCCCGCATTCGAGAGCGTGGGCTTCGCGCCCGACCACGCGATGACGCGCACCCGTCCGCGGGTGACCTTGTCGCCCTCGGTGTCGTCCCACGCGACGAGGGTGCCCTTCGCGGTGGCGAGCAGCACGGTGCTCTCGGACTCGTCGACCGCCTGCGGAAACGTGCCGAGCGAAGCGGTCGGCGTGCGCAGATCGAACGTGGTGGACTCGAACCCGCGCACGAGCGCGCCGACGAGCACGCCGCCCTTGGGGTCGATCGCGACCTGCGGCGGGCGCGTGCCCGGCGCCTTGGCGAGGGTGGTGACGACGGTGGGCGCCGCGCCGTCGTGCGGGAAGCGCAGCACCATGGCCTCGCCGCCGCTGCCGGCGGTGCGGAGTCCCACGTAGAAGGCCTGCGCGTCGGACGCGACGCCGCCGAGCTCGGCGCCGAACGCCACGGGGGAGTCGGTCTCGGCCTCGCCCGCGAGCCCTCCGCGCACGTGCCGCGCGATCGGGGTGCAT
>CAZUZY010000530.1:0-4974 GCA_964624885.1 uncultured Polyangiales bacterium | reverse complement strand
GCCAAGCGGAGCGCCGCCGCGGCCGCGAAGCGACGCACGTCGGCGGCCATCGTCGTGCCGAGCGGCTTGACCACCACCTCGTGCAGCCCGCGCAGGACCTGCTCCTTGTCGCGCGCGTCGATCTTCACGCGGGAGAGATCGGTCGAGGCGCTGATGCCAGCGAGCTTCTCGATGGCGTCGGCGAGGCCGTGGTAGCCGACCTCGGCCCACGCCGGGTCGGGCTGGATCTCCACCACGCGGTGGCGAGCGTTGCGCGCGTGGGCGAGGAACTCGCCGAGCAGGCGGGTCTTGCCGACGCCGATCTCGCCGACCAGGCGGGCGCCGCGCAGGCCCGCGGCCGCCTCGCGCAGGCGGTCGTCCAGCCACGAGAGGTCGTCCTCGCGACCGAGGAGCGGCAAGGGCAGGGGCAGGTGCGGCGTGTTCAGGCGCTGCGGCCGCTCGGGTTGGGTCGGCGGCTGGGCCGACGACACGGGCGCCGAAGGGACGGGCTGGTTGTGCGTGATGGGCGGCTCGGCGACCGGCGCCGGGCCCATCGAGGGCGGGGGGACGCTGCGCCCACGGCTCGTGGACTCGCGGCTCTCCGGACGGCCGAGCGCGCTCGGCCCGCCGACACTCATCGGCGGCCGGTCCGACGGCCGCTGTCCCGCAGCGGGCACAGGGGAGCTCGGCGAGATGCGCAGCCCGCACTCGCCGCAGAACTTCTGCGTGGCGGGCACCGGCGCGCTGCACGAAGGGCAGGCCACGGAGGTGACCATGCGGGGCTTCGGCTGCGGCGTGATCGCCGCCATGGCCGCGTCGAGCGCGCGCACGAACGCGGGCGCGTCCGCGTACCGCTGCCGACGATCCTTGGCCAGCGCGAGGAGGCAAACCTCGGCGAGCGCGTCGGGGATGCGGCGCTCCGGCACGAGCTTGCGCGGGTCGGGCGGCGGCTGCTGCAGGTGCATGAGCACCACCTGCGTGGGCGACGCGGCCTCGAAGGGCAGCTGCCCGGTGAGCAGCTGGAACATGATGACGCCGAGCGCGTAGAGATCGCTGCGCGCGTCGAGCGGATCGCCGCGCCCTTGCTCGGGGCTCATGTAGTCGGGCGTGCCGCAGACGATGCCCGGGCTCGTGATGCCGGTGCCGCCCGAGACGATGCCCGACATCATGTCGGGGCGGAGCTTGGCGAGGCCGAAGTCGACGACCTTCACGAAGTCGCCGCCGCCACGGGTCGGCTCGAGCACGATGTTCTCGGGCTTGACGTCGCGGTGGATGATCCCGAGGTGGTGCGCTTCGTCGAGCGCGGCGAGCGTCTGCTTGAGGATGTCGACGATGCGCGCGAAGGAGAGGGGGCCCTCCTCGTAGGCCACGCGCGAGAGGTCGCGCCCGCGCAGGTACTCCATCACGAGGTAGAGCAGGTTCCCCTCGTTGGGGCCGCTCCGACCGAAGTCGATGACCGACACGACGTTGGGGTGGTTGAGCCGGCTCGCCGCGCGGGCCTCGGTGATGAAGCGCGCGGCCGCGCCCTCCTCGCCGTGCAGGTGGGCGTGGATGACCTTGACCGCGACGGTGCGCCCGAGGGCCTTCTGCTCGGCCCGGTAGACCCGCCCCATGCCGCCGATCCCGATGAGATCGAGGAGGACGTAGCCCCCCGGGAACGTCTTGCCGATGAGCGGATCGTCGGGCCGGACCGAGACTTCGGCGACCGGAAACCCGCACGAAGGGCAGAACCTGTGGTTCTCCGGATCGTACGGGCTCTGGCACTGCGGGCACGAAGCGGCCGCCATCGAGCTTTCAGGGTTACGCGCACCCTGCGCCCGACGCAACGCCTAAGCCTGCCCGGGGCCCCCCATGCGCCCCCATGGCGACCGTCGGACCCTGCGCGACCTCAAGCTCGGCCACGTCGGGGGTCGGACAGCCACGCCTCCATGTCCTGCTCCTTCTTGAGGAGCACGCCCAGGAAGGGCAGGTCGCGCCGCAGCCGCTCGACGCCGATGCCCTCGCGGGACAGGACGGTGATCCAGTCGACCAGCTCGCTCGTGCTCGGGCGCTTGCGCAGCCGTGGCGACTCGCGCACCCCGTAGAAGGCGGTGATGGCCTGGTCGACGAGCGCGTCGTCGATGCTCGGGTGGTGGACCCGGACGATCGCCTTCATGCGCTCCTTGTCCGGGAACGTGATGAAGTGGAACACGCAGCGGCGCAGGAAGGCGTCGGGGAGCTCCTTCTCGTTGTTGGAGGTGATCACCACCACCGGGCGGGCGTGGGCCACGACCTCGTCGCCCGTCTCGGCCACCACGAAGCGCATGCGATCGAGCTCGTGGAGCAGGTCGTTCGGGAACTCGAGGTCGGCCTTGTCCACCTCGTCGATCAGCAGCACGCGCGGTGCCGACGCCGTCGACTCGAGGAACGCGCGCCCGAGCGGCCCGAGCTTGATGTAGCGGCGGATGTCCTTGGGATCGCCGTCGCCGAAGCGGGCGTCGTAGAGGCGCGCGACGGTGTCGTAGACGTAGAGGCCGTCCTGCGCCTTGGTGGTCGACTTGACCGGCCAGTGAATCAGCTCCGCGCCGACGGTCTCGGCGATCGCGGTCGCCAGCAGCGTCTTGCCCGTGCCGGGCTCCCCCTTGACCAGGAGTGGACGCTCGAGGGCGAGGGCGCAGCGCACGGCCGACTCGAGGCCCTGATCGGTGAGGTAGCTCTGGGTGCCTGAGAAGCTGGGGAGGGGCATCGCGCCTCTCCCTGTAGGATCGAAATTCGAAAGCCGAAAGCCCGACGGCTAGGCTGGGGAGAAACATGGCCTTCCCGCTCCGGGCCGCCTCCTCTGCGGCGCTCGTCACGCTCCTCCTCGCCGCGACCGCGCACGCCGACAAGGTCGCCAACGTGCACGCGCGCGGGCCGGCGACGCTCGAGGAGCGCACGACGATCACGAAGGCGGGCGACACCGCCGCGGCCAAGCTCGGCCACACCACGATCCCCGAGTCCGAGGTGCTCCAGGGCGAGGCCGCCGCAGGGACCCTCATCGGCTCGAGCGAGGGCCTCGTCGCCGTCGGCAAGACCACCGGCGCGGACTGGGTGGTCGAGGCCAACGTCAGCTACGGGCAGGGCGGCGTGATGCACGTGGAGCTCAAGGCCTGTCAGACCTCGAGCGGCCGCGTGGAGACGCTGGTGCGCGACCTCGATCCGAAGGTCGACACCGCGCAGCAGATCGGCGAGATGCTGGCGCTCCTGCTGCGGCCGCAGGGCGTGGGCGACGACCCGATCCCCTGGCTCGCGGCCAAGCCGAAGCCGCCCGCGGCCAAGGTCGAGCAGAAGGTCGAGCCACCCCCGAAGCCGGCGGCCCCGCCACCCCGCTACGGCGAGGGCGGCAACGTGGCGGTCGGCGCCGGCGGAGGGTTTTCCTACGTGCTCGCGCGCCCGGACACCGCGGTCGGGAGCAAGATGCTCGGCGCCTGGTCGCTCCACGGACGCTTCGCGGTGCCGGTGCCGAAGCTCGAGGTGGGCGCCACCTTCGCGGGGCTGTTCGGCAAGGCCAACGCCCTGCGCATCGAGGCCATCGGGCGCTACCGGCTCGTCGAAGCGGGGCGCTTCGCGCTGTCGGCCGAGGCGGCGCTGGGGGTCCTCGCGCTGCTCGGCGGCGAGCAGAGCGCACGGTTCCTGGTCGGCGTCTCGCCGGTCGCCACCGTCGTCCTCACCAAGGCGTTCCAGCTCGACGTGGATCTCGGCGCCCTGCGCGTGGCGCCGGGGGGCAACGGCACCCTCGCGTTCGCCGGGGTCACCGCGAGCGTGATGCTGCGGTTCTGAGCGATGATCGCCCTCCCGAACCGCCGGGCGACCCTCGCGCTCGGGCGTCGCCTCGCCGCGGCCCTCGCGCCGTCCGACCTCGTGGTGCTGGTCGGCGGGCTCGGCGCGGGCAAGACCTTCCTCGCACGCGGGCTCCTGCGCGCGCTCGGGGTGCCCGAGGAGATCGCCGTGCCGAGCCCGACGTTCACCCTCGAGAACGAGTACGGCGCCGAGGAGGGCGCGCGGCTGCCCGTGATCCACGCCGACCTCTACCGCCTGCTCGGGGGCGACCTCGAGGCCGAGCTCGGAGGCCTCGGCCTGCGCGAGCGCCGCGCCGAGGGCGCCGCCCTGATCGTGGAGTGGGGCGCGGAGGCGTTCTCGCCGCTCGGCGGCGACGGCCTGATCGTGCACCTCGAGCTCGAGCCGCGCCGGGCCACCCTGCGCGCCGAGGGCCCCCGCGGCGAAGCGCTCCGAAACGCGGCCGAGATCGAATAGCATCGGCCCGTGCGTTCGGCGCCCCTCCTCCTCGCGCTCGGTCTCCTCGGCTCGCTGCCCGCGGTCGCGTGCGGTCCCGGCAAGCCCCCCGAAGGGCCCACCGGCCCGCGGACCCGCTTCCGCGAGGGCGACTTCGTCGTCTACCGCTATACCGGTACGTATACGAAGGAGCCCGTCGTGCTGCGCGAGGAGATCCTCGCCCAGAAGGGGCTCGAGCTGCGGATCGGTGTCTCGGTGCGCCGGGGCATCGACGAGCGCAAGTGGGTGCAGGTGATCACCGACCTGCCCGAGAACCGGAAGAACGAGGTGGTCGACGCCCTGTTCCTCGAGGACCACGGCAACCTGCGCCGCCTCGACAACAAGAAGAACCACGACCTCTACGCGCTCTACGAGTGGACCTTCCTCGTGCCCGACGGCAAGCCGCTCACGGTCGCCGACCAGAAGCGCGAGCTGACCATCCAAGGCACGCACTTCGACTGCGACGTCCGCGCCGGCAAGACCAAGGTGCAGGGCCGCGTCCTCTCCTTCGAGGAGGTCGAGTGCCCCGAGTTCCTGTGGACCCACGCGGGCGCGCGGTTCTGGGACGAGGCCACCGCCGAGGAGGTCTACCGCGCCGAGGTCGTCGCCTTCGGGCACAAGTGAGTCGATGACCGCCTCCGAGCCGGTCCCCTTGCGCGCGATGTGCGTGGTCGGCGCCGCGGCCGCCGCGCTCGCCGCCGCGGG
>CAZUZY010000529.1:0-4974 GCA_964624885.1 uncultured Polyangiales bacterium | reverse complement strand
GGGCGTGACCGTGATCGCCGTCCCCGGCGCGAGCGCGGTGCTGTGTGCCCTCGCCGCGTCCGGCCTCGCCGCGCACGGCTTCCGGTTCTTCGGGTTCCTGCCGCGGAGCGGGGGGGAGCGCGCCGACGCCCTCGCCACTGTCGCCGACACCGAGGAGGCCGTGGTGCTCTACGAGGCCGGCAACCGCACGGTCGACACCCTGCGTGACCTCGCGGCGCGCCACCCCGACCGCGCCGCCTGCGTGGGGCGCGAGCTCACCAAGCTCCACGAGGAGCTCGTCCGCGGCACCGTGGCCGAGCTCGCCGACCTCCTCGGGGCCCGGGAGGCGGTGCTCGGGGAGGTCACGCTGGTGCTCGGACCGCGCCCGAAGGTGGCCGAGGCCACCGCCGACGCCGACGTCGACGCCCGCATCGACGCCGAGCTGGCCGCGGGGAGGCGGGCAAAAGAGGCCGCCGACATCGTCGCTGCGTGGTCTGGACGGCCCCGGCGTGAGGTCTATGCGCGCGTTGTTTCGCGCAGCAAGCGGGCGTGATAGTTCTCGGGGCTCGAATGGCGCCCCCCGATCCGCTCATCGGCCGTGAGCTCTTGAACGGTCAATTCAAGATCACCCGCAAGATCGGCAGCGGTGGCATGGGGGCCGTCTACGAGGCGCTCCAGCCCTCGGTCAACGGCAAGGTGGCGGTCAAGATCCTCCACGCCAAGCTGGCCAACCGCAAAGACCTCGTCTCGCGCTTCAACCGCGAGGCGGCCGCCATGAGCCACCTCACCCACCCGAACACCTGCAAGGTGATCGTGTACGGCGAGGACGAGAGCGACGGCCTGCTCTACATCGTGATGGAGTACCTGGAGGGCAAGAACCTCAACCAGACGGTGCGCTCCGAGGGCCCCATCCCGGCGCCCCGCGCGGTCCCGCTGCTGGTGCAGGCCTGCCTCGCGCTGCAGGAGGCCCACGACAAGGGCATCGTCCACCGCGATCTCAAGCCCGAGAACATCTTCCTCTGCCACGTGGGCGGCATGAAGGACTACGTGAAGGTGCTCGATTTCGGCCTCGCCAAGGTGACCGAGCGCGAGATGCGCCCCGGCTCCATGGTGCTCACCCAGGAGGGCATGGTCTTCGGCACGCCGGAGTTCATGTCGCCCGAGCAGGCCCAGGGCAAGAAGCTCGACGCGCGCAGCGACATCTACTCGCTGGCCGTGATCCTCTACGAGGTGCTCACGGGCAAGCTGCCCTTCGACGCCAAGAGCCCGATGGAGTTCATCCAGCTCCACGTGCAGAAGCAGCCGATCCCGCTCTCGCAGCGCGTCCCCGGCAAGCACTTCGGCCCCGAGCTCGACGCGGTGATCGCCAAGGCGCTCTCCAAGGACCGCGAGGAGCGCTACCAGACGGCCAAGGAGTTCGCCGACGCGCTGACCGCAGCGACCCCGAAGGAGAACGTGCCCTCCACGCCGGCGCCCGCCGCGAGCGCCCCCGCGCCCATCGTGGTGCAGGCCCCCCCAGCCAAGGGCGGGGTGCCGCTCTCGTTCGTGATCCTCGCGTTCCTGCTCGGCCTCGGCGTCATGGCCGCCGTGTTCATGCTGAAGAAGTAGCTCCGGTCGCTGCGATCAGAGCCTGTGCATCTTTGTCGGCCGCCCATGGAGGCGGCCGATGCTTCGGCTCGCTTACGCTCGCCTCAGCGCTTACCTCGGCCGCGCTTGCCGGGGAGGCGGTCCCAGCGCGGGTCGCGCGAGGGCTTGGTGGCGGCGCCGATCGCCTCCTGCAGCGTGTTCGCGAGGTCGGCCACCCGCTGCTTGTGGAGCAGCGCGGCGGTGGCCGCGATGGCGTCGGTCACGTCCTCGTCGAGGCTCTTGGTGTGCTTGATCAGCACCTCGAGCACCGCGGTCGGGTGACGTTGCACGAGCACCGGGAGCGCCTCGTTCACCGCGGTCACCGCGCGCCGGAACGCCTCGTGGCGCCGCCCCGCGCGGTGCTCGCGGTCGATCCGGATCAGCATGCGGTCGGTGAGATCGGCGGCGGTCTCCGCCCCGAGCGCGCCCACGAACCCGGTGTCGAGCAGCGCGACCGCGACCGACCGCAGGAGCCAGGGCTGGTCGTCCTCGATCCAGCGGACGAGGGTGTCCGAGAATCCGGGGTCGACGAGGCCGACGTTGACGAGCGCGACCGACACGCCGTCGCGCACGCGCGAGCGCCGGTCGCAGGCCATGTCCTCGAGCGCCTCGACGAGCTTCTTGCGCGCCTTCTTGTCGGCCACCGCACGCGCGCCGGTGCCGGCCACGCCGAGGATGGGGAAGATCTCGTCCACGTGCCCGTAGGGCGCGGATTCCTCGTCGATGGCGCACATGGCCGCGAGCAGCGCGTCGATGGCCGGGCCTCGCCGCGCGGCCTCGACGGCGAACGCCGACACGAGCCCGTGGTTGACCCGCGGGCTCGGCAGCCCCGACGCCCGCCGCAGCCGGTCGTAGAGGGCCGGGCGCCCCGCGGGAGAGAGGGCCGCGTCGAGGGCGGGGCCCAGCGCGGAGTCACGGAAGCCGGTCGCTGCAGCGCTCACCGGGTCGTTGTAGCATCGACGCGACGTGAGCCACGAGCCCTCGACCTTCGCCTTCGTCCGCGGCCTCGCCGACACGGCCCTCGGCCGCACGCTGCGCGAGGGGCCGATCCGCTACTTCGACGCCACGATGGACCACGCGGACCGCATCCCGACGACGGGCGGCGCCCTCCTCGTGGGCAACCACGCCATGACCGGCCTCGACGGCTTCGTGCTCGGCGCGCTGGTCGGCAAGGAGACTGGCCGCTATGTGCGCTTCCTCGGCGAGCGCAACCTGTGGCGCATCCCGCTGCTCGGCCCGGTGCTGGACGCGCTCGGCGCGGTGCCGGGCGAGCGCGAGGTCGCGGTGAAGATGCTGCAGGACGGCGAGCTGGTCGGGGTCTACCCGGGCGGGATCGACGACTCGTGGAAGATCACGGACACCCAACGCTACAAGCTGCAGTGGGGCGACCGCCGCGGCTTCGCGAAGGTGGCGATGCACGCCGGAGTGCCGATCCTCCCGGTGGCCGCGCACGGCATCGACGGGATGTACGACGTGGTGGCGCGCGAGCGCTGGGTGGGTCGACGGCTGCTCGGCTCGTCGCGCTACGACCTGCCGCTGGCTCTCGGGTGGAAGGGCACGCTGATCCCGAAGCCGGTGCGTCAGCGGTACGTGGTGCTGCCGCCGATCGACACCCACGGCGATCCGGACGACGCGGCGGCGGTGGAGCGGGTGCGCGCGGCCACGTTCGCGGCGCTGGACGAGGAGTTGCGGCCCGCGCAGGCCTGAGTAGCTTGGCGGGTGGAAGTGCGCGCGGGACTGGTGCCCGCCCCGGTCTTCAAAATCGGTGGGCTCGTCCTTCGCGGGGCGGCCGGTGGGTTCGATTCCCATGCGCTTCCGCCACTCCGTTCCGCCTTCGCGATCGGGTCGGCAACGGAGCAGGTCGGACCACACCCAGCCATCCGCCGAGGCTCTATGCTGGAGCCGATGCTGCGGCGAGGTTCGCTCGGTCTACTGCTCCTGACGACGACCTCGTGCGTTCCGGAGAGCAAGCCTGTCGACAGCGCCAAGCCGCTCCCGTCGGCCAGCGCTCCGGCCACCGAGGCCTCCGTCACCGCGAGCGTGTCCAGCGCGAGCTGCACGCCCGTGGCTGGCACGGCGACCCTCAAGCTGGGTTGTGTGGACGTGTGCCTGGGAGCGCCGGCTCGCCTCGCGCACGTGTGCCTCGTGGACGACTTCGGCGCCGTGAAGGGATCGTGGTTGCCGCGCAAGCTCACGGTCCACATCGCGGGGGTCGAGGCGCTGTCGACCGTCGTGGCGTTCGGCCCCGTCGATCCGCCCATGGCCGGCGACTTCTCCCTCGTGCGGCTCGAAGCCCACTTCGAGGCGCAGGGGACGAGCCTCGTGCTGACCGAGGACCCGAAGAAGTCCTGCGCCGGCGCCAAGGCGAGCAAGGTGCACGACTACGCGAAGGAGCCCGACTACCAGAAGGCGGTCGACGAGGTGTGCGCGGCCCGCGGCACGCGGATCTACCGCGATGGCAAGTTCGTCCGCGCGGAGGCTCCCTGAACGCCGATCAGAAGTTCGGGCTCCGGCGGAGAGCGTCGAGGACCATGGTGGCGCAGATCAGCTGGTGCACGCCCTGGCCATCCGTGACCCCGTAGTCCGGCCCCCAGCAGGGCTCGGGCAGGACGGCCAGCGTGCGATTCGGCAGCTTGGTCGAGGCGGAGACGAAGGGTTGCTCGGGCGTGGGTGCCGCCTCCTTCGGGAACACAGTGGGGAACAGCGACGCGTAGGTCCCGTAGTGGGTGCCGTAGAGACGAAGGGCCTTGGTCGACGAGGCCCCGGCCTGCATCCAGTTGAGGGCATTGGCCGCGAATGCCGGCACGCTGCTTCGCGGGTTGTCGAACGAGTACACCTCGCGCAGATCGTCCTTGTAGAACTTCGTGCCCTGGTTGCTCGAGGACGCCAGGAACACGGCCAGCTGGTTGTTCCCCGAGCTGAACGAGGCCATGGCGCACGGACCGAGCGTGGTGTTCGGGGCCCGCTCGAGGCCCTCTTCGCGGAACATGAACGCGTCGATCTCCGCGAGGATGCGGCGGAGCTTGGTCGCGTCCGTGAAGTCGCCGACCTCGGGGGTCGCCGCCTTGCTGGCGTCCCCGACCGGGATCACCAGCACGACCTTCTTGCCCGAGGCGGCGATCTGGGGGAGCAGACCGCGGGAGAAGTGCGCGCCGATGGGGGAGTTGGCGATGTCCCCGGAGTAGTTCAGGTAGCGCCAGATGGAGAGCCAGGCGTAGCCCCACGAGGTGGGGTAGACGTCGAGGTGCGGCGCGAAGCCGGCCTTGTTCTGGTTGAGGAGGTGCGTGAAGAAGATGAAGTACGGCGTCGCGGCCGCGGACGCGTCGCGGGGCAGGCTTTCGTCCCACGCCACGACGACTCTCTTCGGCA
>CAZUZY010000528.1:0-5034 GCA_964624885.1 uncultured Polyangiales bacterium | reverse complement strand
CGCCTCCGCGAGCAGCGCGCGGGTGGTCTCGCCGGCCGCGCGCAGCCACGCCTCGGGATCCTGCTCGGCCCTGCCGGGGGCGGGGAGCGAGAGCTCGTGCGACGCGAGCGCGGTGGCGTGCACGCGCCCGTGCTCGTCGAGCAGCACCGACTTGGTGCCGCTCGTACCGACGTCGTGCCCGACGAACAGCACTCAGGACGCCTGCGGCCCTGAGAGGCCGATGGGCACCACGGTGCGCTCGCCGCGGGCGTCGATCTTCTCGACGACCAGCGTGTCGCCGCCTCCGACGCCGAGTCGCTCGACGATCTGCAGGGCGACCCCGAGCACGGCGAGCGGCTCGACCGCTGCCTCCGGGGGGAGCACCCCCTTGCCCTTCACGGCACCGCGGAGCGCGAGCAGCGCGCCCACCGCGGCCGGGATGCCCGTGCCCTCGCCCGCGCCGGCGCCCTTCGAGGCGACCGAGAGCTCGTAGCGCGTGGGCTCGCCGCGACGGAGCCCGCCGACCACCACCTTGAGGCACCCGCCGGGCTCGGTGACGCCGGCTTCGCGCAGCAGGCGCGGTCGCTCGCGGAGCACGTGGGCCACCATGAACTCGAGCGGCACGACGTCGTGGGCGCCCACCCGCAGCGGGACCTCGGAGGCCGCGCCCGCGCGCACCAGCGCCTGCGTGAGCTGGAAGTAGCCGAGGGGGTAGACGACGCCCATGTTGGTCGCGCGCTCGAGACCGGGGATGTGCTGCGGCAGCGTGAGGGTCTCGGGGTGCGGGTAAGGATAGACCGGCAGGCGCCCGACGCCGCGGAACTCCTCCTCGTGCACGTGGGCCTCGCCCGACGCGTCGAGCTGGCGCACGGTGGTCATCTTGCCGTCGAGGAACAGCGGCACGTCGTGGGTCATGGCGTGGATGCGGTGCTTCAGCACGGCGGGGCCCTCGTCGGGCTCTCCGCCGTGCACGTGATAGATGTCCACCGACCGGACCGCGTCGAGCAGCTGGTCGGCGCAGAGCCGCACGAACACGTTGGCGAGCCCCGGGCTGTTGCCCATGCCGACGATGGCGGTGACCCCGGCCTCGCGGGCCCGGCCGTCGAGCTCGAGCATGCGGCGGGTGGGCGCGAGATCGTCGCACACGTCGACGTAGTCCACGCGCGCCGCGATGGCGGCCTCGAGCACGGGCAGGCCGAAGCGATAGAACGGGCCGATGCACCCGATCGCGACGTCTGCGCCCGCGAGGGCGGCGGCGAGCGAGGCCGGGGAGCCGGCGTCCACCTCTCTCGCGCGCGCCCGCGGGCCGACCTCACGGGCGACCTGCTCGGCCACGTCGAGCCGCAGGTCGGCGACCACGATCTCGTCGAAGCCGTCTTGCTCCACGCACGCGAGCGCGCGCGCGGCCACGCGACCGATCCCACCGCCCCCACCCAGCACCACCGCTCGAGCCATCGACCACCTCCGCCCCGATGTGTAACATCTGTTACGTATTGACGCAAGTGCGGTATCGCCGCGCTGCCGCGGATTTGGCATCCACTGTCCGACATGGCCGAGCCGATCGATCCCGCGACCCTCGCCGTGAAGCGGACGATCGGCGCCCACGGCGGGTCCCGCTGGGGTCGCGCGCTGCGCATCGTGATCCCCGCGGTGCTGCTCGTGGCGGCGTTCTTCGGGGTCCGCGCCCTCCGCGCGCGCGCGGCGGGGCAGGGGCCCACGTTCCTCTCCGAGCCGGCCCGCAAGGCCGACGTGCAGGTGACCGTCACGGCGACCGGCACCCTCGAGGCGGTCACGACCGTGGAGGTCGGCGCCGAGGTGACCGGGCGGATCCTCGAGCTCAAGGCCGCCGAGAACGACAAGGTCAAGAAGGGGCAGATCCTCGCCGTCATCGACCCCGAGCAGCTGCAGGCTGCGGTCTCGCAGGCCACCGCGCAGGTGGCCTCGGCCGACGCGACGATGCTGCAGGCCAAGGCCACCGTGATCGAGGCCGGCCTCGCCCTCGAGCGCAGCAAGAAGCTCCACGCGCAGGGGTTGCTCGGGCAGTCCGATCTCGACAGCGCCAACGCCAACAAGATGCGCGCGGACGCCACGCTCGCGAGCGCGGTGGCGGGCGGGTCGCTCGCGCGCGCCTCGCTCAAGTCCGCCAAGTCCCGCCTCGACAAGGCGACGATCTACTCGCCCATCGACGGCGTGGTGCTCGCGCGGCTGGTCGAGCTCGGCCAGACGGTGACGGCGGGCTTCACGACGCCCGTGCTGTTCCGGCTGGCCGAGGACCTCACCCACATGCGGGTGAAGGCGGCCATCGACGAGGCCGACGTCGGGCGCGTGAAGCCGGGCCTCGGCGCCTTCTTCACCGTCGAGGCCTACCCCGAGCGCAAGTTCCCCTCGAGCGTGCAGAGCCTCGGCAACGACCCGAAGACCACCTCTAACGTCGTCACCTACCAGGGCCTCCTGCTGGTCGACAACGAGGAGCGCCTGCTGCGCCCGGGCATGACCTGCAACGCCACCATCGTCGCCGAGACCAGGAAGGACGTGCTCGTCGTGCCGAACGCGGCGCTCCGCTTCACGCCGCCCACCACGGGCCCGCCCACGCAGGAGAAGAAGGCCACCGTCGGCGAGCCGAAGAAGCGCGTGTGGGTGCTCTCGGGCAAGACGCCGGTCGCCGTCGAGGTCAAGACCGGCGTGTCCGACGGGCTCGTCACCGAGATCGTGGCGGGCGACCTGAAGCCCGGCACCGAGGTGCTGGTCGACGTGAAGGAGCAGCCTTGAGCGGCCCGCCGCTGGTCGAGCTGCGCGACGTCACCAAGGTCTACGGCCAGGGTGAGTCCGAGGTGCGCGCGCTCGCGGGCGCCAACCTGCGCATCGACGACGGCGAGTTCGTCGCGGTCATGGGGGCGAGCGGCTCGGGGAAGTCCACCTGCCTCAACGTGGTCGGCTGCCTCGACCAGCCGACCAGCGGCGCGTACCTGTTCCGCGGGGTGGACGTGGGCGCGCTCGACCTCGACCAGCTCGCGCTCCTGCGCAAGCACTACCTCGGGTTCGTGTTCCAGAGCTACAACCTGCTCGCCCGCACCACGGCGGTGGAGAACGTGGAGCTCCCGCTGATCTACCGCGGCGTCTCCGCCAGCGAGCGCCGTGCGCGGGCGATGCAGGCCCTCGTCGACGTGGGGCTCGAGTCGCGCGCGAAGCACACGCCGGCCGAGCTCTCGGGCGGGCAGCAGCAGCGGGTGGCGATCGCCCGCGCCATCGTCACCGACCCGCAGATGCTGCTGGCCGACGAGCCCACGGGCAACCTCGACTCGGCGCGCAAGGTCGACATCATGAACCTGCTCGTCGACCTGAACCGGACCCGCAAGATCACCATCGTCATGGTGACCCACGAGCCGGACATGGCGCAGTACACGACGCGCACGGTCACCTTCAAGGACGGCGTCGTGGCGAGCGACGACAAGGGGCAGGGGCGGTCGTGATCTGGGCGACCATCCTGATGGCCATCCGCGAGATCCGGCGCAACACCATGCGCTCGATCCTGACCACGCTCGGCATCGTCATCGGCGTCGGCTCGGTCATCGCCATGGTCACGCTCGGCCGCGGGGCCACCGCCAAGATCACCGCCGACATCGCCAGCATGGGCACGAACCTGCTCATCGTGATGCCGGGCGCCGAGCGGCGCGGGCCGACCAGCGGCGCGGCCTCGCCGCTCAAGCTCGACGACGCGCGGGCCATCGAGCGCGAGGTGGCCGCCGTGAGCAAGGTGGCGCCCACCTCGGGCCGCAGCGCGCTCGTCGTGTACGGCAACCGGAACTACAACACCGGCGTCACCGGCACGACCAACGAGTACTTCGCGGTGCGCGGGTTCACGATGGCCCTCGGGCAGAGCTTCTCCGACGCCCAGCTGCAGGGCGGCACGCCGGTGTGCATCCTCGGCGCGACGGTGCGCAAGGAGCTGTTCGGGCCGCAGGATCCGATCGGCGCCACGTTGCGCGTGGGGTCGGTCCCCTGCACGGTGGTCGGGGTGCTCTCCTCGAAGGGACAGTCCACGTTCGGCTCCGACCAGGACGACTTCATCGTGATGCCGTTGAGCGCGTTCCACCGACGCATCGCCGGCAACACCGACGTGAACACCATCTTCGTGAGCGCGGTGAGCGACAAGGCGACCAGCAAGGCCAAGGAGCAGATCTCGCTGCTCATGCGCGAGCGCCGCCACCTCGCCGCCGCGCAGCAGGACGACTTCATGGTCCAGGACATGAAGGAGATCAGCAAGACGCTCGGCAACGTCACTGGCGCGCTGACCGCGCTGCTCGGCGCGATCGCCGGGGTGAGCCTCCTGGTCGGCGGGATCGGGATCATGAACATCATGCTGGTCTCGGTGACCGAGCGCACCCGTGAGATCGGCCTGCGGCTCGCCATCGGCGCCAGAGGCTCCGAGGTGCTGCTGCAGTTCCTCATCGAGGCCATCACCCTCTCCACGCTCGGCGGTGCCATCGGCGTGCTGTTCGGCCTCGGCATCTCGCTCGCGGCGACTCGGGCGCTGAAGCTGCCGTTCACCGTGGTGCCCGACATCATCCTCATCGCGTTCGCGTTCTCCGCGACGGTCGGGGTGGCGTTCGGGTTCCTGCCGGCCCGCAAGGCCTCCCGCCTCAACCCGATCGCGGCCCTGCGGCACGAGTGAGGGGCCGTCGACGAGTCAGGGGTCGCGCCACCCCGCGTAGGCGGCGGGCCGCGTGAGGTGGGCGCGCGTGCGGCTGTCGCCGACCTTCGGGAGCTGGGCGCGGAGGGTGGCGACCGCCGCGCTCGACAGCTCGGCGAGCGGGAGGGCGAGCACCTCGAACGAGCGCAGGAACGCGGCGTGCTGCTCGAGCACGGGCCACAGCTGCGCCTCGTCGACGGAGCCCGAGACGCTCAGCACGCGTGCGGGCAGACGGGCCCGCGCCAGGGTCGCGAGGAAGCGGGGCACGTCGTCGAGCCCGTCGACGTGGAGCTCGCGGAGTCGCGGCGCCGTGAGCGCCGTGAGCGCGAGGGCCGCCGCGCGGTCGGGCGCGGGATCGGCGTCGG
>CAZUZY010000527.1:0-5072 GCA_964624885.1 uncultured Polyangiales bacterium | reverse complement strand
GGCCCCGACGGACTCGCCGGCCTTGCCGACGCCGAGCGGGGCGGTGACGGCCCTCGGTGGCGCGCGCGAGAGCGATGGCGCGATCCCTTCGCCGAGCAAGGACGCTCCGAGCGAGCCACGCCGTCGGCGCGCGGCGTTCCTCGTGCTCGGTATGGTGGTCGTGGCGGCCGTGTTCTTGATCGTCGCCTTCTCCACGGGCAAGCGGAAGGACCCCGACCACGCGGGCTCGGAGCCGACCTCGAAGCCGGTCGCCAAGGCCAACGACAAGGAGCCCGAGAGCAGCGCACCGACCGCGCTGGCGAGCGCCGCGCCGACCGAGACCGCCAAGCCGGTCGCGACACTGGCTGGACCGGGCACCGCCACGGCCTCCACCTCCACCTCCACCTCCGCGTCGTCGACGGCCAGCGGTCCCTCCATCGCACCCAAGTTCGTGCCCGGGCCCCCGGGGGAGAAGAAACCTCCGAAGCCAGCGCCCGACACCAAGTACGATCCGATGGGAATCTGATGAACGACGTCTCCTCCTCCCGGCGCGGGTCTCGCGCGGCGGCCGCCCTCGTCGCGCTGTCGTTGCTCGTGGCACCGCTGCGCCCGGCGTTCGCGATCGGCGCGAATCCCGGCTCCGCCTCGCCGATCCAGCGCGAGCAGGCCCAGGCCAAGTTCATCAAGGGCCGCGAGCTGTTCGTCGCCAAGAAGTACGCCGAAGCCGTGGTCGAGCTGCGCGCTTCGATGGAGATCGTGCAGAGCCCGAACGCTCGCCTCTACCTCGCGCGCGCCCTCCGCGAGCAAGGCAAGGTCCTCGAGGCCTACGTGGAGTTCGGGCGCACGGCGGTCGAGGCCGACGAGCTCGCGCCCCAGGACTCCCGCTACGCGAAGACCGCTGCCTCGGCCAAGCTCGAGCGCAAGGAGATCGCGCCCAAGCTGGGCTTCGTCAACGTCACCATCGAGCACCCGGAGGCGTCCACGACACTGGTCGTCGGCGGCGAAGAGGTGAAGCGCGCGGGGTGGTCGGAGCCGGTGCCCGTGGCGCCCGGCACCACCGAGCTCGAGGTGCGGACCGAGGGCAAGTCGACCCTCAAGAAGTCGGTCACCTTGGCGGCCGGGGAGAAGACGACCGTCACCATCGACGCTGCCGAGGCCAAGACCGAGGCGGTCGCCAAGCCCGACAAGGAGCCGACCAAGGAGCCCGAGGCGCCCTCTTCGGGCTCGGGGCTGCGGGTCGGCGGGTTCGTGGCCGGGGGCGTGGCCGTCGTGGGGCTCGGGCTGTTCGCGGGCTTCGGGCTCGCCGCGCGCTCGAAGTTCAACGAGCTGCAGACGGCCTGCGCGGGTGGCTGCCCGAGCCGCGGAGCGGACATCGACGCCGGCAGGCGCGACCAGCGCATCGCCAACATCGGGCTCGTGGTGGGCCTCGTCGGGGTGGCCACGTCCGTGACGTTGTTCGTGCTCTCACGGCGCGGACCCGCGACCACGCAGGTCGGGTTCACCCCCACCGGGGTCTTCGTAGGAGGCTCGTTCTGATGCGCACCGGCTGCTGGCTCCTCGTCCTCGTCGCGGGGTGTGCGTACGACTTCGACGGCCTCCAGGCGGCCGAAGCGGGGGCGTCCGACGCGGCCACCGATGGTGCTGCCGACACGCGCGCCGAGACCACCGGCGATGCCGCGTGCACGAGCGCGCCTGCCTCGTGCACCGACGCCGCCAAGACGTGCGCCGACAAGTGCCGCGCCGACCGCACGACCTGCGAGGGCGCCTGCGGCGGCAGCACCTCGTGTCGCAACAAGTGTCGCGACACGGACACCACCTGCCGGGGCACGTGCCGGAGCAACTGCTCCTCGTGCTCGAACGCGGCGGGCTGCGGCAGCAGCTTCGGCGCTTGCAGCACCGCCGCGGGCTTCTGAGCTACGGCAACACCACGACGTCCCAGCGAATGCGGACCGCCTTGGGCGCGGCGGCGTGGGCCAGCGAGAGGCCGCTGCCGGCGAGCTCGCCGCTCGTCGCGGAGGCGCTGTTCCAGCGCACGCGGACCGCACCCCCGGCGAGGGTGTCGACACGACCGCAGCCGCTGCAGGTGGCGAGCTCGGCCTCGGTGGCGGCCGTGAGGCCCGCGGGGAGGACCACGACGTCGGCGCCCGTGCGGCTGACCGTCAGCGTCGTCCCGTCGACGAGCTTCGCGGTGCCCTTGCCGGTCTTGGCGTCGATCACCGCCCGCACGTCGAGCACGCCGGCGACCTTGTCCAGGGTGATCACCTCGGGTCGCGTCGCGGGAGCCAGGGTCTCGATGGTCGGATCGAGCATCGCCACGACGCCCCCCGAGCGCAGGTAGAGCGGGAGCACGTCGAGCGGCGCGTCCCTCGTGACCTTGGCGCCGCCGGTGGCCTCGGCGAGGGACCACCAGTCGACCCAGCGCCCCGGCGGCAGCCAGAACGTGCGCGACGTCGCGCCGCGACGGACCACCGGCGCGACGTACAGCGAGGGGCCGAAGTAGTACTCGAGCTCGACGGCCAGCGCGTCCTTCTCGGTCGGGTGGACGAGGAACGGATGCCGGATCACCGGCATGCCCGTCTCGGTCGCCTCCTTGGCCGTGGCGTAGAGGTAGGGGAACAGGCGGGTGTGGAGGCGCGCGTAGCGGCCGTAGACCTCGGTCGACTCGGCATCGCGCCAGATCGTCCATTTGGGGGGCGTGCCCTCGATCGCTCCCGAGCAGGCGTTCTCGTCGTGCATGTCGCTCGAGAGCGCGCCGAACTCCACCCAGCGCAGCAGGACCTCCTTGTCGCCCGGGGGGTCGGCGTTGCACGAGTAGCCGCCGATGTCGCTGCCCCAGTAGGGCAGACCCGAGAGGCCGGCGTTGATGCCCGCGCGGACCTGCGCGGGGAGGCCCTTGGCGTCGTCGAAGCTCGCCGCCGGGTCGCCGGACCAGACGATGGGCGCGTACTTCTGCGTGCCGGCGTAGCCCGAGCGCGCGAAGTACATCCAGTCGTCGCCGCGCACCTTGCGCAGGTAGTCGGTGGTGGCCTTCTGGTAGAGGAGGGGGAAGGCGTTGTGCGCCTCCCACCCGGTCATGCCGTTCGCGAGCACCGCCTTCTGCGGCAGGTACTCGCCGAAGTCGAGCATCCAGCCGTCGTAGCCGATGTCGAGCGCCTTCTGCATCAGCGTGCCGTACCACTCGACCGCCGCCGGCTTGCTCATGTCGATGGTGGCCACCTGCTGACCGCCGCCCGAGATCATGAAGGTGTCGAACTCGCCGCCGCCCTCCTCGGCCGACACGTGCACGAACAGGTCGTTCTTGCGGCCGTAGGCGACGAGGTCCTTGGCCTTGGGGCTCGTGATCGAGACATAGGCGTTGTAGTAGCCGATGGCCTTGAAGCCGAGCGCGTGCAGCTTGGTGGCCCAGTCGCGAAGCTCCGGCTCGCGATCGACATCGCTGCCGTTGGGCAGGAAGTGGGTCGCGTCGTCGACGGCCGTGGTCGGCACCTGGTGGGTGCGGAGCGCCTCGAACTCGTCGAGGCCGTCGATCTTCGCGCCGTGGTCCACGCGGCGGCGCGGCCCGAACACCCAGCCCGCGGGCAGGGTCGCGCGGCCGGTCAGCGCGGTGAAATCGGCGAGGCTCGCCTTCGGGTCCTCGTGCACGAACACGTGCGCGCGCAGCTTCGGGGTCTCGCCCCAGAAGCGGAACACGGACTTGGTGTCGCCGAGCGCGAACCCGTTGCGGTAGGTGGTGTCGAGGTAGAGCGCATAGCCCTTGCTCGAGTAGAAGAACGGGATCGGCACGTGGGTCATGCCGGGGCCGTTGGGACCGGGGTTGGCCGGGCCAGGGGGCGCCTTCTCGCCGACCGCGATGCCACCTTCTTCGGTCCAGCACTCGTAGCGCCGACCGCGGTGGTCGACGGTGACGTTGCGCTCGCCGAGCCCGAAGAAGTGCTCGTCGTCGGGGAGCTTGAACGCCGCGCCCACCTGGTTCGGCCCGCCGTCGACGGCGAGATCGAGGGTGACGGTGGCGCCGGTGACCTTGACGTCGAGGTGGAGGGTGACCGACTCCTCGGCGGGATCGAACAGGTCGAGCGAGGCGCGGTCGGTGGTGACGTCGGCGCGCGCCACGTACAGGCCCACCCGCCACGGAGAGTCCTTGCCGTCGACGTGGTCCCAGCCCTCCACCAGCGAGGTGCGGAACGTGGTCTCGTGCCGCGTGGCGGCGACCGCACCGCCGTAGGCCCCGTCGTCGCCCGCCACCGCCGAGTCGAGGCCCTCGAGCAGGGGCTTGCCCGCGCCGTCGGTGATGGAGAGCGAGAAGCGGTCGAGGTGCAGGGTGACCTTCGCCTCCGCGGTGCCGATCGTCACGAGCGCAGGCCCGCCGTAGCGCGCGCGACCAGGGGGTGGCTCCGACGAGGAGCTGCACGCGACGTCGGGCGCCAGCGCGAGGAGCGCGACGAGGGGAGCGAGCTTGCGCATGCCGCGATGATACGCAGGAAGCCGCGCTCGCGCTCGCCGTTCCGGCGCGTCGCGCTAGTCGGCCGCCGCGTCCGTCGCGGTCTCGTCGACGTCGCCCGCTGCGTCTGCGGTGGTCTCCCCGGGGGCGTCGCTCGCGGTCTCGGCGGTGGCGGAGTCAGCGCCGCCCGTGTCGGCCGTGCCCGTGTCGGTGCCGGTGTCGGTGGCCGTGCCGGTGTCGGTGGCCGTGTCGGCCGTGGTCTCGCTGCCGGTGTCGTCGACGCTGCCGGTGTCGGTCGGCGTCGGCGTGTCGTTCGACTCGGTGCAACCGACGAGCAGCACGAGATAGGTCGCGGCCGAAGCAAGGAAGAGACGCTGGATCATGGGTCCTCCTGGGCGTGGAAACGTCGCGTGTTCCCCTCCCCGAGAGTTCGTTCCCGGGCCTCTCGACCAGCAGACACGTCAGTCCGCGCTGACCTGCTCCAGGGTCGCCTCGGCGATCTCGGCGCGGACCACTTCGATGGCCGGGTGGTGGGGCAGGATGCTCCGCGCGGCTTCGAGCGCGCGCGTGGCCTCGTCGAGCGCCCCCCGCGCGCGGAGCAGCGAGGCCAGATCGAGCCATCCGCGGAACGACCCGGGGTGCAGGGCGAGCGCGC
>CAZUZY010000526.1:0-5078 GCA_964624885.1 uncultured Polyangiales bacterium | reverse complement strand
CGCCAACCGCGCGCGCACGGAATCGTAACATCCGCGCGTCGCCGCCGAGCACCGTCCACGACCCGAGCGCGTTCGTCTTCGGCAGGCGGAACCCTTGCGCCGACGCCTCGAGGGCCCCTCCGGCCCCGAGGTGCCCCGCGAACTCGGGGAAGCGCGCGAGGTGGGCGAGGGTCTCCGCGGCCGTCGCGGTGCGCGCGACGGGCGGGTCCGCGGCGCTGGACGAGCAACCGAGGAGGGCGAAGACGAACGACGCGGCGAGCTTCGGCGGCGAGATCGACATGGGGCTCCAGGAAGCGAAGGGCTCAGGGACGACGACGACGGCGCGCGGCGACCCCGACGGCCGCGAGCGCGAACGCGGCGAGGCCGAAGGTGGCGCGAACGGACCGCGGCGCGAGGGCGCAACCGCCGTCGTCGGCGGCGGCCGCGCCCACGCACGTGCCGCTCGCGGTGTCGCAGGCGGCGCCGGGCTCGCACGCGTTGCTGTCGGCGCACCGATCGAAGCAGTTGCCCGTCTTCCCGTCGCAGCGGTACGGCGCGCAGGCCTTGGTGGGCTTGGAGCGATCGAGCGGCTGGGAAGACAGGCCGTCGGCGGTGCACGTGGCGGTGGCGACGACGCACACGCCGGTCTTGGTGTCGCAGACGTTCGAGCCGGCGCAGTCGGCGTCGGCCGCGCACTTGTTCTTGCACACCGGTCCGCCGCACGCGTAGGGCGCGCAGGAGGTGGCCGTCGCGGCAGGGCAGCTGCCCTTGCCGTCGCAGCGGGACTCCGGCTTGGCGGCGCCGTCGGCGCAGGTCGCCGCCGCGCAGAGGGTGGTCGCGTCGGCGAACGCGGCGCACGACTTCCGCTCGACGCCGTCGCAGTGCTTGGCCTGGCAGGTCGAGCCCGCGCCGTCGCTGCAGTTGGTGCGGGCCTTGTGGGGCGTGCCCACCACGGCCGTGCACGTGCCCTTGCTCGCGGCGACGTCGCAGGCCTCGCACTGGCCGTCGCACGCGGCGTTGCAGCACACGCCGTCCACGCACAGACCCGACGCGCACTCGGTGAGGCCGTCGGTGCAGCTCGTCCCGAGCGCGCCCAGGGTGAGCAGCTCGGTGGCGGCGAGGGCCGTGGTCGCGCTCCCGCCCGTGACGAGCAGGTCGGAGGTCGAGAGCTGGGCGACCCCTGGTGAGGCGCGGTCGATCGCGAGGGTCGGGAAGGTCACGAACCGGTCGGAGGTCGGCAGGTAGAGCTCGACGTTCGCGGCGCCAGGGCCGCCGACGACGAGCACGCGATCGAGCGGCAGCGCGACGGCGGTGTGGCTCTCGCGCTTGAGCGCCATCGGCCCCGACGTGGCCTTCCACGCCTTGGTCGTCGGGTCCCAGAGCTCGGCCTGGGTGTAGGTCTGGATGACGCCGTACTTGTCCATCCCGCGCCCACCGGTCACGAGCACGCGGTCGCCCGAGAGGAGCGCCTGCGCGTGCGCCGCGCGCGGGAGCGACATCGCCCCCGTCGCCGACCAGGTGCCCGCCGCGACGTCGAACAGGTCGGCGCTCACGTGGTAGTTGCCGCCGCCGCGACGACCGCCGGTCACGAGCACCTTGCCGGTGAGCGCGGTGGCCACGTGCTCCTGTCGGCCGATGGCCATGGTGCCGGCGGCGGTCCACTTGTTGGTCGCGGCGTCGTAGATCTCGGCGGCCGAGGACTCGGTGCCCGGCCCGAAGTCGCTGCCGCCGGTGACCAGCACCTTGTCGCCCGGGAGCAGCGTCGCGGTGTGGTGCGTGCGCACCTCGCTCATGGCCGCCACGGCGCTCCACGTCTTGGTCGCGGCGTCGTACAGCTGCCCCGTCGAGAGCGCGGTCGAGCCGTTGCTGGTGCCCCCGAGCACGAGCACGCGGCCGCCCGAGAGGAGCGTGGCGGTGTGCTGCGCACGCTTGACGCTCAGCGGCGCCGTCGCCGTCCACGTCTTGGTCTTGGGGTCGAACACCTCGGCGGTCGACAGGTAGGCGCCGCTCGCGTCGACGCCGCCGGCGACGAGGACGAGGTCGCCGGGCAGGGCGGTCGCGGTGTGCTTCACGCGCGCGGTCGTCATCGGTGTGACCGTCGACCACGCCGGGTCCACGACGATGGGGTAGGCGAGGCCCTCGGTGTCGAGCGCGGTCTCGAGGAACGTGTCGTCACCGATCACCTCGACCCTGGCGTGCACGGCGCGGCGTGCTCCGCGGGCATCGACCGCGAACAGCGGCGCGCTCGCGAGGCGGACCTCGCCGTCGCGATCGACGACCTCGACGATCGGCTCCGACGTGGACGCGTTCACGCGGACCGCGGCGACCCCGGGTCCCCGCGCGACGTTGTAGCGCGCCGTCTTCGGTGCCCGCGGCGAGCGCAGCACCCGCAGCTCCTCCGCCGCCGCGGCCTCGCCGACCCAGACGACGTCCGTGTCGATCGCGGCATCCTGGAACACGACGGCGCCTGCGACGACCTGCGCGGGACGCGGCGCGAGGTCGACCGGCGTCAGGTCGACGTAGACGCTCGGACGCCCTGCGACGGAGAGGTGGGCCGGGTCGTGGGTGGTCGCGGGCAGCGTCGCGTCGAGTCCCGCGGTGCGCGTCCGATAGCCGGCGGGCGTCTTCTCGAGGGCGAGGTCGCGACCCAGCCGACCGGCGAACGGTGGCGCGTGCGCGATCGTCGCGAGCACCCGCTCGGCCCCTTGCTCCACCCGCGGCGGGGTCCCGACGAAACACACACAGAGGGGGAGGAGGCCGAGGGAGGCGCGCACCCCTGCAAAGTACGCGATCTACGGGCCGGACGGAGCGACCCGGTTTGCGATCGAGCAATTCCCGCGAAAAGCTCAGGCTTGCGCCCGAGGAAGGATGCGATGGTGACGGACCGAAACTTTCGCATCCGTAACATTGGTGTAGAGAACGCCTGCCCTTGGGGGGCAGGAGGCGCGCATGGACAGCAAGTCGACGATCCTGGCGATCACCCTGACGTGGCTCGGTGCGTGTGGCGGGAGCACGTCGACCGACGCCGCCGACACGGGCACGGACCTCGGCGGGGCAGAGACGAGCGACGCGCCGTCGCCGTCGTCGGAGGTCACGTGTGACGGCAGCAAGCTGCTCGCGGTGCCGACGGACACCTCGCAGCGTGGGCCGTGGCCCGTCGGCGCGAAGACGGTCACGCTCGCGGGTCTCGTGACGGAGGTCTGGTACCCGGCGGTGGTGGGCAGCGACGCGGGAAAGACGAAGCTCCAGTACGACATCCGCAAGCATCTGCCGCCCGCGGACGCGTCGAAGATCCCGGACGCCGACAACCCGCTGCAGGCCTGCGATTGCTACGCCGACCTGCCGATGGACACGACCCACGGGCCTTACCCGCTGGTGCTGTTCATCCACGGCACCGCCGCGTTCCGCACGCAGAGCGCCTCGCAGATGACCCACTGGGCGAGCCGCGGGTTCGTGGTCGTCGCGGCCGATCACCCGGGCATCGGGCTGCAGGACATCCTCGCGGGCAGCTTCGGTGGCAAGCAGACGGAGGACGCGAACGCGCTGCTCGACGCGCTCGCGACTCCCAGCGGCGAGGTGGCCTTCCTCGCTGGTCACCTCGCGCCCGGGAAGACAGCGGTGTCGGGCCACAGCGCCGGCGGCGGCGCGCTGTCGGGGCTCGGTGGGCGCGCGAAGGTGCTCCTCCCGATGGCGGCGCGCGGTGTGAGCGCGGGCTCGACGCTGGTGTCGACGCTGATCCTCGGCGGGCAGGACGACGGCGTCGCGCGCTACACGGGCCAGCAGGGCGGCTTCGACGCCTCGCCGAAGAAGAAGCGCCTCGTCGGCCTCGCGAACGCCGGGCACCTCGCGTTCAGCGACCTCTGCGCGATCCAGAAGGGCGGCAAGGGCATCCTGCAGATCGCGGTCGACCACGGCATCACGGTGAACCCGCTGATCTCGACGCTCTCGCAGGACGGCTGCAAGCCGGGTCAGCTCGCGCCGGAGAAGGGCTGGAAGGTGATCGACGCGGCCACCTCGGCGGTGCTCGAGGAGACGCTCGCGTGCTCGACGACGGCGGCCGCGCAGCTGACGGCGCTGAAGGCCACCTACGCGGAGGTGGGGGAGTACAAGGAGGAGCTCTGATCAGCCGTCGGCGTTGGTCACGTCGCCGACGGTGTCGGTGCCACCGTCCGCGCGACCGTCGGCCGCGTCGGCGTCGCTCGCGTCGACGCCGGTGTCCCCACAGGGCGGCGGCGCGCCGTACTCCGCGATCACGCCGCCGTGGTCGCGGACGCAACCGTCGTCCGGCGTCGTGCTCGTGCAGGCCGCGAGGCTCGCGCCGATCACGAGCGCCCCGGCGACGCGCCGCACCTGGCGGCCTCCAGGGACGGGCACGACGGCGAGGTCACGCTCTCCGCAGAAGGGACACGCGGTCGAGGGCCGCTTCACGTGGCGGCGACAGCGAGGGCAGGGGGCGAGCACGTTCAGGGGCGTTCGCTCACGCGGTGCACGCCGCGCACGAGTGGGGTGTTGGGCACGGCCTCGGTGTAGACGTTGACGGTGTGGAGCGGCTCGCCCGCGTGCTCGCGCAGATCGTGCTCCACCTGGACGACACGCAGCGCCTCTTCGCCGCTGAAGGCGGGCTCGGGCCATGCCGCGCGACTCAGCACATCGCCACGGGCGATGGCGCCGAACGGCACCTCGCTCTGGAACGTGATGCACATGTCCTCGTCGCTGCCGGGTTCGAACACGTTGAGGCGATACGGCTTGGCCATGGACTGCAGAGTGAGCGCGCCAGGAGCCTCGCACAAGCGCGGAACCGCTCGCGCCGCGCTGAGAATCGCGCGACGTGCGCGCGCGCAAACCGGAAGGTTGCGCCAGCGCGTGCCCGGAGTTGGCTGGGCGGTGGACAGGTGGACGGACGCGTGTTCGTCCGTGTAGACGAGCGCCGGAAGGTTTGGTGCTTCCGCACCCAAAAATGGTGGAGGCGGCGGGAGTCGCTCACGGATGGACGCGAGTCCATCCGCAGACGAGCGCCGGAAGGTTTGGTGCTTCCGCACCCAAGAATGGTGGAGGCGGCGGGAGTCGCTCACGGATGGACGCGAGTCCATCCGTGCAGA
>CAZUZY010000525.1:0-5108 GCA_964624885.1 uncultured Polyangiales bacterium | reverse complement strand
GCCCGCTCGCGGTGCGCCTCGACCTCGGCCACCTCGCCGACCGCGCAGCCGCCATCGGGCGGCTTCGTCAGCTCGCCGTCCGCTACTTCCCGCTCCTGGGCCACGGGCTTGGCGCCCGCGAGCCCCTGCCGTCGCCCTCGGTGTCCGGCGCCCATGCGCCGCACCGCCTCGCGCGCCCGCTCCCTGGCACGGCCACGAGCCGGCTCGACGCCCATGCCTCCGGCGCTGGGCCGGGCGCCCCTGGGCTCGAGCTGGCGGGCGTGGAGGGTGGCATCGTAACGATCGCGCTCGGGCCTGCGGTGCTGCACTCGGGAGAGGTCCTTGGACACGCGCAGATCGTGCTGGGCCTCCTGCACCGGGCCGCCGTGGCGCGCGCGGTGGTCGCGGCCCCTCGGGCGGTCGTGCCCGAGACTGCGCGCTACGACCTGCGGATCCTCCTCCTGCACCTCGGCTTCATCGGCGCAGAGTTCAAGGCACAGCGAGAGCGGTTGCTGAGGCGCCGGGCGGGTTCTACGGCACGTCGGGTCGAGCAACAACCGCGCAGTCGGTGAGATCAAGGGCCCCCTTCGCTGCGGTTGGACCACCACTCCGGGCCGACACCGTGACCTTGGTGTTCGGCTCCAGGTCACCGATGTCGAGCTCAGCGCCATTCGAGAAACGACAGACCACGTCCTCCTTGCCCGCCGCGGAGCCCAGCCAGTGAAGGAAGAACGTCCGGCTGCCAAGCTTCGCTGTGTTCTGTTTCGTTCCCTTGAAAAGCTCAAGCCGCACATCCTTGCCCTCGTACTTGGAGGGGCCGGGCTTGTAAGAGGCGAGCAGCGCCGGCATGGTGACGACCTCTGCTGGACCGCACTTCAACGGCTCTATCTGAGCGGAGGGCTGTGTGGGCTTGCAATCGGCGAACTGTACGTGGCCGCCGAATGGAGCGTCCTTCTTCCAGTGGCTCCGGAAGAAGCCCATGTTCTCGCCTGCGAACCACAGCTTGGTGTTGTCCTTCATCGCCGCCTCCATCGTCGCCTGCTGGGTCTTCGGCATCGCGCACGTGAGGAAGAGGCGAGGCGCTTGCTCGGGTCCGGTCGCCAGGTTGAGATGGATCTTCTCACTGTCGAAGGGGTTCGGTTCCACCCGGGCGACCCGAGCAGAGAACCGAAGTCGGGCGCCGACGTAGACACGATCCATGCACCCTCGGTTGGTCTCGTAGGTTGCGACCATGGCGGCGGAGTCTAGGACCGCTCCCACCTCGGTCGTCACCGCGCTGCTCGTGCTTGAAGCCGATGGCGCGGCCGCACTGGCAACTGATGGCCCAACCTTCGGTGACGGCGCGCTCGGGCTGTCAACCGACGGAGCCTTCTCTTGGCAGCCGACAACTGCAATGGCCAGGGCGACCAATAGTGCCCCGCTGCGCGCGCGCCCGTCATGGCCCGCGAGAAGCGGCCACGGCATCATCGACAGCATAGGACCTAGGGTAGATCGTCCCCCCAAGGCTGGTCGCGATATGTGCCGTACCAAGTCGGGTTGCTCGATGTCCATGCGCACCAGCCTGTGTTGACCATCGCGACGACGAAGGCAGCAGCGCCAGCGTTGCGTCGTCAACGCGGAACATCCGCTACCGCGCCTCTTACATCTCGTCCAGGAACGGGCGCGGAGTTCAAGACCCAGCGAGACATGTCCGGCAGATCTCAAGCAGCGAACTACGGATAGGCTCCGCAAGTCGAGACGCTGTCGTAGTCCAGCGGCTTTGCTAGGTAGTGTTCGCGACCGAGCGCGCACGACGTCAGCGAATCGTGGCAGGAGTAGAGCGGTGAGTCCGTTAGCTTGCTATGATACGTGAAGCAGGCTGCGGCTGGTCGCTGCAGACAGGGGGCGACGGTTACCCCTGGTTGTGGCGGAGGCCCTCCGCTTCGGAGGGCCAGACACTGCTTCTGCGTTCGCATGCAAAATGAGTACGTCTTCGGGAGCTCGGTGTGCCCAATCTGGTAGCACCACCACCCCTCACCAACAGGCGGGAACCAGCCAGGGAGGTGTGCCGGCGGTCCGGGCTCACCTGGCTTAGACGTTGACGGCATCGGTGTTGAAGGTTCCGAGTCCGCCATGGACTTCCCCGAGCGACCTTCGGTGCTAGGTGTGTAGGGTTCGTCCTCAGCCTCGACGACTGTCGGGCGAGGTTTTGGCTTCTCCTGTGCCGCACAGGACAGCGTTGCCATCGCCGAGAGAACGAACGCGCCACGCAACCTCATCAGCACAATGTTAGCCGGCGCCCAGCTCAGGGCCCAGCGAAAGACCTCGACGCTCCCGCGTCGCCACCAAGCTCGCCAGCATCCTCGGCAAAGGAGCGCCCAGGCTGCCGTTGAGGGTCTCCTGGGATCGCCCTCGCAGGGCCTCCTTCCGATACCGCTCAGCGGATCCTCCACGCCCTGCTCGACGACGTGCCGCGCACTGGCGCCAGCTGCCGATGCGGGGCGGTTCTTCGAAGACCAGGCACCGACCGGCCGCGAGGTCACGGAACTGAGTTCCGGGACTCACGGGAGCACAGCTCTTGGCATCTTCATCGGCGGTCGACTAAGGGGAAGGTCTCATTTCGATGAAGCTGCCGCTGTTGTCGAAAAGGCACGTCCACGTGGTCTGCGCGTCGGGTCGAACGAACTCGAACGGCTGGTACGTGTAAGCGGCGAGGAATCTGGCGTACGTATCCTGATCCCACTCGCGGAAGAACGGCTCTCGACTCAGGCCGCCACGAGGGAGGAGCGTCACCTCAATGCCCATCTTGGTGGTCGTCGTCGCATACCGAACGCTGCGTTGCTGGTGAACAGCGCAGGCAAAGACGTTCGCGGTCACCTCCGCGAACTGGATCGGATGGAGTGCGTGGGGCGTGAGCTTTTCGTGAATATCCTCGACGCACTCGCGGATGATGCCCGCGTCCTTGAAGCACGCGATGATGCCCACCTTTCCAAGCTGCATCGAAATCGCGGATCCGACGAGGGTGTCGCGGAGATTGAACTGATGCGCCAGCAGCGGCGGCTTCTGCAGCTCGTAGATGAAGATCGAGCCGAGCGGGAAGCGGATGCCCGGAGCCGCCGCGATCGTCATCGGGACGCGCGCCGACTGCAGGAGGTAGTGCAAGACCGTGAGCTCGCGGAGCATCTTCCGGGTGGCGATCCTGCCCTTCCGCTTCGCGCGGCGATCGAGGTCGAGGAACAGCTCCTTGTAAAGGATCCCGTAGAACGTCTTCCCGAGCCACACGAACAGACGTACGGGATCCAGCTTGGAGACCGCCTCTGCGCCGGAGCGAACGGCGGCGGCCACCTCGGTTTCGATCTTGTTGAGGTGGCGCGTATTGCAGAGCTTGCAGCAGGGGATCTTCAGGATCCCGTACTTGATTGCCGTCCCGTTCTGCAGAACGAGCTCCTCGTTGTGGAGCTTGAACTCGCGCTGCACCCAGTTCGAGACAACGTGTTCTCCGCTCGCAGCCGCAGCGGCGATCCGCCGCGCACACAAGAAGCAGATCCGCGGTCCGAACTTCCGCTCAGAGGAGAGGGAGAACGGCGGTGGCTCGTCGGCGCGGCGGCGACGTACAGGACCGGAGAGCGCCAACATCGAAGGGTTCGTCACGGCTACGCAGTATTGCGCCTCTCGGTCAGCGTGAGGAGAGCCAGCTCGATGCGGTTCTTCGAAGACCAGGCACCCGCCGTCCGAGGTCATGCGGGAGTACTCGCGGCGGGGAGGTCGAGCGTCCTGCTGGAGCTCGACGCGCCGACGTGCGCGGGGCTGAGGCCCTCCCCAGCGCGTACCAACCGACTCGGGTCTGCTTCAACCGCGGTGGCTTGCCTACGTTCGCAACGTCCGGCCACGCCCTCAGGTTCCACAAGCACTTCTCGATACCCTCGAACGCGACGATCCTGTAAATCGGGTCTGAGACCCCTCAGAGCGCCCCGAGGGTGCCACCAGAGCGCTCTGATGGACACCTGAAGTGCGACCAGAGACGTGCGACTTCCAGGGTCGCAAGTGCGATTTGAGCCAGATAGTTGCGCGAGTAGACGTCGCAGATCAGGCGGTCGCAGATCACCGAAGAGGCCGAAATGGTGGCTCGCCAGTCCTGCGGCACCGGTCGCAGTCACGGATTCGCGCGCGTGCATCGGAAGCCAGAATCGAGGTACGCGAGCCCCAAACAGACCCGATCATCTGCGACTCACACCGCGGGCCTGCTAACCACCACTATCTCCAGCGACATCAAGGGTGTAGGCCGTTTACAAACCCGTCGCGGATACCCGCATCGGCGGTCGCATGAAGGGGGATGCCCCCCAGTGCTTCACTGCTCGCAGCGAGGCGGGCGCGCTCGGTTGGGGCTTCTCGACTGACCGTCTTCGAACCGTGGAGGCAGAACCGTGGAGGCAGAACGACGGCGCCGGAGCCCATCGAGCGTGGCGTCCGGCGAACGCGCCGCGCCGCACCCGGCCGGCCGCCGAGCTGGGGGGGGAAGTATGGCCTGGACCACCTCGCCGGCATCGGCGGGCTCCTGGCGTAACCGCCCGCCAACCGGCGCGTTGGACTGCCACCGCTGGTGGCGCTTCGAGACGGAGATCCGTTCGGGCGGTCCGGCCATCGACCGAACCGAAGACAAGCACTTCTCGGCCGGCCGCACCGCGACCTTTCTGTAAGTCGCACCCAAGGTCCCCCCAGAGCGCCCCGAAGGTACACCCAGAGCGCTCTGAAGGCGTCCCAGAGCGCACCCAGAGCAACGCGACTTTCGTGGTCGCGTTGGCGATCTGTTCGGAAGAATCGGTCGAGCCAGGGTCGCGCTCCCAGCGGTCGCCTTGGCCATCTTCCCGCGAAATTGGCCGTCTTCTGGGCCTCTTGGACCCGTCGCGGTCCTGAGCTCCCGCGCGCGCGGATCCGGCATGAATCAAGGCAGATGAACGTCAAACAGACGCAAAACACCGCGACTGCTGCTCAGACGCCCGCAGGCGGCGGGATCTCTGGCAATCTCGCGTCGGTCAATTGTTTTCGAACCCGTCGCGATACCCCTTGTCGGCGGTCGCGTTAGAACCCAAGGCTCGAGCGACCAGTGATCCCCCTCGCGTCGGAACACCTCGATCCGACGCTCCCGCTGC
>CAZUZY010000524.1:0-5146 GCA_964624885.1 uncultured Polyangiales bacterium | reverse complement strand
GCGGCGACGCGCTTGCGCCCGGCGCCCTCGCGGCGACCACCCCAGCCCCGCGTCCGGGGCAGCTCCAGCTGGGTGGCACGCTTCGCTTTCACTTGATTGAGCGTATGATGGAGGGAGCGGGTGTCAAGACCTCCCGGTCAGAACGACGCCGACCCGCGAGGGCCGGGGGTGCAGACCCGGTAGATCCCTCGCGGATCGGACTGGGAGCATGGTCTACAGAGTCCGTGAGTGGGGTTCGTTCTCGCACTTGTCCACTCGACCGCGCAGTTCCGCCGGGTACGATGACCGCGTGATGCGGTACCTCACCCTCCTCTGCTGCGCTCTGACCGTGACCGGCTGCTCTGGCCTCGCCGTGCTCGACGGCGGCTACGCGCGCTCCGTCCGCACGTCGCGCAACGCCGTGCAGGTCAACGCCCACGCGGGCTTCGGGTCCGAGCTGACCACCGGCGGCAACGACAGCGGGGCCGGCTTCCAGCTCCGCACCAAGTTCGGCACCGACCTCGCGCAGGTCGGCGTCGGGCCGCACTTCTACCTGCTCACCGCGGGGCAGTTCCTCGGCCTCTCGAAGGGCTGGGCGAGCGCCGGCTTCCTGCGGGCGGGGGTCGACCTGCTGCAGCTCGGCGCGGTCGACGGTCACGGCAACGTCGGCATCTTCTCGCCGTACGCCGACCTCGGGTGGCTCGTGATGAACCCCGGGATCAGCCTGTCCATCGGCGCCCACTACGACGTGCGGCTCTCCAGCGCCAAGAACGATCTGTGGCTCGGCGCCACCCTCGGCTTCGGGTTCGCCGCGACGACCAAGACCTGAGCCGTCGTCCGGGGCCGCCCCGCGAATCCGGCCGGTGCCCCTTGGCATCCGATGAATGGCGATTCATTCTCGCGACCCCGGGGTCCACTGCCGCGCAGGGACCACCAGAAGGAGCTCCCATGGCCCAGCCCGTCTATGTCGTGTCCGCCGTCCGCACCGCCGTCGCCCTCGGCAAGCCCGGCAAGGGCGCCCTGTTCCAGACCCGCGCCGACCTGGTGCTCGCCCACGTGCTGCGCGAGGTCGCCGTGCGCGCCAAGGTGCCGCTCGCGGAGGTCGAGGACGTGGTCGCCGGCTGCGTGAGCCCGATCGGTGAGCAGGGCATGAACATCGCGCGCGTCGCGGCGCTCGAGGCCGGCTACCCGGTGACGACCTGCGGCACCACCATGAACCGCATGTGCGGGTCGTCGCAGCAGGCCGTGCACACGGCCGCCAACGCCATCGCGGCCGGCGAGGTCGAGGTCGCCATCGGGTGCGGCGTGGAGCTCATGAGCCGCACGCCGATGGGGTCCGACGCGCAGGGGCCCGCGCCCTGGTTCCCGCCGCCCGAGGAGCTGGTCGGGCGCTTCCCGTTCGTCTCGCAGGGTATCAGCGCCGAGATGATCGCCGAGAAGTGGAGGCTCACCCGCGCGCAGGTCGACGAGTTCAGTGCGCGGTCGCACGAGAAGGCTCATGCCGCCCAGCAGGCGGGCCAGTTCGTGCGCGAGATCGCGCCCATCGACGTGGTGCACGCCGACGGCCAGCAGCGCGCGTTCGCGGTCGACGAGGGCATCCGCCCCGGCACCACGGCGGAGAAGCTCGGCGCGCTCAAGCCGGCGTTCAAGCCCGACGGCGTCATCCACGCCGGCAACAGCTCGCAGATCAGCGACGGCGCCGCGGCGGTGCTGCTCGCCAGCGAATCGGCCGTCAAGCGCCTCGGCCTCACGCCGCGCGCGCGCATCGTGGCCACCGCGGTGGCCGGTGACGACCCGACCATCATGCTCACGGCGCCCATCCCGGCGACCCGCAAGGTGCTGCAGAAGGCCGGGCTGCGCATGAGCGACATCGACACCTTCGAGGTCAACGAGGCGTTCGCCTCGGTGCCGCTCGCGTGGGCCCACGACACCGAGGCCGACCTCGGCAAGACCAACGTGCGTGGTGGCGCCATCGCCCTCGGTCACCCGCTCGGCGGCTCGGGCGCGCGCATCATGACCACCCTGATCCACCTGCTCGAGGACGAGAAGCTCCGCTACGGCCTGCAGACCATGTGCATCGGCTTCGGTCAGGCCACGGCCACGATCCTCGAGCGCGTCTAGCGCCGGGGCTTCTTCGCCGCGGGTCGCTTCGCGGCGGGGCCGGCCAGGGGTGCCGGGCGCAGGCTCGGCGCGCCGAAGTGGTACCACTGCCCGTGGCCACCCACCGCGAGCCACTCGCGCCCGGAAGGCAGCGGGTGGATGGTGGCGAAGTCGTCGTCGTGCTCCAGCGTCTCGATCTCGGAGAGGGCCAGATCCCGCACGGTGAAGCGCCGCTCCTTGGTCGAGAAGGCGACGATGGTCTCGCCCACCCGCGCGAAGTTCACCCAGGGCGCGGCGACCGCGTGCACGACGTCCCCCTGGGCGCTCAGCCGCGCGAGCCGGTCCTGCTCCATGTCGTCCTCGCGACGCAGGCCGGCGACGAACCCGCCGTCGGGGAGGGGCGCGAAGCCCAGCAGCCTCGTGCCACCCGGGGCGGCGACCTGCGCGCGCCAGGTCATGGCGTCGAGATCGAAGAGCCGCGCGTGCGGCCCCTCGACGATCCACGCGGTTCGGTCGTCGACGGGGACGACCTCCGGCAGCTTCATGCCCCGCTCGACCAGCAGCCCTTCGATGCGGCCGCGCACCTCCCCCGTGTGGCTGTCGAGGACGGCGAGGTCGTGGCGGTGCTGGGGGTCGTCCTGGAACACGAGCCAGCGACCGATCCACACCAGCGGGTGGGGAGGCAAGGTGCGGTAGGGGAGCACGAAGCTGCGACCGTCGGCGTGGCACAGCTTCATCCCGCCGTCGGCGTAGGTGAAGTACCGGCCGTCGCGGCTCGCGTAGAAGCCCGGCGGGCGCCCCGCTGGCTGGCCGGTGCGCAGGTCGATGCGCTTGCCACGGAAGTCGACGAGGCTTTCGCCGACGATCTCGACGGTGGCGATCTCGTCGGCGCGGGTGCGTTTGCCGTAGGTCTCGAGGAGCTCGTACACGCCCCCGAGGATACCAGCAGGGAACTTGGCCCGGCGCGCGCGCTGGGCGCTCGGTCCCGCGTGGAGGACCGATGTGCCGCCTGCTGGGGGTCGTGTCGAGCGAGACGACGACCTACGGATTCTCGCTGCGACGCGCCAAGAGGAGCTTGGCGGTGCTGTCGCGCGCGCACCCCGATGGTTGGGGCCTCGCAGTCCACGCCCGCGGCCGGGGGTGGTCCACCCAGCGTCACGCCGCTTGCGCGGGCGAAGACCGCCGCTTCGAGGCGCTCGCGGCCAGCGTCGAGGGTGAGACCCTCGTCGCCCACATCCGCAAGAAGACCGTCGGCCCGCAGCGGGTGGAGAACACCCACCCGTTCCGGCGCGGCCGCTGGGTGTTCGCGCACAACGGCACCCTGCACGACCTCACCCGCATCACCCGGCGGACCTCCGCCGCGCGCGCACGGGAGATCGAGGGCGACACCGACAGCGAGCGCTACTTCGCGCACCTCCTCACCGCGCTGGACGAGGCGAGCGGTGAGCGGGAGAGGGAGCGAGCGGCGCTGATCGAGGCGGTGCGCCCCCTCGTCGCCGACCCACCCTTCACCGACGCCGGCGGCGCGAACTTCCTCCTCGGGGACGGCCGCACGCTGTACGCGTTCCGCCTCGGGCGCAGCTTGCACGTCCTCGATCGCAACCGGGGACACGCCGTCCGGCTCGAGCGCCGGTTCGAGGAGACCGTGCTCGAGACGCGGTGGAGCCCGCGGCGGAACGCGGTTCTCGTGGCGAGCGAGCCGGTGACCGACGAGCCCTGGCAGGAGATCCCGAGCGGGAGCCTCGTCGCGATCGAGGAGGGCGCTCGGCCGACGCTCGAGGTGTTGCTCGCTAGCGACCCACCGGGCGGAGGATGACGCCGACGCCGAGCAGGCTGGTCGCCACGGCGAGGCCCGTCAGCACGGAGAACGGCTCGCCGGCGGCCAGCACGCCGAGGCCGAGCGCGACGAGCGGGTTCACGAACGCATAGCTCATGGCCACGGCGGGGCGCACGTTGCGCAGCAGCCAGGTGTAGGCCGTGAAGGCCACGATCGAGCCCATCACCGCGAGGTACACCACTGCGGTGAACGAGCGCCCGCTCGGGAGGTGGTGCAGTCGCTCGCCGCGCGCGAGGCCGATGGCGAGCATCATCGCGCCGCCCGTGAGCATCTGCGCGGCGGTGGCCATGCCGCCGGCCGGGAGCGCGAGCCTTCGGCTCCACACCGAGCCGAGCGCCCAGCAGATCGGCGCGAGCACGATGAACGCGCCGGCGGCGTCGAGGTGGATGGAGCCGCCCGCGTGCAGGAGCGCGATGCCGCCGAATCCGAGCGCGAGCCCGAGCGCCTCGCGCCGCGTCGGGCGCTCGCGAGACGACGAGAGCGCCGCGAACAGCGCCGCCCAGATCGGCATCGTCGCCACCACGACCGCGGCCACGCTCGAGCTCACCGAGCGCTGGGCGAGGGCCACACCACCATTGCCGCCGACCAGCAACAGCGCCCCGACCTTGGCCGAGTCGAGCCACTCCTGCCTGGTCGGCGCGGGCGCCCCGCGGAGGCGGAGGAACGCATACAGCGCGGCGCCGGCGGCGAGGTACCGCGGCCCGGCGACCAGGAACGGCGGGATGGTCTCGAGCGCGACCTTGAGCGCGAAGTAGGTGGAGCCCCACACGAGGTAGACCACGAGGAGCGCGCCGATCACCCGCCACCGAGGGCTCGGGACCACGACCGGGGCGGCGACGACCTGCTGCATGACGGTCGGTAGGATGCGTCGTCGTCGACGGTGGCGACAGGGGCAGTCTCGTTTCCAGGCGACCGATACAGTGTCGGACTGTGCTGGTACAGACCGCGCGTGCTGTGTTGGTCGGGTCTGCGGGTACGGCGTACGATCCGGGCATGGACGAGCTGCTCTACGAACGCGTCGCCGCCCACGTCGAGGCCCTGATCGCGCGGGGGACCCTGCGGGGCGGTGCGCGGGCACCGTCGGTGCGCAAGCTCGCCCGGCAGCAGCGGTGCAGCGTGGCGACCGCGGTGCTCGCCTACCGGACGCTCGAGGCCAAGGGGGTGCTCGAGGCCCGGCCGCAGTCCGGCCACTACGTGCGGATCGCGGCGCGCGCGCCGCTGCCCGAGCCG
>CAZUZY010000523.1:0-5166 GCA_964624885.1 uncultured Polyangiales bacterium | reverse complement strand
GCGGGCGGGCGCACCGCTCGCGACCCGCGGGGCCTGCGTGCACCGCGACGCGCTGCGCCTCGACGCGTGCTGGGACGCCGGGCTCGTCGCCATCGGGGGCACGATCACGGACGTGACCGAGCTCCTGCCCCTGGTCGGTGAGCTCCTGCGGGACGATCCCGAGGGCGTCGAGCCGGACATCGCCTGCGACGACATCCCCTTCTGAGCCAGGTCCTCACGGCAGATCGGGCGCGGCTTTCGACCTCTCATGCCGTGCTCCGCGCGCGGCCGTCGATGCGCGCCACAGCCCCGCGCTGAGGCCTCCTCGACCGCGTGGTTCGGATACGTTGGAGGGGTGGAGCTCCTACCGCTGCTCGTGGCCCTCGTCGGCCTCGGCTTCGCGATCGCGCGCGCGCTGCACGTGTCGCGCTTCGCCGTCGATCCGGGGGTGTTCGGCACGGCGCTCGAGAAGTGCCTGCGCACCGGCCACGTGGAGCGTGGACTGAAGCTGTGCGCCGCGGTGGGCGACGCGCCGGTCGCGACCGCGACCGCCGCCATGCTGCAGAAGCGGGCGCTGCCACCCGGGACGACCGAGGACGACGCCCGCACGACGCTGCGAGACGCGTTCATCACGGCGTTCGAGGCCAAGGCCGCGCCGCTGGCCGCCTACCGGTTCGCTGCCTGGCTCGCGCTCCTGCTGCTCGTGGTGCCGGTGGCGCACGGGTTCGCCACCGCCGCGCTCGCACCGCGCCTGGTCGTCGTCGCACTCGTCGGCCTCGCGGTGCTCGCGTGGACCGCGCGCTCGGTGAGCCAGACCCTCGGGGGAGGCCCGCCGGTCCTCGAGCGGTTGCTCCCGCACGCGATCGGGTTGGTGCTGGGCACCGCAACGACCTACCGGTCCGTCGCGGTGGCGCCCGAGCCGGCGATCGATCCGACCGCACTGGTGTTCGCGGTCGCGCGCGACGGGGTCCGCGAGGGTACCCGGGCCTTCACGCAGCCCATCGTCAAGATCGGTCGCGCCGACAACGCCCACCTGCGGCTCGACGACGAAGCTGTCGGGCGCATGCACGCTGTCGTCGAGCGCGACGCAGCGGGCGCCGCGATCGTCGATCTCGGCAACGCCTCTGGCACCACGGTCAACGGCGAGCGGGTGAACCGGGCGGAGCTCGCGCACGGAGACGTCGTCGGGATCGGTCCGTTCCAGCTCACCGTGGGGCTCGGCGCGCGTGCGTCGACCACGGAGGAGACGGACGATCCGAGGACCTGGTCGCACCTCGCGGCGCTGTTCTACGGCTTCGAGCAGCGGAGCCCGGACCTCTTCTACGAGGTCGTTCCCTCCTGCGTGACCGGGCGCACCCGCATCGCCAAGGTGCGGCGCCACATGGACGGCCCCCGGTTCTTCGTCGCCGTGCTCGCCGAGAGCCCCGATGAGCTCGCGGCGACGCGACAGCGGATCGAGCGCGAGGCGGCCACGCACTACGGATCGTACGCGACGCCGGCCGCGGACATCGCGCCGGACGCCGCCTACGGAGCGGAGACCGGCACCCACGCGAGGCTCCTTTCCGAGCTCGCGGCGGGCGAGGCCACGGTGCTCGCGACGCGGTCTTTGACCCCTCGGTGAACGGCGATCGATCCTCGTTCCGCACGGCTCGTTTCGCCGCCGGCCGATGCTTCGCTCCACTTCGTTTCGCTCAGCGTTGCAGCCGCTGGACGCGGATGGAGACCGACACCGCCACTCCAGCGCGCCGCAGCGCGTGCTCGATGGCCCGCTGGGCCATCGCCTCGGCGTCGGCGGCGTCTCGCGCGTGCACCGCGAAGAACGCCTCCCACGGGCCGTGACGGGTCGGTCCGACCGAGCCGCCGCCGACGAGATCGAGGGCCTCGGTGAGATGCTCCTGCTCGTCCGGCGCGAGCGGCCGCGCGAGGTCGACGAAGGCGGCCCACTTCACGTCGCCGGACATGGCACGGATCGCGAGGCTCGGCGAACGTGGCGCGGCTCGAGGCGGCGGTGGCGCGCCGCTGAGCCTCACTCGAGCAGGGCGGACTCGATGACGACGACCCACTCGGCCGAGCTCGGATCGAGCATGCCCACGCTGCGCGGATAGCCGAGGACGAACGCGCTCTCGAGCCCGCTCACCTTCGAGAGACCGAGCGGCAGTGCGCGTCGAGGGCGGCGCCACACAGAGGCCACGAGGACCCCGCGAAAGGTCGCTTACTCCGCGGCAACCGGCGGAGCCTGGCCGAAGATCTCCCGCTCCACCGCCGCCTCCGCCTCGCCGTGGGTCGTGTCGGCGGCCATGTAGTCGCGGAACTGGTGGTTCTTGCGGGTCGCGAAGCAGTAGGCGTTGAAGATGGCGTTGAACCCGGCCAGCAGCGGCTTGCCCGGCAGCGGGAGGTAGAACCCGCCACGCTCGGCGAGGTGCACCGCCTTGCGCAGCACCGAGCCCGCGAACTCGAACACGTCCGTACCGAGCTCCGCGAGCTCCGGCTCGAGCAGGAGCACGAGCGGCACCGCGGGCAGGGCCATGCGCAGACGGGTGAGCCGCGAGGTCGGGCTCTTCGACTGCCACGCCGACAGCGGGAACTCCTTGAAGTAGTTGTCGGGCAGCGCCGTGTGCCGCGACTCGTCGAGGTGGAACAGGCGCAGCACCTCGAGGCCCGGCTTGTCGCTCAGCAGGCCGAAGATGCTGAGCGCGATGGTCTCGACCAGCACGTTCATGCCGAAGAAGCGGTTGAGCCCCTTGGCCTTGAGGCAGCCCTCCAGCAGCATGTACTCCCACACCGAGAGGCGCGGGATCTCGACGCCGAACGCCTGGATCAGCTCGCGCAGCACCACGAAGTGCTTGGCCTCTTCGACCACCTGCATGGTGACGGCGGCGCGGGCGCCGGTGCTCTTCACCTCGCCCAGCATCGAGGCCGAGACGAGCCACGCATAGGCCTCGCCGTGGCCGATCGCCGAGAGCACGCCCACCAGGGCCTTCTTCTCGGCCAGGGTGTACTCGCGATCCAAGAGGTCGCGGAACTCCTGGCTCGTGATGCGGGCGCGCGCCGCCTTCTCCGCCGGCGACAGGTTGCCGATCGCCGCGTCCGTGAGCTTCTTCTCGGCGTCGTTGGCGTCGCGGAAGCTCGTCCAGGGCACCGCCTGCTCGGCCTTCCACAAGAGGCGCAGGCTCTTGTCGTAGTGCTTCTTCCGGAGCGAATCGCGCGCGCCGCCCACGAACTCGTAGGCTTCGTCGTCGTAGTCGGCCGCGCGTCCGCCGAGGCCGATCGTGCCGGCGATCCGATCGCGGGCGCGGACCCAGCCGTTCACCGCGCGCTCGACGACACGGTTGATCTCGGCCGCACGGGGGTTCACCGAACGCTTCTGGAACTGCATGGAGGTCTCCTCGAGAGGGGGTTCAGCGAAAGGGGTTTCAGGGTGCGGTCTCAGGGGCGGGGGGCGAGGGCGATGGTCGCGAGCAGGCGGAGCGCCGAGATGGCGCGCTCCACCCGATCGTGGGCCTCGCCGAAGGCGGACTCGATGCCGATGCCGTTGAGGGTGGCCCACACGAGGTCGGCCGCCTGCTCGGCGGTCATGGGCACGCGCGCGAGATCCTCGCCGAGGATCTCCTGCATCGAGGTGACGAGCAGGGAGCGGAAGAACTCGCGCAGGCGCACGACGTGGACGCGGAGCTTCTCGTTGGAGAGCGCACCGGCCCACAGCTCGGCCTGCACCGCGAGATCGTTGCTCTCACGCAGCGTCGCGACCAGGGCGTCGAACGCGAGCAGACCACGCTCCTTGCCGCTCTCGATGGGCGCGACGGCGGCGGCCACGCGCTGAGCGAGGCGCTCGTAGGCGCGCATCTGCACCTCGACGAACAGGTGTTCCTTGGACTGGAAGTGGTAGTGCAGGAGGCTCTTCGAGACGCCGGCCTTCTCGGCGATCTCGCGCATCGCCGCGCCGGCGTAGCCGCCGCGCGAGAAGCAGGCCTCCGCCGCGTCGAGGATCGCGGTCACCTGACCGACGTCGGCCGAGCGCTTGAAGGCGGTGGGGTCGAGGGGGAGGAGTTGCATGGGGCTCCGGACCGAGGCTGCCTGGCCGACCGGTCTGACTGGCCGGCCGGTCAGCGGGACCGTAGCACCGGTCCTGGAGGTCGTGCAAGCCCACCTCGATCTCGATGCATCGGCGGGCGAGAATGCGGGATGCTCCGAGCGAACGGTCGCGCTGTCCTGGCGCTCGGGCTGTTGGTCTCTTTGTTCGCGGCCTGCTCGCTGACCGTGGATCTCGAAGGGTACGCCGGTGGCACCAAGGACGCCGGCGCGGTCGACGCCGGATCCGACGCGGACACCGGCGCGCAGACCGACACGACCGTGTTCGACGGAGCGGCGGACAGCCGCGCCGACTCGCTCGGGGCCGACGCCGACGCCGCCGACAGTCTCGTGGACAGCCTCGTGGACAGCAGCGCCGATACCGCGGGCGACGTCGAGGTCGACGCGGCGACCGACGGCCCTGTCGACGGCGACGCGGGGCCGAGCTGTCACCCCGTGATCAACGAGGTGGTCACCGGGCTCGCGCTCCCCGGCTCGGCGACCGACGAGTTCGTCGAGCTCTACAACCCGTGCCCGACCGCGATCTCCATCGCCACCTGGAAGATCGCCTACCGCAGCTCGGCGGGTGCCTCCGAGTCGACGCTCGCCGCGCTGACCGGGAGCCTGCCCAGCGGCGGGTACCTGCTCCTCGCGAGCACCGGCGGTTACTTCTCCAAGACCCCGTACACGCCGGACGCCACGTTCTCGAGCGGCCTCGCCGGGGCAGGGGGTGGCATCGGGCTCCGCGACGACAAGGGCGCGCTCGTCGACTCCCTCGCGTGGGGCGACGCGGTGGTCGGGCACCCGTTCGCCGAGACCACCAAGAAGGCCGCCGCTTCCACGAGCGCGCCCCCTGGCCAGGGCCTCGCGCGCACGCCGAACGGCAAGGACACCAACGACAACTCCGCCGACTTCGCGGCCGCGACGCCGACGCCGAAGGCCGCGAACTAGCGCTCGACGTCGGTGGGGCCGTAGCCGATCGCCGCGCGACCCACGGATTTTGCCACGTAGAGGTGCCGGTCGGCGACGGCGAACAGCTCCCTCGGCGCGCCGTGTTCGGGGCTCGCGCCGAGGCCGAGGCTGAGCGCGATGCCCGCCGCGCTGGCCGAGGCCGCGAGT
>CAZUZY010000522.1:0-5183 GCA_964624885.1 uncultured Polyangiales bacterium | reverse complement strand
GTCGGCCGACCGGCGGCGCTCGAGGCCGCGCTGACCGAGGTGGGGTTCGCCGTCGAGCCGTTCGCGCCGGCGATCGCGCACCTGAAGGAACCCGCATCGTTCTCGCTCGCGGTCACCGCGGTCGCGCGGCTGCGGCAAGGGCCGCTCGCGCCGCTGGTCGCTCGGCACGTGGCCCGCCACCCGAAGACGGGGGAGACGCTGGTCGCGACCTACGTGCGGGGTCCGAAGCTCGACGCGGCCGCCCTCGCGACCGAGGTCGCGGCACTCGATCGCGACGCGGTGGTGACGGGCTATCCGGTGCTCGAGGGCTCGCTCCGCGCGGCGCTCGGCCGGGACCTGCCGCGCGTGTCGCTCGTCGCGCTCGTGCTGGTGATCCTCGCCCTGCGCTCGGTGCTGCGGTCGGCGCGCGAGGTGCTCGTCGCGCTGGTCGCGCTGCTGGTCGAGCTCGTGTTCGTCGCGCTCATGGTGCGGGCGTTCGGCGTCTCGGTGCACGTGTACGACGCGCTCGTGCTGCCGGTCCTCCTCGGCATCACGGTCGACGAGTCGATGTTCCTCTTGCACGCCATGCGCGAGGGCGACGCCCGGACGGCCTTGCACCGCGAGGGTCGGGCCATCGTGACCACGGCGTGCACCACCGCGGCCGGGTTCGTCGCCTTGCTCGGCTGCGGCTTCCCGGGGCTGCGAGACCTCGGCGCGGTCGGGGTCATCGGCACCCTGGCGGGCCTGACGGCTTCGCTGCTGGTGGTGCCGGCCGTGGCGGGGCTCTTGACGACCACACGGCACGTTCCTAAGGATGCCGCCCTCTCGCCGGAGTAGCTCAGATGGTTAGAGCGGGCGTTTCATACGCGCTAGGTCGGGGGTTCGATTCCCTTCTCCGGCACCAGTAGACGGTTGTAGAAAACAGGCGTGGATCGCCCGCCGTATCGTCCCTTCGTCCAGCCCGTCTCGCTCGAGTCCGGGCCCTACGACGAGCTCACCGCGGTCGCGCGCGCGCTCGGCGTGGCCCACCGCGGCGCCTCCCACCTCACCTTCGACGACGAGGGGGGGCGGACGAGGGTCGAGCTCTCGTTCAACAGCGGCTCGATCGACGGCTTCGACGTGCTCGCCTTCTCGCACCCGTTCCCCGAGGTGACCCTGCGCACCGAGACCGACGTGGACCGGCGGGGCAAGGACAAGGGCATCAACCTCGAGATCCAGCTCGGCGACCCGCAGTTCGACCCACGGGTGTACATCGAGACCGACGCCTACGACCAGGCGGTGCGGGCGCTCCTCTCGTCCCCGTGGATCCGCGCGGCGGTGCTCGCGCTCCTCGGCCACTGTCTCGTGAGCAGCATCGAGTTCGGGCCGCGGGGTGTCTCGGTGCACGTCCACCTCGGGACGGGCTCGTCGATCCGGCCCGAGCGGGTGCTCGAGATCCTGCCGCCGCTGCACGTGCTGCGGGGGGCGCCGTTCGTGCCGCTCGTCGACCGGCCCCGGCGGCGCACCGAGTGGTCGATCGGAATGTCCGCGGCCGCCTGCGGGGTCGGCCTGCTCGCCTTCATCCTCGCGCTGCCCACGTGTGCGCCGAGCTCCATCGTGTTGCCGCTGCTGGGGGCCGGCGCCGGGCTCGGCGCCTTCGTCCTCGCCTGGGTCGGCCTCCGGCTCGGCGTGCGCGGGCACTCGCGCGCCTACCGGCACTACGTGGCCGCGGCGATCCTGAGCCTCTTCGCCTGCCTGCTGTGGGGGCCGGCCCTCGCCATGTTCGTGAACGTGGCCTTCGACGACAGCAAGCCCACCGAGGAGCGTGGCAAGGTCGTCGCCGTGAACAAGGACGACGAGGGGGAGGCCGTGGTGCTGGGCGAGTTCGGCAAGGACCACAGCTCGGCGCACTTCGGCGTGCCGGCCGCCGACGTGTGCGTGGGCGATCGCCTCGTGCGCCGACAGCAGGCCGGCGCCCTCGGTTTCCCGTTCCACGGCACGACGACCTGGACGAGCACGATGCCCCGCCCGTGCAAGTGAGCTATCCCGTGCCCGTGACCCCCATCGATCCCGCCCTCGCCCTCCTCCCCCGGTTCCGCGACGCGCTCGGCCGCGCGTTCGGCGAGGAGCACGCCGGCGCCGATCCCATGGTGCGGCGCTCCGACCGCGCCGACCTGCAGGTCAACGTCGCGCTCGGCCTCGGCAAGAAGCTCGGTCAGCCACCGCGCCAGGTGGCCGAGGCGCTGGTGAAGGCGCTGCAAGTGGACGATCTGGTCGAGCGCATCGAGGTCGCCGGCCCGGGGTTCCTCAACATGACCCTGCGCGCCGACTGGCTCGGCGCCGCCGCCGACCGCGCCCTCGACGACGGACGCCTCGGGGTGCCCTTCGCCGACAAGCTCGATCGCGTGGTCATCGACTACTCCTCGCCCAACGTCGCCAAGGAGATGCACGTCGGCCACCTGCGCAGCACGGTGATCGGCGACGCCCTCGCGCGCACCCTCGGGTTCCTCGGCCACACCATCCTCCGCCAGAACCACCTCGGCGACTGGGGCACGCCGTTCGGCATGCTCATCGAGCACCTGCTCGACCTCGGCGAAGCGGCCAGCGCCGAGGTGTCGGTCGGCGAGCTCGCGGCGTTCTACAAGGCCGCGCGCGGCAAGTTCGACGGCGACCCTGACTTCGCCGAGCGCTCGCGCAAGCGCGTCGTGGCGCTCCAGGGCGGCGACGCCGAGACCCTGCGGCTCTGGCGCATCCTCGTCGAGGCCTCGCAGAAGTACTTCGAGAAGGTCTACGCGCTCCTCGGCACCCAGCTCGTCCGCGAGGACGTGTGCGGCGAGAGCTTCTACAACCCGCGTCTGCAGCCGCTCGCCGAGGAGCTCGAGCGCGAGGGCAAGGCGCAGATCGACCAGGGCGCGCTCTGCCTGTTCGTGCCCGGCTTCAAGAACAAGGACGGCTCGCCGCTCCCGCTCATCGTGCGCAAGGCCGACGGCGGCTTCGGCTACGCCGCGACCGACCTCGCGGGCGTGCGCTACCGGGTGGGCGAGCTGCACGCGACCCGCATCCTCGTGGTGGTCGGCGCGCCGCAGGCCCAGCACCTCGCGATGATCTTCGCGGGCTCGCGCGCGTGCGGGTGGCTGCCCGACAGCGTGCGCTGCGAGCACGTGGCGTTCGGCTCGGTGCTCGGCACCGACAAGCGCATGTTCCGCAGCCGCTCCGGGGAGAGCGCGCGCCTCATCGACCTCATCGAGGAGGCCATCGACCGCGCGCGCGCCGAGGTCGAGAAGCGCTGGCCGGACATCGACCCCGAGACCAAGGCCTCGATGGCCAAGGCGGTCGGCGTCGGCGCCATCAAGTACGCCGATCTCTCCAGCGACCGGGTGAAGGACTACGTGTTCGACCTCGACCGCATGGTGCAGTTCGAGGGCAACACCGGCGGCTACCTCCAGTACGCGCACGCGCGCCCGCGCAGCATCCTGCGCAAGGCGGGCGAGGAGCGCCCCGCGGGGAAGATCTCGCCCACCGAGAAGGCGGAGCGCGCGCTCGTGCTCGAGCTGCTGTCGTTCGGCGCCACGGTGCAGGCGGTCGGCGAGACCCTCGAGCCGCACCGCCTGTGCGGGTACCTGTACAACCTCGCCGCGCGCTACAACGAGTTCTACGACCAGTGTCCCGTGCTCAAGGCCGAGGGCGAGGTGCGGTCCTCGCGCCTGCGCCTCTGCGCGCTGACGGCGCGGACGCTGGAGCAGGGGCTCTCGCTCCTCGGCATCGCCGCGCCCGACCGGATGTGAGGTTCACGGGCGCGCTCAGCCCCATCGACGCAGCATCGCCAGGGTCGGCGGGGGCGGTGGCGAGGCCTTCGGTGCGGCGCGGCCCAGCTGCGCGCGCAGCGTGGCGATCCGCGCGTCGATCGCGACGAGGTGTTGCGACCAACCGAGGGTCCGGATGCCCTCTTCGGCGCGCTGGATCGCCGTGCTCGCGGGCGAGGCGTCGTCGAAGCGCACGTCGCGGATCCGGAGGTCGGGCCCGGCTCGGACGAGGAAGCCCACACCCACCGCGATGGCCTTCGGTGGGCTGACCCAGGCGTCGACCCGGACACCGCCGCCGGACGCGATCTCGCTCCGGAGCTCGAAGGGGTGCTGCGCGAAGTCGAGGTTCGTCGCGAGCCAGGAGAGGCCGAGCTGCAGCTCGAGTGCGTGCGCCAGGGCCGCGGCCTGGGTCAAGGTCGGCCGCGGGACGTTCATCGCGACCACCCGCGCAGGGAAGTCGAACCACGCGCCGATGCGAGCGACGACGCGTCGACTGCGGCCCGCACCGGGTGACCGAGCTGCGAGGCGCTGGAGACCCGTCCACTCGGCTCGCACGAAGAGCGCGGCACGACCCAGCGGCGCCGCCCGCGCGCGCGACGCTGCGGTGACCAGCGCTGCGAGGCTCGCTCCGAACGCGCGACGATCCACGACGAGACCCTAGCAGCGCCCGCCGCGTGCGCCCGTGACCGCGCTTCCGCTGCGCTTCTGCGGCTCCCTTCGCTTGGCGACGGCGGGCGGCGCCGATAGCGTCGCACCGTGAACGGCGAGCTCACTCCGCCTGCCGAGGGACGCTGCGAGCTCGAGCCGCGCGACGTGACGGTTGCCGAGTGGGCGCGGGCACCGCTCCAGAACGTCGTCATCGTCGCGGTGGTGAGCGTGGGGCGGGTTGTCCTCGGCTACTCGCGCACCAAGGAGGTGCCGTCGGGACTCGTCTGGTCCGCGATCGCCCTGACCACCTTGGTGGCGCTGGCGCCCTTCCTGCACAGTCTGAAGGTGTACCGCCGGTCGCTCGCGGCCCGGCACCAGACGTTCGTGCTCACGGGCGACGGGCTCACCATCCATGGCGACGATGGCAGCGAGCGGACCGTGCCCTGGAGCTCGGTCGAGCACCGAAAGACGCGAGAAGGACTCGCGGCCACCGTCGCGGTTCGTGGCCGTCCGCGCGTTCGTGACAGGCAAGACCGCGCCCGCGAAGCTGCCCCTGGTGAGTCCGGTCGTCCTGGTCTGGCTGGTCATCGTCGTCCTGCAGACCCTCGGTATTCGATGAGCCGCGTCACGGCCCACGCGCGGGCGCCTCGTCAGGTGAGAGGAGCCCGTGCCGCCGCCACCCCACCCGCGCGAGCCACGTGCGGGCCGCGGTGACGGGCGCGCCCTCGAGCGCGGCGGGACGGCGATCACGCAGGCCGTCGCACCACGGCGCCG
>CAZUZY010000521.1:0-5183 GCA_964624885.1 uncultured Polyangiales bacterium | reverse complement strand
AGCCTTCGGGGTCGCGCGCGCCGCGGACGTCGAGGCGCTGTTCGCGGGCGAGACCCGGGCGAGCGCGCGGCTCGGCCCCGACCGCGTGCTCGCCTACGAGCGGGCCTGGTGCGCGAGCCTCGCCGCGTTCCTCGAGGCCCACCCCGGCGACCCGCGTGAGGCGTGGGCCCGTGAACGGATCGCCTGGACCGAGGCTCCCGCGCTGCGCGCCGCCAGGGTGGAGCTCGAATTCCGGGCGTGGCTCGCGCGCGACTAGAGCGGCGTCTCGGCGACCAGGCCCCAGAGGCCGGTGAGCATGGACCAGATGCGGGTGGTCGACGGCGCGGTCGGTGTGCCGGTCCACGAGTGCTTGGTGCCCCCGAGATCGAGGTCGTAGCGACGACCCACGGGCTCGGCGCCGCGATCGTCGGGTGTGCCACTCGTGAATGCGTCGAGCGCCCGCGAGGCGACCAGCGACCGCCACGCCGAGACGGTGGCCCGGCTCGCGTGGCCGGTGACGAGCACCGTCTCGCCCTCGGCGCGAAGCTCCATCGTTCCGTCCTCGAGCAGGCGCAGCGTCTGCGTAGCTTCCGGCTCGCTGCGGGAGAGCGAGAGGACCTGGGCGGCGCGGTGCGTCTCGCCGAGCGGGACGCTGCTCGGTACCTCGTCTGCGCCCGCGACCAGCGAGACATGCGTCCCGCAGATCGCGCAGCGCACCCGCCGCTCGGCGGAGGAGGTGCCGGGCGCAAAGCAGATCGCGCCGCACGAAGGGCAGGGTGTCTTCATGGACGCCACAGCGTGGCGGTCGGGAGGCGTCCGGTCAACGGCCGCGAGCCTTGCGCCGCTGCGTTGGCGACGACGCGACCTCCGGGAGCGGGAGCGCGGGTAGGCCGTCGAGGCTCTGCGCGTTCTTCTGCCGCTGGTACTCGGCGATCGCGGCGACACCCCCGGCGCGGAGCTTCTTGCGACCCCACGCCGCCATCTGCGGGCGTTCGCCCACGTAGTCGAGGCGCGGCACGCCGTAGCCGCACGAGTCGCTGATGCGATCGAGCCGCACCACGACAAGCGCGCGGCGCGCCTCGGGGAGCCCGGCGTCCTCGAACGCGTGGGCCTGGAGCAGCGCCGCGAAGGCGGGGTCGTCCGGCCCGAGCACCTCGCCCCGGCCGTGCAGCCGCACGATGCGCGGCGGGCCCGCGAAGGCGCACAGCATGACCACGATGCGTCCGTTCTCGCGCAGGTGGGCGATGGTCTCGGCGCTGCTGCCGGTCACGTCGAGGTAGGCAATCGTCGTCGGGTCGATCACGCGGAGCGACCCGATCGGCCCCTTGGGCGACACGTTGACGTGGCCGTCGTCCGCCCGCGGCGCGGTGCCGACGAAGAAGAGCGCCTGCCGACGGATCCACGCGGCGAGCGCGCGGTCGATGCCCGGGAACACCTTGCCCACCGGGGCAGGCTAGCGTGGGTCGATCTCCGCGTAGAACACCCCGCGCAGCTCGCCGAGCGCGTAGCCGGTGGCGGCGTCGGTGGGGTACCGGGCGAGCGCGGCCTTGACCGAGGGGCTCACGCTGGCGCCGTGACAGGTGAGGCACGGGGCCTGGATCCAGATGGCCTCCGCGTAGCCGTAGCGCCCGCCGCCGAGGGCCACGGTCTTCTTGGCGTCGCTCCCCTTCGGCGCCTGCTCGAGCTCGGCGAGGACCGGGCCGAGCCAGGCCTTCGGTGCGTTGTCCGGGTTGCGGAGCTTGCGCGAGGTGCGCCCCACCGTGACGCCGTCCTTGGACGCGGTCTTGGCGAGCGCGGGCGCGGTCGAAGCGCACACCTCGACCGCCTTCTCGGGGCCCTCCTTCAGCGCGCCGACCAGCGCCTCCTTGAGCGAGGCCTTGAACGGGGCGAGCGCAGCCTGCGCGCGCGCCTCGGCGGCGGCCGGACCTGCGTCGACGGGCGCGGCGGCCTTGCACCCGAGGAGCGTGAGGAGAGGAATCGTCAACGCGACGAGGCGCATGCCGGTGAGAGCCCTCGAGGCACCGCCACGGTTCGCTAGTCGCGGCTCGAGTCCACCGCCTGGTCGACGAGGAGGCCGTGGTCGGTCGCGAAGCGCTGCGCGCGCGCCCGCTCCTCGCTGGCCTCGGGGGGCAACGTCTGCATGAGCACCCGCAGATCGAGGCGCGCGCTGTCGAGATCACCGAGGAGGTAGGAGAGGACGACGCCCTGCACGTCGTTGCCGGCGCTCGACCAGTGTCGGCGCACGTCCTCGAGGGTGGCGATGCGCCCGAAGAACGGCTCGATCTTCTCGATCCAGGTGGTCTCGAGGGCGCCGGCGAGGGCCACCAGATCGGTCGTGGCGCGGAGCTCCCACCAGCGATCCTGCTTCGGGGTCTCGAGATCGCCGATGCGGCGACGCACGTGGCCGACGTACTCGGGGGGCTCGACGTGCGGCGTCTCGCCGAGCGCCTCGAGGATCCCCGGCACGTAGAGGGCGAGGTTGAGGGTGAAGCGTCCCTCGTCCACCGAGCCCCACTGGCTCGCCTGCACCTGGAGGATGTCGACCAGAGGGCCACGCATGCGACGGAAGGTCCGCCGGGACTTGCCGAACCCCGCGGCGACCAGGCGGGGACCGAGGCGGGCGCCGACCAGGGCGTCGAGTCGGACCGCGAACGCGTTGGCCACAGGGAGAGCCTCACCGAGCGGACCAAGAGCGGCAAGGGGGGAGCGCCGCTAGCCGGTGCCCTCCTCGAGCGTGACCGCGGGACCCGGACGCGGCACGTCCTCGGTGATCGTGGGGGCGCGCTCTCCGCTCGTGCGTTCGAGCTCCGCCACCACCTCGGCGAGCGCGCGCGTCCGCCGCTCGACCTCCTCGTCGACGCGCTCGTGGACCGTCGCGCGATCGACCAGCAGCGCGGCCAGGTCGGCGTAGGCGTGCAGGAAGCGGCGCGCGGCCGGGACCACCAGCGGCTCGCTGCGGGAGGGGGCCACCACGAGCGCCCCGAGGAACCCCGTCGAGGTGCCGAGCGGCACGAGGCAGACCTCGCGACCGACCGAGGCCAGCGGCCCGGGGACGGAGAAGGCCACGTCGGGGCCGCACCGCAGCGGCGCCGAGGTGCGGCGGATCTCGCGCAGCGCCGGGTCGTCGGGCAAGAGCTGGAGCGCCCCGCCGACGAGCCGCCCCTCTCCGTCGTCGAGCAGCGCCACCACCCGTGTCGCGCGGGTCACCTCGGCGAGCAGACGCGCCGCCTCGTCGGCCAGCGCGCGCGGTCCCTCCACCGTGCCCGCCAGCCGACCGAGGCGCTCGATCGCGCCGTGATCGTCGAACTGCGTGCCGAGGATGCGATCGATGCCGGCCTGGCCCAGGCGACGCAGGGGCTCGATGGTCACGAGCACCACCAGCGCCGCCGCGGTGGCGCCGACCAGGGCGTTGGACGAGCGCGTGTAGCGCAGCACGCTCACGAGCAGCGCGCCGGCGCACACGGCGAGCAAGGCCGAGAGCGCCGTGTGCAAGAGACCGCGACGCACGAACGTGGAGAGCTCGGGGATCTCGCCGCGGAGGAGTCCGTAGGCCAGCACCACCAGCGGGACGAAGGCGAAGTTGCCGAACGGGTAGACGTTGCCACCCGCCACCGGCACGCCGTCCATGATGAGCAGCGCGCTCGTGCCGATGAGACCCACCGCGACCAGCTGCCGCGTCGCGCGGTCGGGGCCCTCGACGTGACGCAGGCTCCCGAGCACGAGCACGAGGACATAGGAGAAGCAGCCGCCGGCCACCGAGTAGAAGAACGCGTAGCCCCACCCACCCAGCACGATCGTGCCGAACCAGAACGTCTGCGCCTTGGGGAAGAACCCCTCGGAGAGGGTGATCGGCGCGACCAGCAAGGGCAGCCCATAGGCGGTGAAGAGCACCCACCGATCGCCCTCGCGCTTGGTCACGAGGCGGCACAGGTGCACGACGAGCGGCGGGTAGAAGACGAACCAGGTGTTGGCCGCGCGCGAGAACCAGACGATGCCGGCGTCGTCGGCGAAGCGGTCGCCGGTCGGCGCCATCGCCCCGTAGGCCCACGTGAGCTTGAGGACGCCCATCGCCCCGAGCGCGAGGCCGGTCAGCCACGTGCGCAGGGTGGGCGCCTCGACGGCGAAGATGCGCCACGCGAGGAGGAGCGCGACCGCGGCGGTGAAGAGCGGCGGGGTGAGCGCGAGCAGGTCGGTGCGCTTGCTGAAGTGCTGCGCCGCGAGCACGAGGAACGTGGCGACGTAGACCCCGAGCAGCATCGTCGCGAAGCGCGAGAACAGGGCGATGGCCTGGGTCGTCCGGCGCACCTCGCGGGCCACGGTGTCGATGCCGAGCACGCCGTAGGCGACCAGGCCGATCGGGAACAGGCCCACCAGCGAGAACACCTGCAGGGTGGCCCCGAGCATCGGCAGCAGCTTCGCCGAGAGGAGGGCCCCGTGCAGGGCGAGGCCGAGCGCGGTGCTGCGCACGCGACGCGCGCGGTCGACGTCGGTGATGTCCCGCGCGGCACGGATCAGCGCCACCGCCGACCCGAGCGAGACCACGAGCGTGATCGCCGCCACCCCGAGGAGGGCGGAGCCGGCGCGGCTCGCCACGGCGCCGACCGCGATGGCAGCGGCGTAGGCCCAGCCCTCCAGCGGGTGGGCGCGCGCGCCGAGCTGTCCGCGGGTGACGGCGAAGGTGGCCGGCACGGCGAGCGCCGCTGCACCGAGCCCCACGCTGCGCAGCCACGGGTTGCCGCCGAGGCCGGGGGCGATGGCGAGCAGCGCGAGGTAGAAGTGATGGATCGCCTGCGAGGCGCCGAGCGCCACGACCGCGCCGGCCGACTCCGACACGCGCGCGATGGGCGCGCCGAGGGCGACCGCCGACCACGCGAGGCCCAGCAGGATCGACCCCAGCATCACGCCGGCGCCGGTGCCGAGCAGCGAGAACGGCAGGTGACGCAGGCTCGGGCCGAGGGTGAGCCCGTCCATCACGGTCGCGACCACCACGCCGGTGACGAACGCGGTCACCATGGTGCGCCGCTGCATGTGGACCGAGGGGTGGGCCTCGAGGCGCGGGGTGACGTTGCCGAGCGCGTCGGGCTGCACGCGCGACATCGGCTCGGCGTCGACGAGATCGGTGAGGTGGGTCCGCGCCTCCGCGACCGCCGCGACCAGCTGCTGGTCGGCGAGCGTGGCGCGCAGCGCGCTCAGGGCCGCGGGGG
>CAZUZY010000520.1:0-5186 GCA_964624885.1 uncultured Polyangiales bacterium | reverse complement strand
GGGGCTGGGGCACCGGGAGCACCACCTCGACGGTGACGGTCTGGTCGACGCCCACCTCGATCGCGCGCTTCTCGGTGGCCTGCGGGTGCTTGAAGGTGAACACGTGGCGGCCCGGGCGCACGCGGAGGAGGCGACCGATGGGGGTGGTGTCGACCTCGGTGCCGTCGATCGACACGCGGGCCCACGGGCGGCAGAGCACGCGCACGAAGCCGGCCGGGCCGTTCTCCACGAGCGGTGAGCCACTCGCGAGCGCGGCCTTGTTGGCGCGCGCGTGGCGGAGCTCGAGGGCCACGCCGCCCCCGATCATCGCGATCGCGCAGGCGACGATGCCGACCACCGTGGGGCGCAGCGGCACCGCGCGTGGCCGCAGGGGCGCGCGGCGGGCGCGGGCCGGGTCGACCGACTCCTCGCGCACCGAGCGCCGCTCGTCGAGGAATCCGGCCCGGGAGAGCACGCGGCGGTGCAGCGGCGAGAGGTCGGCGGTGAGGCGCTCGGCGAGGAACGTGGTGAGCTCCTGCACGAGATCGTCGGTCGAGTCGTAGCGATCGGCGGGCCGCTTGCCGAGGCAACGCATGGCGATGCGCTCGATGCCCCGCGGCACCACCACGCCCTGGGCGCGGAACGGTCGCGGGGGGTCACGGCGCACGCGCTGGATCGCGGGGCGCCCGTCGTCGCCGTCGAAGGGGCGGGCGCCGGCGAGCATCTGGTAGAGGACGATCCCGAGGGCGAACTGATCCGCGCGGTGGTCGACCACCTCGCCGAGCAGTTGCTCGGGCGCCATGAACGCGGGGGTCCCGACGGCGTCGCCGGCCTCGCTGTCCTCGGCGCCTTCGAGCGCGATCCCGAAGTCGGACACCTTCACCACGATGCGATCGTGGGTGGAGTCGGCCTGCTGACCGGTGCGGCCGATGAGCACGTTGCCGGGCTTGACGTCGCGGTGCACGACGCCGCGGGCGTGCGCGTAGGCGAGGCCGCGCGCGATCTCGAGCCCGATGGCCGCGGCCTCCTCCGGCGACAGGCGCGGGGTGCGGGCGAGCACCTCGGCCAGCGACGCGCCCTCCACGAACTCGAGCACCATGTGCGGCGGCCGCTCGCCGGGCACGCCCTCGTCGAAGTCGAGCAGCTCGACCACGTTCGGGTGACGGAGGCCGGAGAGCAGCCGCGCCTCGCGCTCGAAGCGGCGGTGGGAGGCGCTGACCTTGCCCGCGGCGGTGCGCAGCACCTTGAGCACGACCCCGCGGCCGATGCCCTCGGTCTCCGCGCGGTAGACGTCGCAAAGGAACCCAGACTCGAGCGCGCCGAGGATGCGATGGTGGCCGATTCGGGGAGGCAGCTCGGGCATGGGGGAGGCGGGGACCGTGTAGGTGGTCTCGGGCAGCGGAGGAACGCTCGAGTGGGTGGCTCTGGATTTCTCGGTCGCTCCCGGACCGTCCTCCGCTCCGGGTTTCTCGGGTCGCTCCCGGCTCCGCTCCGGTTGCGCAATGTTACCCCGCGAACGTTCCGGACCGATCCCGTGCTGGACATAATGGCGGGGAGGAGGCACCGTCTCGACATACACCCCGTTCGGAGGACGACGTCATGCACAAGCTCCCCGGAATCCTGCTGGTTGCGACCCTGACCGCCTGTACCGGGGCCGTAGGCGGCCCGTCTGTCGGTCAGGACCCCGAAAACCCCGAGGAAGATACGGGTTCGACGGTGGATCCCACCGATCCGGATGCGGCGACGCCCACCGACTCGGGGACCCCAGGCAAGGACACGGGTACGCCCTCGACGGACACCGGTACGCCCTCGACGGACACCGCGCCCCCTCCGCCGCCGCCCGATCCCGGCCCTTCGGGGCTCCCGGTGATGACCAACCTCGCCATCAAGGAGGTCGCCTTCTTCCAGGGCGTGAAGGTCAGCGTGGCCCGCGACGGCGCGAAGACCAGCGGCCTCGCGCCGGTCATCGCCGGTCGTGAGGCGCTCGTGCGGGTGTTCGTGGAGCCGATGGCCGGCTGGTCGCCGCGGGACGTGCAGGGCGAGCTCGCGCTGATCTCGGCGAGCGGTACACAGCACTACACCGCCAGCCTGACGGTGAGCGCGGCCTCCACCGACGCCTCGCTCGGCTCGACCCTCAACTTCAACGTGCCCGTCGGCGTGCTGGCCACCGACACGCAGTACTCGGTCGTGCTCCAGTCCAAGACGGGCGCGCCCGCCGCGGGCGACAGCAGCAAGGCGCGCTACCCGGCGACGGGCACCGAGGCGCTGCCGATGAAGAGCACCGGCGAGGTGCTCAAGGTGAAGATCGTCCCCATCCAGTACGGGGCCGACGGCAGCAACCGCCTGCCGGACACCTCGCCCGCCCAGGTCGAGGCCTATCGGCGCGCGTTCTACACCATGTACCCGGCCAAGCAGGTCGAGATCACGGTGCGCGCGGCGTACCCGTACGCGTCGGCCATCGCGGCCAACGGGAGCGGGTTCAGCAACGCCCTCAACGCGATGGTGAAGCTACGCCAGAGCGACGGCGCGCCCAAGGACGTCTACTACTACGGCGCGTTCGCGGCGACGTCCTCGTTCAGCTCGTACTGCGGCGGCGGCTGCGTCACCGGGCTCTGCGGGTTGCTCACCTCGCCCGCCGACACGGTCGGGCGGGCCTGCGTCGGCGTCGGGTTCACCGGCGCGCAGAGCGCCAACACCGCGGCGCACGAGGTCGGTCACGCCCACGGCCGCGAGCACGCGCCCTGCGGGACGAGCGGCGACGCGAAGTACCCGTACTCCGGCGGCAGCATCGGCTCGTGGGGTTACGACCTCGTCGCCAAGAAGCTGTTCTCGCCGACCGGCACCAAGGACTTCATGAGCTACTGCGATCCGACCTGGATCAGCGACTACAACTACGCGGCCCTCGCCACCCGCATGGCGACCGTCAACGGCGCGGCGATGATGTTCGGGACGACGACCGCGCCCACCCGCTACCGGTTCGTCAACGTAGGCGCAGGTGCGACCTTGTCGTGGGGAGAGAGCATGACCCTCACCGACCAGCCCTTCGGCGCGCCGCGCGACGTGGTGTTCGACCTCGGGGGCGGCAAGACCCAGACGGTCACCGGCTACTACTACCCGTACGGCGATCTGGAGGGCGGATACCTGCTCGTCCCGGAGCCGACCACGAGCTACTCTTCCCTCCGCGTTCGAGACGTCGTCCCCAGCGTCGACGTGCGGCTTGCCGCACCCGCCGCCTTCGCCGACTGATCGACGGTTCGCGCCCCCGCCGGCTGTCTGGTCGGGGGCGGCCGCGGGTACGGGATGGGGGGCCATCTCCTAGGGAAAAAGAATGCGCATCTCTTCGCTTGGTCTGCTGTTCCTGCTCACGGCTGCCTGCTCCGCCAAGTCCAGCACCGACGACACGGTCCGCGACACGGGCACCGAGGAGGACGTGCTGCCGACGGCCGGCCTCGAGCGCACCAAGGGCCTCGCGGTCGGTGAGGTGGCGGTGATGCAAGGGCCCAAGGTCACCGTGGCCAAGGACGGCGCCGCGGTGGCGCCGGGCAACGCCTCGGTGATCGTGGGCCGGCAGGGCATCGTCCGCGTCTACGTGAAGCCGGACGACGCCTGGACCGCGCGCGAGGTCGTCGCCAAGCTGGTCCTCGAGAGCGGCGGCGCGAAGAAGACCTTCACCGAGAAGAAGTCGGTGCTCGGGCCGTCGACCGACGAGGCCTTCGAGTCCACGTTCAACTTCACGCTCGACGTCGACGTGGTCGCCGCCGACACGGCGTTCTCCGTGGAGCTCCTCACCGAGAAGGGACAGACCTCGCCGAGCAGCGCCGACGGCGCGCGCTACCCGGCCGACGGCGCCGCGCCGCTCGGGGCCGTGCCCACGGGCGCGAAGCTCCAGGTGATGATCGTCCCCATCAAGTACAACGCCGACGGCAGCGGCCGACTCCCGGACACGAGCCCCGAGCAGCTCGAGACCTACCGCAAGCAGTTCATGCGCATCTACCCCGCGCGCGAGGTGGAGATCACCGTGCGCAGCGAGCCCTACGCGTGGTCGCAGCCGATCCAGCGCAACGGCACCGGGTTCAACCAGATCCTCAACGCGATCATCGCGCTGCGGCAGAAGGAGGCCCCGGCCAAGGGGGTCTACTATTACGGCGCCTTCCAGCCCGCCAACACCTTCGCGGGCTACTGCGTGAGCGGCTGCGTGGCGGGTCTCTCGCCGCTCGCCACCAACCCGGGCGACAGCTGGACCGCCGCGAGCGTCGGCCTCGGCTACAGCGGCGAGGAGTCCACGCACACCGCCGTGCACGAGGTCGGCCACGGGCACGGCCGCAAGCACTCGCCGTGCTCGCCAGGGCCGACCGGCGCGCCCACGGGCACCCTCGCCGACGCCGACCCGGCGTACCCGTACGGCGGCGCCAAGATCGGCCCCATCAGCTGGGACGTCGTGGACCAGAAGCTCGTGCCCGCGACCAACGTGCGCGACTTCATGAGCTACTGCGAGCCCACCTGGATGAGCGACTGGTCGTTCGGTGCGCTCGGCAAGCGGATGGCGTTCGTCTACGGCGTCGCGCGCGAGCTGCCCGGGTCGGTGGAGAACTACCAGATCTTCTCGGTCGACGAGCACGGCGCGCTCAGCTTCGGGCCGTCGGTCGAGACCGGCTGGGGCCCGCGCGACGACGCCCGCGCGGTGACCATCGAGCGGGCCGACGGCTCGAGCGCCGAGGTCGTCGGACACTTCTATCCCTACGACCACCTCCCGGGAGGCATGCTCGTCGTGCCGGTCGGCAAGGCCAAGGTCAAGGCGGTCTCGGTCAAGAACCTCGTCGGTCTGCCGGGCGTGGTGCGCGCGGTCGCGCCGCTCTAAGCTCGCCGGCATGTCGCTCCCCTTGCTCGAGGGTCACCGTGGGGCCCTCGAGTCCTGCACGTTCTGCCCGAAGCTGTGTCGCGCGGCGTGTCCGGTCTCGGCCGCCGACGGCCGCGAGACCACCACGCCGTGGGGCAAGATGAGCGACGCGTTCCTCGTCGCCAGCGGGTCGTTGCCGCGCAACGAGTCGCACGCGGCCACCGCGTGGGCTTGCACGGGTTGCCGCGCGTGCCGGCAGGCGTGCGATCTGCGCAACGAGCCGGCGGAGACCCTGTTCGACGCGCGCGCGGAGTACCTGGCCGCCGGGGTCGCGCCGGCCGCGGTGCAGGCCCTGGTGGCGCGCCGCGCC
>CAZUZY010000519.1:0-5217 GCA_964624885.1 uncultured Polyangiales bacterium | reverse complement strand
GTGGGTCAGGGGAGCGTCCGCGCGCTCCGGATCACCGCGCCGGCCGCGCGCGCGATCGAGCTCGGGCGCGCGCGGCTCCGCATCACGTGGGATGGTCGCAAGGACCCTTCGGTGGACGCGCCGATCGCCCTGTTCTTCGGCGCGGGCACCCTCTACCGGCGCACGGCCGAGGAGTGGCTCGTGAAGGCGTTCCCGGTGAGCGTGCGCTTCCCGAAGGACCGCGACGTGGTCGAGCTCGCGACGTACTTCCCGATGCCGTTCTTCGAGCGCGCGCGCATCGAGCTGGTCTCGAACGGGGTGTCGATCCCGGGCCTCACGGTGCACGTGCGCACGGCGCCGCTGCCGGCGGAGCCCGCCGATCTGGCCTATTTCCACGCCACGTTCCGCGACCACGGCGTCGGCAAGCCCGGCCACGATCACGTGCTGCTCGACACGACCACCGTCGAGGGCGGCGGCGACTTCTGCGGGAGCTTCGTCGGCACCACCTACCAGTTCTCGGACCGCGCCGAGCTGCGCACGCTCGAGGGCGACCCGCGCTTCTTCTTCGACGACGCCGAGTCGCCGCAGGCCCAGGGGACCGGCAGCGAGGAGTGGGGCGGCGGTGGCGACTACTGGGGTGGGCGCACGATGACCCTGCCCTTCGCGGGGCACCCGGTGGGCGCGCCGATGCACGCCGCGAAGGACCCGGAGGACGGCATCGAGTCGGCCTACCGCTTCCTGCTCTCGGACCTGTTCCCCTTCGGCAAGAACGCGCGCATCCAGCTCGAGCACGGCGGCGCGAACGACGCCGCCGAGAAGTACGCGTCCGTGACCTACTGGTACGGCGCGCCCCGCGCGTGCCTCGTGCGCAGCGACCGACTGAAGGTCGGGGACACCGCCGACGAGGCCGCGCACGCGTTCCAGTGGAACGGGGAGCCCGTCGTCGAGGAGGTCACGAGTCGGTTCGAGCTCGGCGTCGATCACCTCGGCGAAGAGGAGATCTTCCCGGCCACGACGGACACCGGTCGCCACGGGCTCGGGGCCTCGGTGATGACGCTTTCGCTCCCTGCGGACAACGTCGGCGCGCTGCTGCGCCGCAAGCTGGACTACGCCTTCGCCGACCAGCGCGCCCGGGTGTTCGTGGCCGACGACCGCGACGACGCCCCGTTCGTGCTCGCCGGCGTCTGGCACCTCGCGGGGTCGAACCGCTGCCTCTACACGCCCGTCGGCGGCGAGCTCGCGACGATGACGCCTCTCGTGCAAGAGAGCAACCGGCGGTTCCGCGAGGACGAGTTCGTGTTGCCGCGACACCTCGTCGCGGGCCGCACGCGCGTGCGGATCCGCCTCGAGCCGTTCGGCGCGGCGACGCCCCTCCTGCCCGGCACGGCGGCGCCCCCGCACGACTGGAGCGCCTTCCGCTACGACCTCTACGCCTGGATGCGCTGAGCGACTCGCCGGGGGCTGACGCCTCAGGGCTTGCGCGCGCCGAGGTAGAGGAAGTGGGGAATGGTCCGGTACCGCGCGAGCCGTGGGTGCGCTCGACACGCCTCCTCGGTGGGACACGGCTCGGCGAGGCCGTCGAGCCGGAAGCCCGCGCCGAGCACCGCGTGGACGAGCGTGGAGAGCGTGCGCGGGAAGTAGGCGATGCGGAACGGCGGCGTGCCTTCCGGCGCCGCGCCGAACTTCCACGTCTCGACGACCGGCGACTCGACGGCGTAGGCCCGCACTCGCAGGAACGAGACGCCATCCTCTTCACCGAAGCCCATGGCGGCGTTGGTGAAGCAGGGGTGGGTCACGCTGAAGCAGAGCCGCCCGCCGGGCCGCAGCACGCGCGCGAACGCGGCGAGCGCGGCGTCGAGGTCGGGGCTGTCCATGAGCGCCATCGTCGAGACCACGAGGTCGTGGGCCGCGTCCTCGATCCCGGAGAGCTCGGTGAACGAGCCCACCGCGTACCGGATGCCGAGGGGCTCGGCCTGCTCGGTCGCGCGGGCGCGCTCGATCATCGCGGCGGAGAGATCCACGCCGACCATTCGCGCCCCCGCGCGCGCGAACAGGCGCGTGTTGGTGCCCTCGCCGCACCCCGCGTCGAGCACGTCGAGCCCCGCCACCGGCCCGACGAAGGCGAAGAACGCTGGGTTGTTGTAGGCGTCGCGGAACACGTCGAACCCCGCGCGCACGTCCTCGGTCCAGCGCTCCGCGTTCGCGTCCCAGAGCCTCGCCACGTCCTCCACGCGCATGCGGGCCAAGGTACCAGAGCCCGGTCCGCGCTAGCCTGCCCCGACCTGCCGGACAACCTCGCCCCGCAGCGCGACGCGTGGGTCGCGGCGCTCTCGACCCTCGTGCGCGACCCGGTGAGCGCGCGGTGACCTTCGTCGCGCGTGGGCGCCCTCGAGTGAGGGTTCAGAAGCCGTCGAGGTCGTCGTCCAGGGGTGGTTCGAGGAGGTCCCCGGCGGTGAGCCAGGTCGACGGCAGGAGGGGACGCTTGCCGCGGGCGATCTCGTGGGCCAGGTGCGGATGGGCGTCGAGCCCGGTCATCGCGATGCCGCGCTTCGACAGCTCGACGATCATCTGCACGACGGCGGGCTCGTGCGAGGGCACACGGCCGACCTCGAGCGCCCGGAACGTCGACCAGGCAGGGTGACCAGCCACGCGACGCAACGCACTCAAGGGCCCGGCGAGGTGCCCGACGGCCGGGAAGCCGCGTTCGAAGACGAGGCCGGAGAGCCGGACGACCGCGCCGAGCGGCCCGAGCCAGGTCTTGGCGTGGAGGCGCAAGAGCGCCTCTTCGCGCGCCGTCGTCCGCTTCGAGCGCCGGCACTGGAGCGCGATGAGCTCCCCGCGTGGGTCTCCGCGCTCCTGCAGCCAATCGGCGTAGACGAGTCGAGCTTCGTCGCTGCTCGGGTCCGCGAAGATGCGGGCCAGGAAAGCTTCTTCGGAGGTCGCCCCGCGTGACGCGGTCGGCGCGCAGAGGCGAGTCATCGCCTGGCAGTGCTCGAGCTCGGCCCGACGCAGGGTCGGCGCCCCCGAGGCGAACCACCTCCGCGACACCGCGACGAGGGCCCGAGCGCTCTCGCGCACGACATCGAGGTCGTGCGGGATCTCCTCCAGCTGGGTGGCGAGATCGGGGACGGGGCTCTTCTCGACCAAGCGCTCCAGGGTGTCCCAGAACACCCGCTGTCCGAACGTGCTGAACGGCGGCGATCGAAAGAGCCGCACCGCCGCCTCGGCGAAGCGGGGGTCGGACGGCCAGTCGGCGAGGGCCTCGAGGCGCAGCGCGGTCGCCTGGGCCGAGGGGAGCACGAGCTCGTCGAGGAGCAGGGTGAGATCGGCGGCCACGCGCTCGCTCGCTCGACGGTCCCAGTCCGCGCCGCGGGAGCGCGCTCCCTGACCGGCGAGCGCCACGGGGCGCGCGCGCCGCCCCACCGCGCACACCAGTCGGCCCACGGCTTGGTGGGGGACGGCGCGCCAGGCCTGCAGCAGCGCGTCGAGCGCCGCACCCGCGTCCCCGCTCTCCAGCGCGGCGCGCGCGCGCCCGAGGTCGCCCACCACCTTCGTCACCCCTCGTGGCTACTGCCCGGGCGCCGCGAGGGCAACCCTCGGTGCGCGACGGCACCACGCGCGGAACAGGATAGGCTCGCCGGGATGCTGGCCGTCGCGCTCGCCCACCTTGGGGCGGTCCCGGACTATCCGGCGGCGCTCGTCGCGCTGCTCGACGCCTGGCGGACCGAGCGGGCACCCCGCATCGCCGACCTGATCGATCGCGTGTCGGAGCGGATCACCGCCACGCGAGCCCCCCTCGGTGGCAAGACCCAGTCGGCCCGCACGGCGGCGTGGACCGCGCTCGCGACGACCAGGGATCCCACGGAGCTCGGCCGCCTCCTCTCGACGCCGCTGCCGAAGCTCTGGCGACCCGCGCGCGATCTCACCAAGCTGCTCCTCGACTGGCCCGCAGACCCGCGCCTCGCCATCGCGTTCGCGCGCCTCGTGGTCGCGGCGGCGTACGACGAGCGCGTCGCCGTCCACCTGTACGAGCCGCTGCTCGACCGGCTGCGGACCCTCGGCGATCGCCGCGTGGTGGATATCTTCGCGTCGCGCCCCACGGCCGATCGGGCCAAGGGCTACGGGCCGCTGATCCGCAAGGAGCAGGCGCTGGTCGCCGAGCTCGCGGCCCGCGAGGCGATTGTCTCCGACACCGACTCGCTCGCGCGCCTCGAGGCCTTCTTCGCCGGCGTGGCGAGCGCCGCGACGGCCAAGGAGCGGGGCGACGCCGCGTTCCTCGACGCGATCTACGCGAACCCCGACGACGACGACGTGCGGCGCGTGTACGCCGACTTCCTGGGCGAGCGCGGCGACCCGCGCGGGGAGCTCCTGGCCTCGCAGCTGTCGGCCGAGCCCCATGGGCTTGGTCGCCGCGAGCAGGCGCTGATCGAGGCTCACGGGGCGGCGTGGGCGGGCCCTCTCGATGGTTGGCTCGAGACCAAGGGTCGAGCGTTCGAGCGGGGCTTCCTGTCGAAGGGGCGGGTCGGAGACGTGGCGAAGACGCGCGTCGCCGAGGTGTTCGGAGCGCGGGAGTGGTCCACCCTGCGGACGATCACGTTCCCCTACCCGCTGTGGGACGCGCTCGACGAGATCCTGGCGAGCCCCACGTTGCGCGGTCTGCGCACGATCCACGACCTCCCCGCGGTGCGTCTGGCCGCCATCGGGCGCGCGCGCGCGGCGGGCCACCTGCCGCGCCTCGAGGAGCTCACCATCGACGCCCGGACGCTCGATCCGATCGGCGTGCCGGAGCTCTCGCGCGCCCTCCAGGGACTCCGCCGGCTCACGGTCGCCTTCGCCACCCTCGACGTCGTCGACACCCTGGTGGCGGCCGGTGCGTTCGAGCGACTCGAGGTCTTCCGCGTGGCGACGGGCGAGCGCGAGGAGCCGCTCGCGGCGTGGTGGGACCGCATCGCGGAGGTCGGGCGCGATCTCGAGAGCTTCGAGTACCAGCCGCTCCTCTCCGACCACCCAGAGGACGCGGTCGGACTGCTCTACCAGTTCGGCCACGCCGGCGCGCAGCGCTTCGGCCGTCTCCACGCGACCTGGACACCACCGCGCGTCGTGGTGCAACCGATGCCGGCGCTGATCGCCGCGCTCACGGTCCTCGCTCCCCATCGCCTCCACGAGCTCGTCGTCGACGCCGCGCGCGCCCTCGCGCCGACGGCGCACGAGCGGGCGCTCGCGGAGGCCGCCATCGCG
>CAZUZY010000518.1:0-5229 GCA_964624885.1 uncultured Polyangiales bacterium | reverse complement strand
GGCGTGCGACGCCGCGCGCCCGCGGTCGTCCCGCCCACGGTCGCGGTGGTGGCGAGCGCGCGGGTGGAGGCGGGCGCGGAGGCGCGCTGGTCGCGCAAGACCGAGGGCGACCTGGACCAGGTGGACCTGCGCGAAGGGTCGCTGGCGATCGAGGTCGTGCACGCGACCGCGCACCGGCGGCTGCTGGTCACGCTGCCCGATGGCGTGCTCGAGGACGTGGGCACGCGCTTCGTCGTGACGGTGCAGGCCGGGCACACGACCTACGTCGCGGTGCAGGACGGCGAGGTGATCCTGCGGCTCGTCGGGGCGCCGCCGGTGTCGCTGAAGGCCGGCAGCGAGTGGCGCGCGCCGCCCGTGGTGATCGTGACCAGCGCGGCGCCTCCGGTCGTGAGCGTCCCCGCTCCGCCGCCCGCGATCGTGCCGACGACCGCCGCGGTGAAGTCGCCGGCGCCGAGCGCCTCGGTCTTGCCGGGTGCCTCGGGCGAGAGCGATCCGGCGAACGCGGAGCTGAAGGCGGCGCTCGCCAGCCTGCGGGCCGGCGACGCAGCGGGCGCGGCGCAGCGGTTCGGGGCGTTCGTGCTGGCGCACCCCACGCATCCGAAGGCCGAGGACGCCGCCTACCTGCGCATCGTCGCGGCCCAGCGCGCGAGCGACACCGCGGGGGCGCGCGCGGCAGCGATCGACTACCTCGCCCGCTTCCCGAAGGGGTTCCGGCGGCCGGAGGCCGAGGCGATCCGCGACGCGCCGTGAGCCGGCCTACCGCGGCTCCACCACGAACCCCGCGCCCCGCAGCCGGCCGACGAAGTCCTCCCACGACTTCGACGCGAGCAGCAGGTCCCGCGCCTTGCTGCACAGCTCCGGCTTCCCGCCGTAGCAGCTCGCCGTGAGGAACGGGTGCTTCGCGGGCGGGCTGCCCGGCGGCGGCGGCGGCGCGTTGCTGTCGACGAGGAAGCCCGGCGTGTCCTCCGCGTCGAGGAAGGCGAGATCGTGGTCCTTCACCCGGATCTTCTTCGGCGTGGGGCTCGCGATCGTGGAGGAGGCGCTGGAGGACGCGCTCGGGGCCTCGGCCAGCGCGGTCGGCTCGGGGTTCCTGCAACCGACGAGGACGAGCGCGAGCAAGGTGAGGATACGCACCGCGCGATCGTCGCACGGGTGCGCCCCGAGGCAAGAGGCAGGACGCGGCGGCCTCAGATCCGCGCGCCGAGCTCCAGGCCGACCGAGAACGGCAGGTCCTTGCCCAGCATCGACAGTGCCGCGTACGGCCGGACCAGCCAGGGACCGAGCAGGAGCTCCGGCCCCGCCATCAGCTTGCCCGCCGGCTCGAGGTGGCTCGCGTCCGCCTGCTGGTGCCGCGTGCGCGCGACGAGCGCGACGCCGAGCGAGCCGCGCGCGTACACCCCGAGGGGCCCGAGCAGGCTCGCCCCGACCTCCGCGAAGCCCTGCGCCGAGAACCCCGACACCAGGCACTCGTCGCAGGCATAGCGGTACGACTCGGTGGTCGCGCCCACGTGGAACGCGCCGATCTCCGCGCCGAGGGCGAGGCGCGCGGTCAGGGTCCGCGAGACCGCGAGCCCGGCGAAGTACCGCTGCGGCGACCCCGGCGCCACGCCGCCCGAGAGTCCGAACGTGGTGCGCGGGGCCGACACCTCGAGAGGAGAGACCTCGGGGGTTGCGTGCGCGATCGGCGAGGCGAGGAGCCCCGCGAGCGCGAGGAGCGGGGCCTTCACTTGCACACCGGGCGCGGCGCCGGGCAGGTCGCCGAGGAAGGCAGGGTCTGCGCGCAGCCCAGCACACCCTCGACCGTGTTCTGGCTCGCGAAGTCCACCAGCGAGCCCGTGTATCCGAGCACGAACGCGTGGCCACTGCCCGCGGTGATGGTCGAGTCCTTCACGAACGCCCGCGGCGGTTCCTGGGTGAAGACGACCGCGCCGTGGTAGCCGGTGACGCCCGCGCTGCAGGTGACGAGCACGCACCCGCAGTCGGCGCCCGTGTGCTCGATCCGCACGTGCTCCACGCGGTTCTCTGCGCGGGCGATCCCGCCGAACCACAGGCCGCGCCAGTCCCCCGGCAGGGGCGCGGCCTCGTGCGACGACATCACGATCGGCGCCGCCGCCGTGCCGACCGCCACCAGCGCGCCCGTCGCGGGGAACGGCCCCGTCGCGCGCTCGACCTCGAGCGCTCCACCCTTCTCCATGCGCAGGTGCACGCCGGGCTCGATGGTCAGCGTGACGAGCTGCTTGTCGGCGCGACCGCCGATGCGCAGGCTCGAGGACCCGGGCACGCCGGCCCAGTACGGCACGCCGACGTCCTGCAGCGTCGCCGACTCGAGCAGGTTGGTCTCGCTCGCCACGTGGATCTCGTCGATCGCGTTGCCGACGAACGTGCCGCGCGGGAACGCGACGAGGCCGAGCTCCCCGATCTCCACCGGGCGCCCGCCCGAGCCCTGGACCACGAGCGCGCTCGAGCCCGCGACGAAGCGTGCGCCGCCGCTCGCCTTCACCCCGAGGCCGCGCGAGCCCTTCACCGTCACGTGATCGACCGCGACCACCGCGTCGCTCGGCAGCGCGCCGTCGCCCTGCAGGATCAGCGTGGCGCCGCTCGGATCCACCGCGCCGCCCCCTTCGAGGGTGACGTGGGCGAGCTTCGCCGCGCCGGGGGCGTACACGAGCAGGTGGCCCCACGCCTCGGTGCCCGCGCGACGGAACGTGATCGGGCGCTCCGCCGTGCCCTCGGCCGAGAGCGTCCCTTGGCCGGGCGTGCCGGGGAAGGCGACGCGCAGCGAGGCGCGGGCCGAGACCTCCACCACCGCGCAGGGCTCGACGGTGAGGTGGGCGGCGTTGCGCACGTTCACGTCGGCGCGCACCAGGTGGGGCCCCTCGTCGGCGCGCCAGACCTCGCCGTCCTTCACGTCGCCCTCGTGCACCGTCGGGCCGTGGGTCGGCGCGGGGCAGGCGAGGGTCACGGGCGGCGGGGTCTCGCGCGGTGCCGCGTCGGGCTCGGCGCCGTTGCACGCCGAGAGGGAGACGAGGAGAGAAGCGAGGACGGGGTAGTTCTTCATGAGAGGCTCCTTCGCGATCGGGTCCTCCATGAGACGCCGGGGGAGGCGGCGCGATCCTGCTCGTTCACCGGATTAAGCCGCGGATTAAGGCGCGGTGTCGGGCACGGGTGGCTCCGAGGCAGGTCCGTCGGGAATCGGCTCGTGGAACCAGCGTGGCGCCTCCCGGACCGTGTCCGGCAGGGGATCGTCGTCGTCGATCCAACCCGCCGGGCACGGCACCATCAGGCGCGGGTCGATCACTTGCCGGGCCCGGTCCCGAACGGCGGCAGGCTGCCGGCGCCCTTCGGGGCCTCGGTCGCGAGCGGGCCGAGGCCCACGCGGACCAGACCCTCGTCGGTGCCGACGAGCCAGCTCGCCTCGCTCCGTGCGAGCACGTGCCACGCGTGTCCGACGTCGGTGATCGAGCGGAACCGCGAGCCCAGCGTCACGTCCACGCCGGTGCTCGAGGCGAGCGCGCGGTCGCCTTCGCGACCGACGAGCAGGTGGTGCCAGATCACCTTGCCCGGCGCCGGGGTCACGACCTCGAAGCCGCTCGCCGTCCGGCGCAACAGCCCACGCTCGAGATCGAGGACGTACAGCGTCCCGTCGGGCCCGCGCGCGAGGGCGCTCGGATCGGGCGTCGCGTCGGCGCCGGCGAGGAGCTCGATCTTCCCGTCCGGGCCGATGCGGACGAGGCCTCCCTTGCGCGGCCCCGCCTTGCCGACGAACACGGGCGGCAGGAAGCGATCGCTGTCCGCGGTGTGGTGCGTGCGCTCGGTCGCGCAGGCCACGATCGCGCCGTCGCCGTCGGGCAGCACGGCGGCGATCTCGCTGGTCGGCAGGCCCGCGATCTCCTTGGCGTCGGGGCTCGTGAGTGTCCGCACGAAGTGCTGCGCGTTCTCGCCCCGGATCCACAGGAGGCCGCGCGGGGAGCGGTCGTCGGCGGCCTCGTCGGGCAGCGCCGGGTCGTGCGTCGCGCGGCCCCCGACGAGCAGCCCGTCGGCGCCCTGGAACGCGACCGTGTTGACCCAGTTCGAGACGTTGTGGCTCATCGCGAGGTTCACGACCTTGCCGCCCCCGAGATCGCCGAGGAACAGCTCCTCCCGGAAGCCCGCCGCGGCGAGCGTGGCGGTGCCCTTCACCGCGAGGGCGGTGAGGCCGGCGCGAAACGTCCGGTAGGAGTCCGAGCCGACCACCGGGCGTGGGTCGATGACCTCGCCGCCACCGCCCTCGACGAGGCGCACGAGCCCGCCCTGCACGGTGTAGCCGTTGCAACCGAGCTCGGGCGGGTCGTCGCGGAGCACCGCGAAGGTGGCGTCGGCGCCCCGGGCGAGGGCCCGCACGCCCGACAGGATCGGGCGCTCGACGCGCAGCGCGCCCGCGCCGGTGAACGAGACCGCGACCAGGCCGCGGCTCGCGAGCTTGGTGTCGGAGCAGGGCTCCATCGCCGCGGTGAACGTGCGCCGGGTGACCGGGTCGTAGGCCACCGAGCGCACGTGGGTGCCAGGCAACCCGCTCGCGAGGGCGAGGCCCGCGCGCGCGGCGGCGCCCGTCTTGCCGAGCGCGATCCAGGCGAGCCCCCCACCCTGCAGCGGCATGAGCGGACGGGGCCGCTGGCGTCCGCCGATCACGAGCAGATCGTCGGTGTCGTCCACCACGAGCCCGAAGGCCCCGAAGGCCTCGGTCTTGCCCTTGGCCGCGAGCGCGAGCTCGCCCTCGTTCGCGAGGACCTCGACCGTCGTGCCGTCCCAGCCGATCACGCCGCCGCTCGCCGCGTCCCAGCTGGCGACGGTGGCGTAGGCCTTCTTGTGGCGCGCCGAGAACGCCACCTCGGCGAAGCCGCCGCCGGGCACGCTGCCCTCACCCGCGACCAGCGCGGTGACGGCGGTGCCCGAGAGGCGGGCGAGCTTCGCTGCCTTGCCGTCGTCCGCCACGACCGCGAACACGTCGCCCGTCGTGGGGTCGACCGCGAGCGACGTCACGTTGCGCCCGCCCAGGGTCGCGCCGTCGACGCGCCGCACGACCGTCAGCGACTCGTCGAGGGCCACGAGGCCCTGCGTCGTGCCGACCCACAGGCGCTTGCGCGCCACGTCGACCGCGGCGGCGAACGGCGCGAGGCGCCCACCGGCCTCGTCGGCGACCACGACCTCGGTCACCGCGTCGCCCGCCCCGATGCGCACGAGCGCGTCGGG
>CAZUZY010000517.1:0-5231 GCA_964624885.1 uncultured Polyangiales bacterium | reverse complement strand
CGCGACGGCGGGCGCGTCGACCGTCGAGACCTCGTACCTCTATTGGGACGGGCGCCGCACCGTGCACGAGCGCGCGCGTGAAGCCGGTCTCGAGCTCTTTCCCGGAGGCGAGCGCACCGCGGTGTCGCAGGCAATGGCTCGCGCGGCCCTCGAGCTGCCGAATCCGACGGCGGCGGTCTTCGGCGTCGACCCGGACCGACTTCCGCGCGGACACGAAGCCATCACCGTCGGGGCGGTAGTCGCTCGCCCGAGCCGGCACCGGGAACAGCGCGTCCACGTCGCCCCGCGCCGCGAGGAGCGCGCCGGCGCTGCAGGAGAGCATCGTCGCCACGAAGAACGCCGCCACGCGCGCGCGGAGCGGCGAGACCCCGAGGGCCACGAGGCTGGTCAGCTCGCCGCCCGATCGCGCCGGCGCGATGGCCACGGCGGCGGCGACAGCGACGGCGAGGGGCACCACCGGGAGCACGCCGATGGTCGTGGCCGCGCCCGGCAGGCCACGCTCCCGGGTCACCACGTCGACGACGGTGGCGAGCCCCACGGTGACGAGGGAGAGGGACAAGGTCCGCAGCCCGAGCCGCAGATCCCAGGGCGAGACCGGCACCCCGCGATATTGGCCCAGCCCGGCGCGGTCGGGTAGCCGGTCCCCATGCGCAAGCTCTCCTGCCTGATCGGCCTCTGTCTCGTGGGCTGCTCGGACTACTTCGGCAGCGCCAAGGACGCCCGCGCGGTCGGCGAGTCGGTGGGCGCCTACGCGATCTCGGCGCAGGCCGATCCGAGCTCCACCTGCGCCGAGATCATCAACGCCGCGCCGCGCCCCTGGACGTTCTCGGTCTCGCTGCGCAAGGAGGGCGAGACGGCGTACTGGTTCTCCAGCGCCGAGCCCGTGGTGGGCACGCTCGACAAGGCGGGCACGCTGAGCTTCAAGACCTCGACGCGCACGCTGGTGCACGACGTCGACAAGAAGCGCGAGCTCGGCGCATGCGCCATCGTGCGGATCGACGAGTTCGTGGGCAAGGTGAGCGAGGACAAGCAGACCCTCACCGGCACTCTCCGCTACGCCTACCAGATGGAGGCGGGCAGCGACTGCCGCGACATCGTGGGGCCGGTCGCCCCCGAGCGTCCGTCGCCGCAGTTCTCGGTGATGCCCTGCGACGCCCGGTTCGCCGTCTCGGCCACCCGCACGGGCGAAGGGCTGCCCCCTCGCTGACGAACAGAGTAGGCTCGCCTCGCGATGGCGAAGATCCTGGTCGTCGACGATCAGAAGAACATGTGTCGGACCGTCGCGCTGCTCCTGCGCGGGGCGGGGTACGAGGTCGAGGAGTCCACCGACGGGCCGACCGCGATCGACCTCGGCACCCGCGGTGCCTACGACGTCGTGCTCACCGACCTGAAGCTCGGGCAGCACGACGGGCTCGACGTCCTGCGGGCCATCAAGGAGAGCTCGCCGATGACCGAGGTCATCGTGATGACGGCCTTCGCCACCATCGAGTCGGCCGTCGAGGCCATGCGCATCGGCGCGTTCGACTACATCCAGAAGCCGTTCAGCGAGCAGGAGCTCCTGGTCAAGACCGCCAAGGCCGTCGAGAACCGCCGCCTGTCGGGCACCGTGCAGCTGCTCACCAGCGAGTTCCGCGAGCGCTACAAGTTCGAGGCGATCATCGGCCGCTCGCAGGCGATTCGCGAGGTGCTCGGCCGCATCGTCAAGATCGCGCCCACCGACGCCACCGTCCTCATCACCGGCGAGAGCGGCACCGGCAAGGAGATGGTCGCCAAGGCCATCCACGCCAACAGCAAGCGGGCCCAGCGCCCGTTCGTGCCGGTCAACTGCGCGGCCATCACCGAGACCCTGCTCGAGAGCGAGCTGTTCGGCCACGCCCGCGGCGCGTTCACGGGCGCGGTCAACGCGCGCAAGGGCCTGTTCGAGGAGGCCGAGGGCGGCACGTTCTTCTTCGACGAGATCGGCGAGACCCCGATCAGCTTCCAGGCCAAGCTGCTGCGCGCCATCCAGGAGGGCGAGGTGCGGCGGGTCGGCGAGAACAAGCCGATCAAGGTCGACGTGCGCATCATCGCGGCGACCAACCAGGATCTCCTGCAGATGATCGCCAGCAAGAGCTTCCGCCAGGATCTCTACTACCGGCTCAACGTGGCGCGGTTCCAGCTGCCCGCGCTGCGCGACCGGCGCGAGGACATCCCCTTGCTCGCCGAGTTCTTCATCGAGAAGTACCGCAAGCGGCACAGCACCAAGACCCGCTTCGGCGACGGCGTGGTGGAGCTCCTGCAGAACCACGAGTGGCCCGGCAACATCCGCGAGCTCGAGAACATGATCGAGCAGGCCGTGGCGCTGGCGGGCGACGGCACCATCACCCGCGACGATCTGCCCTTCGCGCCGGCGAGCGTGCGCGGTGCCTCGCTCGCTTCGACCGGCCGCTCGCTCTCGGACGTGGTCGATCTCGCCGAGCGTCAGGCGATCGAGACCGCCCTGCGGGAGGCCGATGGCTCGCGGGAGAAGGCCGCCGAAGCGCTCGGCATCTCGCCCACCACGCTCTGGCGCAAGATGACGCGCTTCAACATCACGTATTAGCTTTGTTCGCCCTACGCGCCGCCGCTCCGGCGCCGTGTTGCTTTGTTCGCCCTACGCGCCGCCGCTCCGGCGCCTGCGGCCCCTGCGCGACGTCGCTTCCGGGCTCACGGGCCTGCGGCTGCGGCCCCTGCGCGACGTCGCTTCCGGGCTCACGGGCCTGCGGCCCCGGGGCGCCTGCGGCCCCTGCGCGACGTCGCTTCCGGGCTCACGGGCCTGCGGCCCCAAGGCGCCTACGGCCCCTGCGCGACGTCGCTTCCGGGCTCACGGGCCTGCGGCCCCAGGGCAATCGGCGCTGGGAGTCACGCGTGGCAGGCGGCCCAGTCACCGACGTCGAGCAGGAGCTCGCTGGTGACGCCGCTCGACCACCGCGCCAGCACGCGGACCCGCAGCAGGCCCCGCGAGGAGTCGAGGTCGAGGACGGTGGCCTCCCCCGAGACCGCCTCTTCGTCGGCCCAGGCGCGCCCGGTCTGACCATCGACCCGGAGGGCGTGCAGCGTGATCCACGGCCCGTCGACGTCGGCGGTGCGCGCGCGCGCGACGACCGGGACGCGCGCGCCCGGCTTCCCGCCGTGCAGCTCGACCACCACGCCGTGACCCGGCATGGCCTCGCCCGCCACGCCGGCGCGAGGCAGCGTGCACGAGCCCGTGCGCCAGGCGGCCACGGTCACCTGCCCGTCGCCCCACTTGCGCACGGCGACGTGCTCGGGCGTGAAGCACACCGTGCCTCCGCAGACCTCCTTCTGGGGGTCGTCGGTCTCGAAGATCGGGATCTCGGCGGTGCACCCGCTGGCGAGGGGCGCGGCGACGAACAGTCCACCGAGGAGGTTCCGGCATCTCATGCCCGCATCCATGGGGCTCATGACGCACCATGTCAAGATGGGGCCGCCCACGGGACCGACCGTGCGTCAGATCAGGACGTCGAGGCAGAGGTCGTCGTTCTTCGAGCGATTGGCGGCGGCCGGCTCGATGGTCCCGGCGTCTGGTGAAGGTGGATAGCCCGGAAATGTCACGAACAGCGGTCGGTCGTCGGCGCCAGCCCCACAGAACGTCGCGCGGGCGCCCCGGACCTTGGCCCCCAGGATCGCCGTGACCTCGACCTTGGCGAGCGGGAGAGGCGGCCCGTCGCGGACCCCGAGGCGGGCGAGGATCGAGATGGTGCGCTGGTCGGGCGCGACGGCGATGGCGCTGCGCAGACGGACGACGAAGGGACCACTGTCCTTCGGCAGTCGCAGCACGTGGCCCGACTGCACGGGGGGCCCGAGCAGGAGCGCGGCGGTCTTGGGGCGGCTCGGCACGTCGATCACCTCGAGCTTGGTCCCGACCTCGCTCGGCACCTCGCCCTCCAGCGCGTGCTTGGTCGCCTCGACGGCGAGCGGGCGAAGCTGGGCGGAGAACGCCACGAACAGGGTGGGCTCGCCGGCGCCCGTGGTGGCGAGCGCGCCGGCCGGGAACGAGAGCTCGTGCAGGACCGCGGCCCCGCCCGGGCTGACCTCGACGCGCACGCGGGTGATGCTCGGCGCGTGGGCCAGCGTGGTGGGCGGCCCCGCGGCGTCGGGCGGAGGCGGCGCCTTGGGCGCGGGCTTGGGGGCCGCGAGGCCGAGGCCGAGCCCCGACGAGAGCCCGGCGAGCAACACCGGGAGAATCAGCCGGAGGCGTCGCACGCGTGTCCCTCGGCGCTCACCGACCGTCTTCGCGGTTGATGCGCAGGAGCCGCTCCGAGATGTGGTCGCCGAGCTCGTCCTTCACCAGGCGCTCGACCACGTCTTCCGTCGCGGTGCGCTCGGCCTCGTCGACGTACTTGAAGCGGATGCCCATGCCCGCGGGGTTCTCGTCCGAGGCCTTGGTGACCTCGGTGGTCCAGACCACCTCGCCGTTGAGCCGCAGCGGCTCGGAGAGCTTGGGCACGATCAGCACGAAAACGAACTCCGTGCCAGGTGGCAGGGGCTTCTGCGTGCGGATGAACGTGCCACCCTTGGAGATGTTCTTCGTGTAGTCGGCGAAGAACGAGTTGAGCCGGCGGTATTCCACGCGGAGCTCGATCGGGAGGCGGTCGAGCTCGCGCCGCTCGGCGGACCACGAGTCGGACATGAGGGTTACCTTACACTCGATCTCGTCGCTGTGCTCGGATACGATCGCAGGTCCCGGTATCAATGACGACTGACAAGAAGGCGCTCGGCAAGATCGCGCTGCAACGGCAGGTCACCCAGTCGGGGGAAGACCCGGCCGAGGCGTTGGAGAAGCTCCGCGCCCTCAGCGAGAAGCACGGTGTGCCGGGTCTCGACCTCACCCAGGTCGCGATCCCGCTCGAGCACCTCGCGCTCCTGCCGCGCGAGATCGCGGTGCGGCACGTGGTGCTGCCAGTGCTGGTGCAGGACGAACGCATCTTCCTCGCCATGGCCAACCCCGACGACAAGCGGGTGATCGACGAGCTCGAGTTCGTCACCGGCAAGCGCGTGTTCCCCTACGTGGCGCCGGAGCCGACCCTCGCGAAGGTCATCGAGGCCTCGTACGAGCTCAAGACGCGCGGCGAGTCCTACTACCTCGGCCCGCTCGTGCCGCAGGAGGTGCTGGTCAAGCTCGGGCTCGCCGAGGCGCCGGTCAGCAGCACGCCGCCGATCGCGCCGCCGCCGCGCCCGCCGCCGCCGGCCCT
>CAZUZY010000516.1:0-5245 GCA_964624885.1 uncultured Polyangiales bacterium | reverse complement strand
CGGCGGAGGCGCTCGGCGCGACGCCGGTCGAGACGGCGACCGAAGCGACCCCCGAGGCCTTGCCCGACGGGAAGCCCTTCGGCGGCGGAGCCCCCATCGGCGGCGCGGCGACGCCCACGTCGATCGGCGCGGACTCCGCGCGGCGCGCCCACATGTAGCCGCCGAAGACGAGGATGACGACCATCGCGACGACGTTCATCATCGACGAGAAGGGCGAGAGCCGGCGCTGCATCGCCGCCACGATAGAGCAACGCGAGACCGTTGGGGACGGCTCGACACGAAACGGACCGAATCCCGTTGCGTCGGCGCCGAGAGGCCGGAAGCATGGGGCATCATGGACCGGGCACAGGTGGCAGTACTCGTGGTCGGGAGTGGGGTCGGCAGTCTGGCCGTGGCGGCCTTCCTGGAGCAGTCGGGGTACTCCGTGACCCGAGCAGAGGAGCCCGACGGACCGCGCCCCGCCGGGGTCGTGGTGGCCCGCAACGGCGTGCGGCTCCTCTCCTTGTTGCCGGGGAACGTCCTCGAGCACGGCGTGCCCTCGAGCGGCATGACGGTCCGCGACCACCAGGGCGCCGTCGTCGGGTCCGAGCCCGACCACGGGGTCGTGGGCATCGGCCGGGACGAGCTCACCCGCGCCCTGGCCACCGCCGCGGGCGTACAGGTCAAGCACGCGGTGACCGCCCTCACCCCGGTCGGGGCACGGCTGCGGGTGACCCACGGCGACCAGGCGGACTACGATCTGGTCGTCGGCGCCGACGGCGCGCACTCCCACCTGCGCGGGCTCGTGTTCCCCAAGGACCCGATCGTCCCGGCGCCGTTCGTGATGGTGAGCTTCGTCACCCGCGGCGACCCGGCCGATCGGTCGTCGGAGCGCATCCTCGGCAACGGCGTGACCCTCACCCACGTGCCGATCGGGGGTGGGCTGCGCCTCGTGCGCGCCGTGCTCGCCTCCACGAAGTCGAAGGTCGAGGTGAACGAGGTCCGGGACGCGGTCGGCGCGGCCGCCAAGGCGCTGTTCGACGGCATGCTCGCCGACACGCTCGTCTTCGAGGGCCTGGTCGAGCAGGTCGCCCCCCACTGGTCCTCGGGCGCGGTGCTGCTCGTGGGCAACGCCGCCCACCCCCTCCACCCCCTCCTCGACCAGGATCCGGCGATGACCTTCGAGGACGGCCGCGCGCTGCAGGTGGCCCTCGATCGCAGCGAGACCGTCGCCCACGCGCTGACCGCCTTCGAGCAGCTGCGGCGCGAACGGGTGATCTCGGTCCACAAGTCGAGCTGGGCGCTCGCCAGCGCGGGGCAGAAGCGGAGCGGGTTCGCGGCATCGTTCCGGGGCGTCCTGCACCGCCTCGCGCCTTCGCTGTGGCCCCGGCCGGCCGTCGCGCTCGACAGCGGCACGGAGCTCGATCAGCTGGTCTCCCACCGCCCCGATCTCACCCCCCTCACCCCGGAGGCGCGCCAGTTCCTCCGCTTCCTCGTGAAGATCGGCCAGGTCGACGGACGCTTCGACGAGGCCGAGCGCACCTTCATGCGGGGCAGTCTCCAGGAGTCCGGTCACTTCGCGACCGACGAGGAGATCACCACCATCGAGGACGAGGTCCGGCGGCAGATGACCCGCGAGATCGTGCAGCCGTTCAAGGACCGTCCGATGAACGTGCGCGAGAGCGTCCTCGAGGCCGGTGTGCTGATGGCCGCCGCCAGCGGCCGCATCGCCTCCGACGAGCACAAGGCCCTACGCGAGGCCGCGCACGCCCTCGAGATCTCCCCCGAGGTCCACGAGCGGCTCGTCGCCGATGCGATGGCGCGGGAGAGCAGCGTCGGTTAGTCGCGGCGCAGCCAGGGGCACTTCTCGACCAGCGCCGGTGTGCGCTTGCGATCGCAGTGCACGCCGACGGGGGCGCCGGTCATCTTGAGCTCCGAGCACACCTCGATGCGCTCGTAGTTGGCCTCGTCCTTCGAGTCGGCTTTCACGGCGCACTCGCCGATCTTCACGACGTCGCCGCGCCAGTTGCCACGCTCCGAGTTGTAGGACTGGACGATCTCGACGCTGACGTTCTTCATGCCGGTCTTGAGCTTGTCGAGCGCGCACTTGGCGAAGTCCTTGTCGCCGCGCACCAGCTTGCGCGCGTCGCCCGGGCACTCCGAGTAGCGGAGCTCCACGTCCATGAGCGTGGGGGCGCGAGGGTCGCGACCGAGCGGGTAGACCCGGGTGAGCTCCACGCTGGTCTTGAAGGTCTTGGTGCCCCGACAGCTGACCAACGCCCCGAGGGCGACGAGTCCGAGCGCTGCACGCCGCATGCGGCATTCGTATCAGGGTCGGCGCGCCGCCGCACCCTACCCGAGCCGCCAGCTCTGCCCCTCCCGGGTCCAGGTGCGCAGATCACCCATGCGCCGGGCGAGCGTCGCCGCGTCGCAGGGCAACGGGACCTCGTGGATCACCACCTCGGCGACGCCGGGGTGCACGCCCTCGGCCACCGATTGGGCATCGGCCAGCGTGGACCGGATCGCCAGCAAGGTGGGCGCCGCCCGCGGTCGCCGCACCTCGATGAGGTAGGCGGGCGAGAGGCGCAGGGGTGCGTCGAAGGACTCGACGGGGATCCGCGCCGTCGTGTCCTGGTCCGGTGGATCGAACGCGACCGGTGCGGTCCGGTCGGGATCGAAGGTGGGCTCGGTGAGCGTGGTGTCGTCCATGCCCTGGGTCGGCAGGAGCCCCGCGAGAGTTGCGTCAGCGCTTCAGCAGGCCGTACTTTCCGATGCAGTAGATGGCCCGGAACGCGTCCTTGAGGCCGATCTTCTTGCCCTCGGCGTAGGTGCGACCGTGGTAGCTGATGGGCGTCTCGTAGACCCGGACCCCGAGCCGCGCCACCTTCGCGGTCACCTCGGGCTCGAACCCGAAGCGCTCCTCCTCGAGGACCAGCGACTGCAGGATCTCCCGGCGGAACACCTTGTAACAGGTCTCCATGTCGGTGAGGTTGAGGTCGGTCACCACGTTCGAGGCCAGGGTGAGCAGGCCGTTGGCGATCGAGTGCCAGAAATACAGCACCCGGTGAGCCCCGCCGCCGAGGAACCGTGAGCCGAACACCACGTCGGCCTGGTCGAGCAGCAGCGGGGCGAGGAGCTTCGGGTACTCGTGCGGGTCGTACTCGAGGTCGGCGTCCTGGACGAGGACGTAGTCCCCGCGCGCCTCGCGGAACCCCGTGTGGAGCGCGGCGCCCTTTCCCTTGTTGTGCGGGTGCAGCACCACGCGGACCCCCGGGAGGGACGCGATCTCCCCCTGCAGCAGATCGCGGGTGCCGTCCTTGGAGCCGTCGTCGACGATGATCAGCTCCTTGGAGGCGACCGGCGCCGCGAGCACGGCGTCGACGATCGAGCGCAGCGTCTTCACCTCGTTGTAGGCGGGCATCACGATCGTGAGCAGCGGCCGCGCCCGATCGGTCTCGGCGAGCGCGCGCGCGACGAAGGCGTCGGGGTCTGCGATCATGGGGCGCGCGTTACCGCGTCCGCGCCCGTCTGCCTAGCTCTTCCCCCCTGGGCCCACGAAGGGTAAGCCGCCGCGATGGCGCGCGCGCTCCGGACGATCGTGCTCACCGCGATCGCCGCGCTGTGCCTCCACGCCACCGTGGTGGCGGTCAAGAGCCTGACCCACCCGGCGCGCACGGTGCTCGCCGTGTTCCGCGTGGGCGAGCTCCACGACTGGGCCAAGGGGCAACCGCGGTTCGTGCTCGACGAGGGCTACCCCCTCGAGAAGGGCGGGTACGGGACCGACGGCCAGCAGTATCTCTTCATCGCCCACGATCCCCTGCTGCGACGGCGCGACGTGCTGCCGTGGATCGACGCGCCGAGGTACCGCTACGGCCGCATCCTGCTGCCGGCGCTGGCGGCCACCACCTGCGCGGGCAGCTCGCCGTGCATCCCGCGCGCGATCGTCGGCTGGAACCTGCTGTTCGCCGCCGGGATCGGCGCCCTCGCCGCGGCGCTGGTCGCGGCGCGTGGGGCTTCACCGTGGTTCGGCCTGCTCCTCGCGGCGAGCGGCGGGCTCGTGTGCACGACCGACATCGCGGGCATCGAGCTCTCGGCCCAGTTCTGCGGCCTGCTCGGGGTGTTGCTGCTCACGCGGGAGCGGCGGTGGGCGGCCGCCGGGGCCTTCGCCCTCGCCGCGCTCGGGCGGGAGACCTACGTGCTCGTCCCGGCCGGCTTCTTCCTCGCCGAGGCGCTCGACCGTCGCCGCGCGCTGTTCCACGCCACGACCGTGCGCCGTCTCCTCCCGCTCGCGCTCGCGCCGCTGCCCGCCATCGCCTGGGCCCTGTTCCTCCGCCGTGCCCTGCCGCCCGACCCGCACGGGGGTGGGCTCCAGAACCTCGCGCCGCCCCTCTTCGGCCCGGGTCGACTGGTCCTCGCGTGGGTGCGCGACCCCAAGATCGACGGCCACGTGGCGCTCGGGGTCCTCGTCGGCGGTCCGCTGCTCCTGATGATCGGTCGACATCTCTGGTCGCTGCGCCGCGACCGCTCGGGGCTGGCGCTCGCGGCCGCGCTGTTCGGCGGTCTCGCCCTCGTGTCGTCCGAGATGGTCTGGCTACGGCCCGGCGGCTTCGCGCGCGGGCTCGACTTCCTCTATCCGGGCATCGTGCTCTCGGCCCTCGCCCGCGGGGATCGCCTCACCGCCCTGCTCGCACTCTCCACCCTCGCCCAGGTCGTCAGCGTCGTCGGCGACCACCTCGGGTCCGGATGAGCGACCCGGTCGAGGTCCCGCCGAGCAAGGTGCGGGCGCGCGCGATGTTCGCGCTCAAGCTCGTCGTCGCGGGGTCGGCGCTCGCCTGGACGCTGACCCGCGCACCGCTGTCGGCCTTGCTCGAGTCCGCGCGGCGCATGTCCGGCTTCGCGCTGCTCGCGGGGCTCGCGCTGTCGGGCCTCAACCTCGCCCTGGCTGCGGCGCGCTCGCGGGTGGTCCTCGCGGCCTACGGGGCCCCCGCCCCTCCGCGCCTCTCCACGCTCGTCCGCCTCCAGTGGGTCGGCGTGTTCTACAACACCGTCCTGCCCGGCAACGTCGGCGGCGACGTGGTGCGGGCCCACGCGATGCGCGACGCGTTCGCGGGAGGCCCGAACGCCTATGTGGTCGTGCTCCTCGAGCGGGTGTTCGGGCTCGCCGGGCTGCTCACCCTCTCGGCGTCGATCCTCGCGGTCCACCCGGTGGCCGGCGTCAGCGGGCTCTCGCGCCTGGCGGTGCTCGGCGTCGTCGCCGCGCTGCTCG